>PKTE01000056.1 GCA_002869335.1 Salinivirgaceae bacterium | reverse complement strand
CGAAACTGCCGGTGTAAACCGTGAGGAAGGTGGGGATGACGTCAAATCAGCACGGCCCTTATGTCCAGGGCTACACACGTGTTACAATGGCCGGTACAACGGGCAGCCACATAGCAATATGGAGCTAATCTCAAAAGCCGGTCTCAGTTCGGATTGGAGTCTGCAACCCGACTCCATGAAGGTGGATTCGCTAGTAATCGCGCATCAGCCATGGCGCGGTGAATACGTTCCCGGGCCTTGTACACACCGCCCGTCAAGCCATGGAAGTTTGGGGTGCCTGAAGTTCGTAACCGCAAGGAGCGACCTAGGGTAAAACAAATGACTGGGGCTAAGTCGTAACAAGGTAGCCGTACCGGAAGGTGTGGCTGGAACACCTCCTTTCTGGAGAGGTTGATCCTAGAAGAAGAAAGAACTGTGAGAAACACAGGGTTTGTACCTTTATTTTAGATATTACAGGTCCCACAGCTGTCATTAAGTGCCAAGGGCCGGGGCTAGTTTAGAGAGTCCCGTAGCTCAGCTGGCTCCGATTTTTCCAAGAGCTTTGCTTTTGAATAAAAATCGAGAGTCCTCGAAACAGAGCAAAATCGAAGATTTTGATTGTTTCGGGATTAGAGCGACACCCACAACACATAATTAGTGAAGGGACTTCATAATGACAGTCCCGTAGCTCAGCTGGTTAGAGCGCTACACTGATAATGTAGAGGTCCCCCGTTCAAGTCGGGGCGGGACTACAAGAAAAGGAGAATAGACATTAGGGTCCAAAGAATGGTTCGACACCTTTATTCTCCACGATTCTCGAAAGAGAAGTAAGATCTTTGACATGCTGATATAATCTCGAGCAAGATTAAAAGAAATTTTAAAGAAGCAAAATAAGGGCGCATGGTGGATGCCTAGGCTCTCAGAGGCGAAGAAGGACGTGATAAGCTGCGAAAAGCTGCGTAGAGGTGCAAATAACCATTGACACGCAGATATCCGAATGGGGCAACCCATCCCGATTTATCGGGATATTCCGCAAGGAAAGCTAACCCGGTGAACTGAAACATCTAAGTAACCGGAGGAAAAGAAAACAATAGTGATTTCCCAAGTAGTGGCGAGCGAACGGGAAAAAGCCTAAACCATTTATGTTTCGGCATAGATGGGGTTGCAGGACTACAATATAAGAAGGTAATTGAAGTGGAACGTTTTGGAAAGAACGGCCGTAGAGTGTGAAAGTCACGTACACGTAAGAGAACTGGATTTAGTAGTATCCTAAGTAGGTCGGGACACGAGAAACCCTGACTGAATCCGGCGGGACCATCCGCCAAGGCTAAATACTCCTGAGAGACCGATAGTGAACCAGTACCGTGAGGGAAAGGTGAAAAGCACTTCGAACAGAAGAGTGAAATAGTACCTGAAACCGTGCGCTTACAAGCGGTCGGAGCATCTATAAGGTGTGACGGCGTGCCTTTTGCATAATGAGCCTACGAGTTGTCGATATTAGCGAGGTTAATGAGTTCAGCTCAGCAACCGAAGCGAAAGCGAGTCTGAATAGGGCGATTTAGTTAATGTTGGCAGACGCGAAACCAGAGTGATCTATCCTTGACCAGGTTGAAGTGACGGTGAAACGTCATGGAGGACCGAACCAGGAAACGTTGAAAAGTTTTTGGATGAGTTGAGGATAGGGGTGAAAGGCCAATCAAACCTGGAAATATCTCGTACTCCCCGAAATGCATTTAGGTGCAGCCATGTTTTAGTGTAATAGAGGTAGAGCTACTGATAAGGCTAGGGGGCTTCACCGCCTACCAACCCTTGATAAACTCCGAATGCTATTACATGATTGACATGAGTGAGGCTATGGGTGCTAAGGTCCATAGCCTAAAGGGAAAGAACCCGGACCATCAGCTAAGGTCCCTAAATATAGTCTAAGTTGAACAAACGCGGTCTGATAGCAGAGACAGCTAGGATGTTGGCTTGGAAGCAGCCATTCATTTAACGAGTGCGTAACAGCTCACTAGTCGAGCCGTCGGGCATGGATGATAATCGGGCATAAGACTATTACCGAAGCTATGGGTTTAATACTATCGTATTGAGCGGTAGGGGAGCATTCCAACGACGCAGAAGCAGTGCTGCGAGGCATTGTGGAGTTTTTGGAAAAGCAAATGTAGGCATAAGTAACGACAAATACAGTGAGAAACTGTATCGCCGCAAGACTAAGGATTCCTGATCAACGCTAATCGGATCAGGGTTAGTCGGGACCTAAGGCGTACCCGAAGGGGGCAGCCGATGGCAAACTGGTTAATATTCCAGTACCACCTATACAATAAAAGTGACGGAGAGATCAGATATCTACGTGGTGACGGACATCCACGTTGAGCCTAGGCTTCGGCCGAAGCGAAGATAAGCAGTTTCTTCCAAGAAAAGCGAGTATAGGGCCCGTACCGTAAACCGACACAGGTAGTCGAGGAGAGTATCCTAAGGCGCTCGAGTGATTCATGGCTAAGGAACTAGGCAAAATAGACCTGTAACTTCGGGAGAAAGGTCTCCCACAGTAATGTGGGACGCAGTGAAAAGACCCAAACGACTGTTTACCAAAAACACAGGGCTCTGCAAAATCGAAAGATTAAGTATAGGGCCTGACACCTGCCCGGTGCCGGAAGGTTAAGAGGAGGCGTCATCTTCGGAGAAGCGTTGAATTGAAGCCCCGGTAAACGGCGGCCGTAACTATAACGGTCCTAAGGTAGCGAAATTCCTTGTCGGGTAAGTTCCGACCTGCACGAATGGTGTAACGATTTGGGTACTGTCTCAGCCATGAGCTCGGTGAAATTGAAGTATCGGTGAAGATGCCGGTTACCCGCAACGGGACGGAAAGACCCCGTGAACCTTTACTATAACTTATCATTGGTTTTGGCTAAACGATGTGTAGGATAGGTCGGAGACATTGAAGCGGCTTCGCTAGGAGTTGTGGAGTCAACCTTGAAATACGACCCTTTGTTTAGTTGGAATCTAACCCTGAGCAATCTGGGGACAGTGGTAGGCGGGTAGTTTGACTGGGGTGGTCGCCTCCAAAAGCGTAACGGAGGCTTTCAAAGGTTCCCTCAGCATGTTTGGTAATCATGCGTAGCGTGTAATGGCACAAGGGAGCTTTACTGTGAGACTGACAAGTCGACCAGGTACGAAAGTAGGACATAGTGATCCGGCGGTAGATAATGGAATTGCCGTCGCTCAAAGGATAAAAGGTACTCCGGGGATAACAGGCTTATCGCCCCCAAGAGCTCATATCGACGGGGCGGTTTGGCACCTCGATGTCGGCTCGTCACATCCTGGGGCTGGAGAAGGTCCCAAGGGTTGGGCTGTTCGCCCATTAAAGTGGCACGCGAGCTGGGTTCAGAACGTCGTGAGACAGTTCGGTCCCTATCTGTTGTGGGCGTAGGAAACTTGCGAGGGCCTGACACTAGTACGAGAGGACCGTGTTGGACGAACCACTGGTTTACCTGTTGTGGCGCCAGCTGCATCGCAGGGTAGCTAAGTTCGGAAGAGATAAGTGCTGAAAGCATCTAAGCACGAAGCTCGCCTCAAGATAAGGTTTCCATTGAGGGTCGTTGGAGATTACGACGTTGATAGGCTACAGGTGTAAAGGCGGTAACGTCAAAGCCGAGTAGTACTAATTACCCGAAAGCTTCTTTAAAGCAGGGAAATGAAAAAAGATTATATCAGTGTGTCATTTAGTATACGGTTGAAGAACCGAAAGACTTTAGGTGATTATAGCAGTGGGGTTCCACCTCTTCCCATACCGAACAGAGAAGTTAAGCCCACTAGCGCCGATGGTACTGCGTACTGTGGGAGAGTAGGTCGTCGCCAATTTATAAAGCCTGTTTATCGCAAGATAGACAGGCTTTTTTTATGGTAATTTTTTTTCAATGTCGTAAGGAATTAACTACTTTCCTAAATCGTATATTTGGTCTTAAGAATAATAAATAAGTTGCTTAATAATATTTGCATCACCTCTTTGAGAAAGGAAAATCAAATACTGAAGATGAATTCTCTTTTCTATTCCTAATAATATTTTCAAGGAAAAATAAAGCCCGTAGGACTGTTATTATGGTAGTCAATTACAATTTTTATATTTAATATTCTGTAACACTATTCTAAATAGGAATACAAAGATATCATTGGCATTATGAACTCAGCATTTTATTCTTTATTGCCAATTTGAAATTACGTTCATTCATTAATAATTGATGATTTTTTTGAATTCTCTCAGTAAGGTATTGGTCTATTATAGACGAAGGGATTATATCGAAATTATTAAGTTTAGTGATAAAATCATAAGTTTCTATCTCATAAAGCACCGTCTGAGTTATACTTTTTATTTCAATTTCGGCTTTATAATCAATAAAATAATCCAATGAGTTTATAAAGCTGTTTTTACTATACTTATCTGCTCTAGTACCATTTAATTTCAATTCTAGTTCACCATTGTATACAATATAAAAGAATGGCTGCATTTCATAGTGATTAGATCTGTATAATACTTCGTTTGGTTCTAATTTTATCGCATTAATTTTGTATGTAATTTCCTTAAGAATTTCACCCGGTATATTTTTAAATTCATCTAATGATTGAAAATAATTTATTATTTCATATTTTATAATTGGTAAATCTCTTTCCTTATGGGTTTGTTTGTTAATGTATTCAAATGATTTTTCTCCAATTATTTTTATCAATGTATCTTTTAAAACTTTAATATTTTGTTTATAAATTGTTTTATTGACTTTCTTTAGTGTAGCGGCAGAGAGTTCGGCTATAAGTGCATCTGGGTTTAAAATATTAGACAACAAAATTTCGCTATGCGTATTATCTTTTATTTGTTGTAACTCTACAATAGCGCAAGCTTTTGTCCAGGCGTTAACCCATTTCGTATCTCTTTGAATTATATCATATAGTATTTGCTCAAAATCTAGAGATTCAGTTATAAATTTTGTGTTTAATTTTTGTATTCTCTGCTCATGATTTAAAGGTCTAAGCATAGGAATAATCATGGGCTTTAATTCATCCTTAAGTATGACAGTAGCAAGCTCAAGTGCAAAAGTTATTTTGTCTACTTTGTTGCTATTTAAGTTTTTTCGAATTAATTCAATACTACCAGGATTGTATAGTAGTGATAATAGGTTGTACATTCTACCATAATTATCAGTTAATTCTGCTTTGAGAGCTTTTATTATTTCTTTCGAGGCATTGAATTGTTTGAGGTCTATAAGATACTGTGTATTCCATACTATGAATTTGCAAGTCTCTTCTAATTCTTGCAGTACTGTGTATTTTTTGTTTTCAGGCAGTTCAATATTGCAGTTACTCAATGAAGTTAATGCTTCAGAAACAATGTTTTGGTTAGTATGGTTAAGTTTCTTGATTAATACATCTACTGATTTTTCTGTTGCTATTCTTCCTAGAATTTGAATAATTCTAATTTGAACAATTTCTTTCTGACCAGTACTATTAAATGATTCTTCCAATAAATCAAGGTACTTATCTTCAGTTTCTACTAATGTTGAAAATGCAGCATTAGCCGTCTTATTGTCACCAAGTTTTTCTATTGTTGATTTTATAATTGGTTTGTTATTAATATTTTCAGCAGCGATAATGGCACTTTTAGTTACTAGTGAAGATGTATCATTTATAAGTCTTTTAATTATTTTTTCCTGGTCCTCATATGATGCATGTTCAATAATTAAACTGCTATGCAACCTTTCATTAGCCTTTTTAGAAATCGATAATTGACTAATGTAATTGTGCTTAAGCATTTTTTTCTCGACTTCAGTAAATTTTTGAATCAATTCATCTATTTTATCTCTATTTGGTGAGGATGAATAATATTTTGTTTTTGATATTTTTAAAACATCTTCATAAATGCTTAATAAATAATATTTAATAGCTCCAATTATTCCTATTCTTTGTGTTACAGTATCATCTGATAATGTCAATTGCTTTAATATGATTTTTGCCTTGATGGGGTTTATTAATTGAACTAAATTGATAACTCTAATCCATTCTGGTCCTTTGAATCTATTTGGATTTGACATTATGCGCTTGATGAAAGATTCTTGACTGAACTCCGTCTGACTCTCTATATTCAATCTGTTATGCAATGCCTTTCTATAATTGGAATACACTCCAAAACGTATTATTGGAAGTATTGTGAACGTAATGATTACAGTAGCTACAATATAATTTACTTCTTCTGATATTTTAAAATTTGAAAGAATAATGGAATTTAGTAATGCCCCGAATCCTATACCAATAAAAATCCCATAAAAACTGCTTTTTATAAAAAAATCATTGGAATACTCAGAATCCAATGGTAGGTATAACCTATTAATTGCCGGATAAAAAATATTAATAAAGACAAACTGTGTGAAAATTATAAAAAGTACTGCAAAAATTGAGACAAAGAAAAAGAACTCATGTTCAGAATTTATCTTGAAAAACCAACTGTTTAAAATGAAAACTAAACTAAATATTAACAAAATTATAGGAAGTAATTGCAAGTTTACTTTCATATTAAGAGTATATGTTAGTCTATCCTTGAAGAAAAATTCATATGCAATAGATATAATTGAGTAAACTAATATCACAATGGATAAGAGATTTGCAAATTCATTTGTTGAGTGGTACCTAATAATATTCGTTTTAATAAAGAATGCATATGATGAAGAAATTGCCGAAACAGCTAATGTCATTAATATTAAAATGGCGAAAAAGTATTTACGGAAGACTAATTTGTAAAATTGATGGTTTACCTTAATTACTTGAAGATTATCTTGTAAATAATTTAATTGTCTGTTTGTTTGAAATAGTCTTGCTATAAATATTGAACTAAACAATATTGAAACGCAAGCAATGTAGATAATTGCATTTGGGCCGAAAAAGTTTCCAATAAAGTCTTTTAAGTATAAAAGTATTAAACCGCCGACAATTAAGCCAAGAGAACTACCTACGTTCGTGTGTTTTTCAAACAATTTGTCTTTACTTCCGTGTAGTCTTGAGATTATACCTTTTTGAGATAATATTATAACGAAATTTGAGGCTATAATTAAGCCAGCCAATAAGAACTCAATTTCTTTATTATATGGGAGTGTATTCTTAAGGAAAAAGAGTCCTATACTAAAAATTAGTATAAAATAATTATATAAAATCGTAATACGATATAGAAGAGATCTTTGTAAAAAGTTATATATAATTATTGCTGTAAGTCCAATAATTGATGATTGGCTAAGTAGTAATACTAGGTCGCTGTTCGAATTGTAAGTGTTAAATAATACTGAAAAGTAATGTATGTCAAAGATGCTTTTTCCAAGTAAAAGCAAAAAACTAAATAATAGTAGTTTAAGCTGAGTTGATTTCATGGCTTTGTCTGCTTATGCTATTTCGCTTCAATAGGTACTTTGCTTATAGTTGGTTTTATTGATTCAACTGCATCGATTTTGGCTTGTTTAGCAGCTTCTTTTGCTGCCTTTTTTTCAGCCTTTTTCTTAGCTTTTTCTTCATTTAACTGCCACTTTAAAAATCCTCTATTGTAATATGGGTATTCAAGAAGTAATAAATTCTTTATTGCTCGTCTTCCGAACCTGTTGAGTTTGTAAAAGCCATATATATGCATGTCAATTACTTTTTTTCTACGTTTTTTGAATTTTATGTATTTATGAAAGTAAGCCCTGGCAACACCTTCGGAGAAAAATAGTGATGGATAATCAATGTTTTTATCTTTTAACGGTGGGCGCACCATCATTAGAGAAATATTTTCTTCCTGTTTGATAAAAAGAAACCAATACCATTTGTATTTAAGGGCATATACATCATATGCTACACAATTTTGCGTAGTTCCATAATGGCCAATATGGTAGTTTTTTAAATCGCCTAGAAGCTGTTTAATGGATTGTGCTCTGTCTTTAATGTCTAATACTGCACTGTCGTTTTGTCCAAATGAAGCTTTGGAGAATGATATAATAGAGATAATTACGGCAAATGCGTAAAGCTGCTTTTTCATGATTTAGCCTTTTGTTTTTTTGAAACTTGTTTTGCAGATTATTCTGACGATGCAAAAATAATGAACTTATTAAAAATTCATAATAATCATAGAAAAAATTATTGTTACGGAAAATAATGACTATTGTTTTAAAAACTAGACTTTTAAGCTTTTGAGGTGTTGTTTTTTTCTGAGTTTGTATAAAAATATTTTGGTGTGTGAATATTTTTTTCTTCTTTTACACCGCGAAATAATCAACGGTTTAGGCCATCGATTATAGCTTAAAAACAAACATGAAACAGGTACTATTGCTTATCATATTTATATGTGTAGTATTGTCTTTAAATGCTCAGAGTAGTATTCTTAAAGAAATTAATACGACACTTTCACCTAAAGAAAAAATCAAATCTGAAGTTGATTCTGTTTTTCTTGATACCGTCATTAAAAATGACACTATCTCGCTAAAAGATTCATTGTTAAAAGCTAAAGGAGACTCCACCACTCAAACTGATAAATCAGCACTTGTTGAATTTGAAGAGGATTTATTGATTGATACTCAGAAGTTTCAGCAAAGAATAATTGAGTCGAGGAAGCCATTGACCCAAAATAAAAGAACTTCAGAAATTGAATGGTCCAAAGAATTTAATATTTCGAATAATGTAAGATATACAAAACAGCATTTACTCGATACGAGCTATGAAGTTTTTGGTTGGCATCCATACTGGATGGGAAATGCTTATAAGAGTTACAACTATTCATTGCTTTCGTATGTGTCTTATTTTTCTTACGAGGTTAATCCTAAAACAGGGTTTTATAGTACTATTCATAATTGGCGAAAAACAACGCTTGTAGATTCTGCCAAGAAGTATAATTGCAAAGTTCTTTTAACGTTAACTAACTTTGGTTCAAAGGAAAATAGAATCTTGTTGACTTCTACCGACGCAAAACAGAATTTGATATCAACTGCAATTACTCTCGTAAGAGAGCGAAATGCGGATGGTTTGACATTAGATTTTGAAAATGTGCCAGGTGATTTGAAAAGTCAGTTAACTAATTTTATTATTGCTCTCTCTACTAGTATGAAGGAAGAGAATGATAATTATGTGCTAACTGTTGCTCTTCCTGCGGTTGACTTTGAAAAGGTTTATGATTTTGTACAAATTGACAAATATGTTGATTTATATGTCATTATGGGGTATGAGTACTATGGAATGAATAGTAAATATGCCGGTCCAGTGGCCCCTTTAGCAGATGGTAATAAATGGGGTGGTTTTAACCTTGAGAATTCAATAAAAGAGTATGGTAATGTAGAAGTAAATACTAAAAAGTTTTTATTGGCTCTTCCTTATTACGGGGCTGAGTGGGTAACGCGAGATCTTCGGGTTCCCTCAAAAACAAAATCTTTTGTAAAGTACTATTCATATAATCAAGCAAAATCATTGACGCAAAAGAAAATTGGAGATCTTGATGTGGGTAGTAATAGTAAATTTTATGCATATAGCGACAGAGCTTTGAATTATAGACAACTCTGGTTTGAGGATTCTACAACGTTAGCTGGTAAATATGATTGGGTTAAGGAGCAAGGTCTTGGTGGTATTGGAATTTGGGCATTAGGCTATGATAATGGACATGACGAATTATGGAAACTTTTAGCCAATAAGTTTGCTTATTCTGATGATCAAGTGAAAGAAATAGAGCGAACTAGAAATAGCTTGTCCGCCAAAAAGCTTATGATGTGGGTGAAAAGATTAATTAAGAATCCTAAGGCGGTTATAACCAAGCCTAAAGCTTTCTTGAGATTGTTTGGTGCATTGGCAGGCGTAAGTTTAATCGGACTGTTTATAATAATTAGATATAGTCACAAATTCAGAAGAATTTTTAAGCTGGTTTTGAAAGGTGGAATTGCTGGAATTATAATTATGACCATTGCATTGATCTTCATTTTTCTAAAATACTTTGAAGTTAGAGAATTGCTTTTTTTAGTTGGAGGCTTCGTGATTGGCTTGATATTATTTTTTGCATTTACAAGAAGGTATATTAGTGAAAAGGACCTTCCGTAATATTTGAAAGTTTATGATTAATAATGTAGTATCATTAATTATTGATAGGTTGAATGAGAATCTGAACAACAGATTTTCACAAAGCTCAGATATTGTGATTTCAGGTACGCTAAATGATCTGGAAAATGACAATAACTCTGTTTATCAAGATAAATTGATACTTACTTTATCTAATATTGAGCATGAACGGCTGGCATTTAGTCAAAATCCAAGATCTTATAACACACCAATTAATATTTATTTATACATGTTGATATCTGCGAATTTTCAACAAAGTAATTATGTGCAAGGATTAGGAATGTTGTCGGCTGTTATCAGTTTTTTCCAGTATTATGCCAACTGGAATCATTCAAATGCACCTGGATTGGATACAAGTGTTGAGAAATTATCATTTGAATTAATAAACTTAAATATACAGGAATTGACACAGCTTTGGGGAGTGCATGGAGGTAAGTATGTACCTTCAGCATTATACAAAGTTCGTACAGTTAGAATTTCTGAAGATATAGATGAACCGGGATCACTAATGGGTGGTTTTGGTGCTGGAGTTTCATAGTTGGAGACTCATTTGAATAGGGATTTTTTAAACAAGTCATGAAATCAGTTTAATTATGATTAATCTGAAATTTCAGTTTAAGCCATTTATTTCAATGGCAGTACAGCATGAATATTACCCAAAGGGAGAAAATAATGAAATGTATTTTCTCCCTACCCCTCGTACTGCGTTCAATTTGGAGAAAATGGCAATGATGATTCGATCTCAGGAAGGAGCTTTAAAAGTTCTTTTTGATGTTTCGAAAACCGAGCTTTTGTCTCAGCGCATTAAGCAAGCCACGGCAAAAGAGCTCAAACTATCATTTATGCTTTTTTCAAAGAACCCTTATTTTTTAAATTTTAGTGATATCCCTGTAGATATTCAGGGTAAGACATTTTATTTTTCGAATCTACATTTAGCTGCAAAAGACTCTGGTTTGTTACATGAGACTAGCTTTGTTCACGAAAAACAGCTTATTTCCTTGGTTCCACCTCAGTTGAAGGAAAATCAGCACAATAAAAAGAACTATGCTTTTGCTATTGAATCAGGAGTTGAAAAAGTAATTCAAAAGATAGAACATGGACATCAAATTGATGGTGCGGATTTAATAGATGGTCATTATAAAATATATGCAAATGAAAAGGATTATGATTCATTTATAAGCCTTGGGGCTAAAACTAAAAGTACACCAATAGGATTTATTGATCTTTTTCTGTCTGGTTCAATGAAGTCAAAAATTTTGGATGAATTGAATAGTGGACAAGTTCCAGTATTGGATTATCAAATTAAATTTAAATCAAGATCAATTTTTTGGAGATACAATATTGTGCCTTTGCATACTAAGAGGGTTAAGAACTTAAAAATTAACTGTCAAAAAGGCTCCCCAAAGATGACTTTTAGAGCTCTGGGTGAAGTTGACTATAACAATTCCAAGATGCATTCATTTATTACAGATAAACCTGTGAAGTTTAATAAGCAGTTTGATTATGAAATACAATTGAAAAAACAAGAAGGAGAAACAGGAGGTAAAGTATTAATTAAAAAACTTGCTTTCGCACCATTTGATATAATAAAGCCTATCAATGAAACTGATTATATGTCAGAAATATACGTTTATATATAAGTCAAAAACAGTTTACCTAAATTTTAATTTTTAATATTAATTACTTATGTCACAAACATTAGCTACCCCAGGGGTTTATATCGAAGAAAGGAATTCATTTCCTAATTCGGTTGCCGCAATCCCTACAGCAGTACCTGCCTTTATTGGGTACACAGAAAAAGTAGTCCGTGATGGTGAATCATTAATTAACAAACCAGTGCGAATTTCATCTTTCGCAGAGTTTGTTTCCATTTTCGGAGAAGGTTTTAAAACAGGATTTGAAATTACTGAGGTTGAAAACATAGAGAATGGATTTGACTTTTCAGTAGATGATAAGTTCTATACTGTTAAGCAGGAACAAGATGCTCGTTTTATATTTTTCGATGGAATCAGAATGTTTTTCGAAAATGGAGGATCTGCTTGTTTTATAGTGTCTGTTGGTGCTTATACTAGCAAAGTTTCAAAAACATCTCCAGGGAAGCCAGCTAGCAAAGATCCTAAAACTGGAAAAGAAACACCTGCTATTGCTGGAAAGACTGTGGAAGAAGTGAAAATGAATCAGATTTCTAAAAAGGCATTATCTGATGGTATTACTGCGCTTGTTGCAGAAGAAGAACCAACAATGTTAGTAATTCCTGAAGCTGTAATGTTAGATGAAGCTGACTGTTTTGCTTTACAACAAGAGATGGTATTGCACTGCGGATTTAAAATGCAGAACAGGTTTGCTTTGTTGGATGTATATAATGGTTATCAGAAACGCACATATGATAAAAATGATGTAATAACTCGCTTTAGAGAAGGTATTGGTTCTAATTTTCTTGCTTTTAGTGCTGCATATTACCCATATGTAAATGGGGCTGTTGTTCAAAAGGAGGAAGTTGATGTTGCCAATATTGTTAATCCTGAGCTATTGAATACATTACTATCAAAGGAAGCTGATAAGTTATACGACAATGCCAAGAAAGCTGATGAAGCAAAGGCTGAAATAAAAAAGGTTTTAGATGAAAATGCTAATTTAAAGTCTTTAACTCAGACGCTAAATACCATAAGCCCGGCTTTTAAGAAAATTATGAGTGCAGTATTGAGAAAGTTGAATATACTTCCTCCAAGTGCTGCAATGGCAGGTGCATTAAGTATGGTAGATAATTCTCGTGGTGTGTGGAAGGCTCCAGCAAACTTGAGCCTTGCTTCAGTTGTATCCCCGGTAGTGAATTTAACCAACGAAGATCAGGAAGACTTAAACGTAACAGTAACCGGAAAATCAATCAATGCTATCCGTTCATTTGTGGGACAGGGAACACTCGTTTGGGGTGCACGTACATTGGATGGAAATAGTCAAGATTGGAAATATATTAGTGTACGCCGCACAATGATTTTCATTGAGCAATCAGTGAAAGCTGCAGCTAAAGCCTATGTTTATGAGGCGAATACTTCTGGTACATGGACTTTAGTGCGAAGTATGATTAGTTCATTCTTAACTACAGTTTGGAAGCAAGGTGGTTTGGCCGGCCTTACTCCATCTGATGCATTTAATGTTGAAGTTGGTTTAGGTTCAACCATGACCCCAAATGATATTTTAGATGGAATTATGAATGTAACTGTAAAGGTTGCAGTAACTCGTCCAGCTGAATTTATCGTAATTACTTTCCAGCAAAAAATGCAGGAATCATAATCAATAATTATTAATCATTTAAAAACTAAATATTATGCCTGATGAATTATGGCCCATACCAAAGTTTCATTTTAGAGTTGAATGGGCAGGAAACGATATAGGTTTTCAAGAAGTTTCCGGATTAGAAATGGAAACACAGTTTATAGAGTATAGAACAGGAGATGATCCTACTTATCTAACTCAAAAGATTCCTGGATTAAAGAAACATGGCAATGTAACTCTGAAAAAAGGAGTATATGCTGGTGATTCTGCTTTTTGGGAATGGTTTAGTGACGTGCAAACTAATCCTGAAAGACGCGAGCAGGTTATTATTCAATTATTAGACGAGGAGGAAAACCCTGTTGTAACATGGAGTGTTAATAATGCATTTCCTGTTAAAGTTACGGGTCCTGACTTGAAATCAGATGCTAATGAAATTGCTATTGAGTCTATTGAATTGGCGCACGAGGGATTTGAGGTTGAATATGCCTAAAAAAACATCATGAAATAATAATTATCCAGAGGCTCATAGGGTTCTCTGGGTAATTTTTAAACGCTTATCCAATGACAATTCGTTTTAATATCACTTCTGGAAACAACAACAATGCACCTGAACCTGCATTAGGCTTTCGTTATCGGGTAAGTATTTCTGGTATTAATGATGCAGATGAAATGGGTTTTAGTGAGATATCAGGTTTGACTTCAGAATTGGAAACAGAGCAAGTATTTGCAGGAGGCGAAAACAACTTCGTGTACAATTTGCCAAAGCAAGTTAAAAGCTCGCCTTTGGTTTTAAAGCGTGGTTTTTTCAATTCAAATTCTAGCATTGCTCAGTGGATAAATAATGTTCTATCAAATGGATTTCCCGGGAATGTAGAAGCTAAAGACGTGGTAATTCAATTGATTAATGAAAATGATGATCCAATTATAAGCTGGACATTATATAATACATATCCTACTAAATGGGAAGTGAGTGGTTTCAATGCCATGGAAAATAAAATGGTAGTAGAATCAATTACCTTGAATTATTCACGTTTTGAATTGGAATTTAATTAGTTATGCCTGTTTAAATTAAAGAGTTAATAGTTCGGTTTAATGTTACTGAGAATAGCCAAAGAGCCAATAAGGTCTCAGATAACAATCAGATTAATGTACCAACCTATAAAAAAATTGTACGAGATGTTACTGAACAAGTGTTGCGAACTATAGAGCGTAAAAGTGAAAGGTAAAATAAGAGAGTTATGAATTACTTGACAATTTTTGGTTATGATATAGATGGTGATGGACAGTCAGAAAGAGCATTTAATGAAGATGCACCTTTTAAGGCTCAACTTAATCCTAACTCTATTAAGCTTACTCAAACAGTTTCTTATACCGCTTCTAATAATGATGACGCAACTAATTCACAGATAATTACGCAGCAGAAATTTGGTGGTGTTCCGGCTCCAACATTGACTCTGGAATTATTACTTGATGGAACAGGAGCTATTCCTTCTGAAGGAGGCGATATGTCTGTATCCGATAGAGTAAAGAAGTTTCAGGAAACCTGTTTTTTCTATCGGGGCGATAAGCATGAGACTCCATATGTAAAGCTTTTATGGAATGGGAATTCTTTATTTAAATATAATGATCATGCATATTTTGCACGTATTAAAAGCTTTGATGTAAACTATACGCTTTTTTCACCAGAGGGAGATCCATTAAGAGCTAAAATAAATGCCACATTTTTGGGTACAATGGATACCAAAACTCAGGCAAAGATAATGGATAAGCAATCGCCTGATTTAACTCATGTAGTGACAGTTAAGGCTGGAGATACTTTGCCAATGTTGTGTGAAAAAATATATGGGGCGAGGCAAATGTTTCATGAAGTAGCCAGAGTGAATAATTTATTAAGCTTCAGGTATATAAAACCAGGTACGGAGCTGGTTTTTCCTCCAATTAAATAAATGCTATGGCAGATAAGCTTAAAGATATTGTAAAAAGTCCTGTAACCTATACCATTTCTTGTAATGGGACTGAAATACCAGGTGAATATAACGTAGAATCCATAGTTGTTCTCAAAGAAGTAAATAAAATAGCTTCTGCATTTATTCAGGTTGCTGATGGAGGTTATGCTGATAGTAGTGAGTTCTCAATAAGTGACTCTGGAGATTTTAATCCCGGTTCGGAGATCGAAATATCAGCTGGGTATGCATCAGAAGAAGAGATAATATTTAAGGGTATTGTAATGAGGCATGGTTTGCGCATAGTCCGTGGTCGGTTTTCTCTTGAAATAGAATGTAAAGATGTAGCTGTAAAAGCTTCAGTTGGTCGAAAGAATAAAATTTTCGAAGCAAAACCTGATAGTGATATTATTTCCGAAGTACTTGGTGAATATTCAGATTTAACTGTAAATGTTGCCGCAACCAGCTATGAACATCCAGAACTGTTACAGAATTATATTTCTGATTGGGATTTTGTCATTCAGCGAGCTGATGTAAATGGTTTGATTCTACTAAATTCTGATAGTGAAATTGAAATTAAAAAGCCTGAGGCCGGTTCTCCAGTTCTTGATATATCTCCTGATGGAGATTTAAAATCATTTGATGCATATTTAGATGCTAAGAATGTGTTGAATGCTGTAAAAGGTGTTTCCTGGGATATGGATAATCAGGAAGTTGTGGAGGCTAGTTCTAATCCACCAAACGCTAATGAATTTGGAAGCATTTCATCAGATGATTTGGCGAGCGTCGTTGGCTTGGAGGAATATTTATTAAGTACTACAGCAAATACTCCAATGGAAGTGCTTACTGAGTGGGCTTCAGCTCAACATTCGAAATCTGAATGGTCTAAGGTTAGGGGTAAAATAGTTATTCAGGGGTACAATGCCATTAAACCAGGCGATACAGTTAATTTAGAGGATTTTAGTGAGCAGTTTAATGGTTTTGTATTTATTTCTTCTGTGGAGCATATTATTGAAGAAGGCGATTTTGTTACAGAACTTGGCTTGGGACTATCCCCTAACTGGTATGCCGATGAAAAACCTAATTTTTATGCTCCTCCAGCATCAGGATTAATACCTCCTGTAAATGGTCTATATGTTGGGGTTGTGGAGCAAATACATGAGGATGAGAATGGCCAATATCGCATAAAAGTTAAAATGCCAACCCTTCAATCTGAAACTCTGAGTTTATGGGCAAGAATGACATCCCTTTATGCTACCGCAGAAGCCGGAATATTTTTTTATCCTGAAGTGGGCGATGAAGTAATAGTTGGATTTTTAAATCAAGATGCACAAAATCCGGTAGTATTAGGTTCTGTGCACAATAAAATAAATATTCCCCCGGAGGAGCCTGCTGAAGAAAATTTCATTAAAAAAATTACAACAAAAGAAAAGTTGCAAATCTCTTTTGATGAAGAGAATAAAGCCATTGTTATTGAGACCCCTGAGGGTAATATGGTTACCATGAATGATACAGATGGCATCATTAGTATTGCTGATATGAATGACAATTTATTTGAATTGTCTGCAGATGGTGTCAAAGTAGAAAGTGCTGGTGATATTATTATGAATGCTCAAGGCAATATTGAACTTTCTGCTCAAGGAGATATTTCAGTAGGTGCAACTGGTGATATAGGAGTCGAGGGAATGAATATTGAAAACAAAGGAACTGCCGCATTTAAAGCTGAAGGTGCAAATTGTGAAGTTAATGGTTCTGCACAAACAGTGATAAAAGGCGGTATGGTAATGATTAATTAAAACAGAAATGACATTAGCAGCAAGAGTAGGAGATATGCATACATGTCCAATGGTAACGCCGGGAACACCTCCGGTGCCTCATGTGGGAGGTACTATTATGCCTCCAGGTGAGCCAACTGTATTGATAGGAGGAGTGCCTGCAGCCAGACTAGGTGATATGGCTACATGTGTTGGACCGCCAGATTCTATTGTAAAAGGTTCGGCAACGGTTTTAATTGGTGGCATGCCCGCAGCTCGAATGGGTGATTCAACAGCTCATGGTGGTGCTATTGTTTTGGGGTGCCCAACAGTAATGATTGGAGGTTAATTTGTAATGGGATACAAAAAAACATTTTTAGGAGTAGGGTGGAAGTTTCCGCCTAAGTTTGATAGACAATCGAAAAGTGTGACACTTGTTTCTGAAGAACAGGATGTTAGAGAGAGCCTGTTCATACTTCTGTCAACAAGGCCAGGTGAACGTACCATGCAGCCAAATTATGGATGCGATTTAAGTGTTCTTAATTTTGAATCTATCAATGAAGGTCTTGTAAATAGAGCAAAAGAGATTATTCATAACGCAGTTTTACACTTTGAACCCCGTATTTTTTTGGATACCATAAATGTGTCCACTGCTAAAATGTACGATGGTGTTTTGGAAATATTTCTTGAATATCGGATTCGAAAAACGAATAAGCGTAATAATATAGTATACCCGTACTATTTGCTAGAAGGTACGGATGTAACAGATATGCCCGGTTAATAGGGTATTGATATTTTGATTTAGGAATAGTCATGAGCGAAACAGATAAAATAAATTACCTGAATTTTACAGGATGTAGCCAACAGAATAGATATTCCAGGGCTTTAGATACAGAATATGTGAAAATCGATGAAAGGAGTTTTACCGATAATCTTGTCTATTCTTTGGGCCTATCCAAATTACTGAACTATTATAATATTCATAACAGACCTGATGGAGATTGGTCTGAGTTCTTAACAGATGAAGCTGTAATTTTGTCGGCTATTTCTTTTATTAAGCCAGCTGAATTTGAAGATAAATTTAAACGAAATGTATATAAATCTATTTCCTTCATTAAGCCTGATAAAAAACTGAAGTATTTACGGGTTTGTTTTGAGGAAATTTTTAAAGTGGCAAGAAAAATTGATACATGGTATCAACATTTGAAACATGTAGAGGATTTTCAACAATCTGAACTTCAAATAAGAAATGAAATTTCCAATGTGGTTGATACGAAATTGAGAAGTGGATTGCAAAAATTTTACTCTTTTGTCATTGCTGCAAAAGAGGAAGATACAATACATTCGGTATTCAATTTTAATTTTGAGTCATTCAGTTTTATTTGGCAACTTGAAAAAGTTAAGGCTTCTGGTGCTATTTATAATGGTGAAACTTTACAGCAAAGAATAGATTCTGCTGCAGAAGCACTACAAAATATATTTCAACTCTTTTATGAATCTGTAATTTATATTAGACAAAAGGCATTGACTAGCCTTGATTTTTCTTTGAGCCAGGATAATCATTATCCTGAAGTAGCTCTTTTACTTACTTTTTTGAAATTGTATGAATATCCGCAGGCTAATATTAACAAACTAACCGGAAGATATCTTGATTATTATTACCGCAATGTTTTAAGGCAATCGGAACGGAATGCAGAGGATGATAAGGCTTTTTTAACTTTTGTGTTAGATAAAGAGGCTTGCGAGGCTATTGTTCCAAAGGGTGCACAGTTTATTGCTGGTACTGACGATGATGGTAAGAATGTTTTTTATAGCGCTGATGAAGAGATTTTTCTCAACAAAGCCAAATTGGTGAAAATGAATAATCTCTATGTGGCTCGTAAATCTTTAAATTTAGATGGTGAAATTGTTCAACGAGTCAGTAATTTATACAAATCTTCAATCCCAGTTATTGATTGGATTGAGAAACCTTCGTTGAGTAAACGAATGTCCTATCCTACATTTGGAGAGGATCAGGAAGGGCTGGGTAACTATGATACTACAATGGAACATGCACGATTGGGCATGGCAATATCATCTCCAGCTTTACTGCTTGCAGAAGGAAAGCGTGAACTAACTATCCGGATTCAATTAAAAGAGGATGCATACAACAAACTTGAAAGCCAGATTAAAAATGTGGGCAAAGAGTTGGCGTGCTCTTTTAAAGAGGCTATAGCTAAAAGTCTACTTGATTCTCTTTCTATTTCACTTACGTCTAATGAAGGATGGTTGGACGTGAGAAATAATATTGTGACCATTGAAAGAGCTACCAATAGCTTGTTGATTAAATTTGATGTAGAGCCTGATAAACCTTCGATTGTGTCTTTTGATAGCAAATTACATGGATCGGAGTTTGACTCTGATTTTCCTGTAATGAGATTGGTTTTAAACAATGAAAGTTATATCTATCCTTATTCTTTATTAAGTGAAGTAGAAGTAGATCAGGTTATTATACATGCAAAGGTTTTAGGCGTTAAAAATCTGCTTTTACATAATAACGTAGGTGCAGTTAATGCAAATGCGCCTTTTTATCCTTTTGGCCCGGTTCCAAAAGTTGGTTCCTTTTTAGTAATTGGGAATAATGAAATTTTTCAAAAGCAATTAGAAGATTTGAAAATTAACCTGGAATGGTTTGAACTTCCTCAAGAATCTAATGGTTTCAAAGACTATTATAAAGATTATAGATTGAATGTCGACAATGCTTCTTACGAAGTCTCTGTAAGTGTTTTGGAAAATGGGAAATGGATGCCTGAGGAAGTAGATGCAAAACAAAAACTGAAATTATTCCGTACTGTTGATAAGCCAGAATCTGTAACACCTTCACCTAAGCACAGGTTGTTTACAGAAACGAGATTCAATAACATTGACATGGATCTTTTACGTATGGTGCCTGATTTTAGATCTATAAATGAAAAACCACAATATACTTCAATGTCGAAGCGCGGTTTTTTAAAGCTTGAGCTAATTAATCCTGTACATGCGTTTGGCCATGATGTTTATCCGGCTATCGTTTCAGATATTACGCTGGAGAACTCTAAGTCGGGGTTTTTGAAAGGAAAAACTAAAAAAGATTTGCCTCGCTCTGCATTTACACCACAAGTTCGCAGTATTTCAGTTGATTATGAGAGTATTTCAGTGATATCGATGAAAGAGAATTTTACGACCGAGGAGGAAAATGCAGCTGGTAAAATTTTTCATTTACATCCATTTGGGTGCACAAAAGTTTTTCCAAACAAATCAATTAAGCAAATCAATATAATTCCTTCTTATGATGCGCAAGGGGAGCTCTATTTAGGATTGGCAAATGTTAACCCTCCTCAGCAAGTTTCATTGTTGTTCGAAATGCTGGATGAATTTAATATCTCATCAGAAGAAGAGCCACCTGTTCTTGATTGGTATTTTTTATCAAATGATAAATGGACAGTACTTAAACCATCAAATATTTTAAGAGATGATACTAATAACTTTCTTAAAACAGGCATTGTTGTTATTAGTTTGCCAGATGCTATAAATCAAAATAATACGGTTCTTAGTAACGATTTGTTTTGGCTTAAGGTAAGCGTGAAGAAAAATATTGAAGTTGCATCGCGCAACCTTAGTGTTGCTTCGCAAGTTGGTTTGGTGACACTTATTGGTAATGATAAACTCCATAGATCAAATTACTTAGATAAACCCATTCCGAGATATAAGATTCAGCGGTCGGTTAAAAGTATAAAGGGTGTTCGTTCGGTCATTCAACCGTTACCTTCATTTGGTGGTATTTCTCATGAAAAAGAGAAGGAATTTCAAGCTCGTATAGGTGAGCGTTTAAAGCATCGAAACAGGGCTATTACTGCCTGGGACTTTGAGCGTTTAATTTTAGATAGATATAAGCAAATTGAAAAAGCTGTTTGTCTGCCTAATATGACAAGCAATAGTTTGAATGCTCCCGGAAATGTTCTTATGGTTGTGAGCCCTTTTCCTGCAACTGTGTTGAACTCAAAAGAACCAAAAGCTAGTAGTGAACTGCTTTTTGACATTAAATCATATATTCAAAAACATGCCTCGCCATTTGCACGGATTGAAGTTCGAAACCCAAGTTATGAGCGAATTAGAATAATTTGTTCTGTTCAGTTTTCAGGGAGTCATAATAATGGATTTTATATTCAAAAACTAAATGAGGATATAAATAATTATTTGTCTGGAAATATTGGATCAATGTCACTGGGTACTCAAATGGATAAGGTAATTTATTGCTCTGATGTGATTACCTACTTGCGAACATTACCTTACGTGGAATATATCACGAAATTTTCAATGGTTCAGGCGGCCAGAAACATTACAGGAAATTATGAATTAATTGATACAGCTGAAGAGGGAAAGGGAAAAGGAGGCTTACAAGCTACTAAACCCTGGTCTGTGTTGGTTCCTGCTGACTATCATCAATTTACAATCTTGTCAGATAAGCATGATGAAGACTCAGCACAAGCCGGAATAGATTACTTGGAATTAGGAAGCGATTTTATCATTAAAGTATAGAAAACAGGAATAAAATAGATTAACAAATATGCCACTACAAAACAGGGAAAGTTTAAAAGATTATTTCAGAAAAGGGCAATTGCCATCAGAAGGTCATTTTCATGATTTAATTGATTCAACCATTAATAAGGTTGATGATGGTATGTCAAAAACCATGGAAGATGGGCTAATGTTGGCTCCAATAGGAGAGTCACGTAAGCTGATAAGTTTTTTTAAAAGTATTGAAGATAAAAGTCCGGTCTGGCGCATGGAAGTGGATGAGAATGATGCTGATTTGCATTTTTCCAACAAAGTTGGTGATGAAGTCTTAAGTGTTATTGATACTGGTAAGGTAGGTATCAATAATGCACAGCCGGAAGCTAATTTGGATGTTAATGGTTATGTTGCCATGTCGGGCAGAGAAGGGAATGCATACAGGGGAAAGGTTCCGGCCGATGGTAAATGGCATAAAATAGCGACAGAACTTAATGGTTGTCAAATGTTTGAAGTAGTGGCCGGGGTTGGGAAAAAGAAAACGGGTAAATATGGGCTTTTGCATGCAATTGCGATGAGCGCTTTTGGAAAGTCAAAAAACAAAATTACGAAGACACAGGCCAGATATGGCATTAGAGGGAATAGAATGAAACTACGTTGGACTGGAAGCACCTATAAGTTTAATTTAGAAATTAAAACCCGATCTAATTATGGTGATGATGTAGCCATTAATTATCATATTCAAAAATTGTGGCACGATCAGTTTATGGATAATTGTGTGCTTGAAGTAAAAGAAGATAAGTAGGATTTTAGACGCAAGTGTATGAATCAGCCAGGATTTTTAGATAGAAAAAAGCAGGTCGATCCGGCCTTGGATTTTAACTTTCTTCGTAAAGAGGGAATTAGTATTATTCAGGAATTAACTGGTTCTTTTTGGACCGATTTTAACCTTCATGACCCCGGCGTAACCATTCTGGAGCAACTTTGCTATGCATTGACAGAATTGTCGTTTCGTACGGATTATGATATTGAACAATTACTATTTAAAGAGGGTAAATCAGATTTGCCTTTTTATATGCCTGAAGATATTCTAACAAATAACCCGCTTACAACCAGTGATTTGAGAAAGGTGTTTCTTGATGAAATACCGGAGATAAAAAATATTTGGTTTGAACCTATTAGGCATCATGATGCAGGATTCAATGGTCTTTATTATGTATTGGTTGACACCAGTCTAATATTTGCTACAGATGAAGAGGAACAAGCGCTTAAACAGAAAATCCAGACTGTTTACGGTCATTATCGCAATGTGTGTGAAGATATTTTTGAAATAAAAATACTTGAGCAACTTCCCATTACAATATGTGGTGAAATAGAAACCGATGGGCTCGTTGAACTTGCTCAAATAATGGCTAATATTTACTTCGTTGTTGAACAAAACATTAACCCCGAAGTACAGTTTCTATCCTTGCCAGAGTTGCTCGAGAAGGGTAATAAATACCATGAAATATTTGAAGGGCCATCATTAAAACATGGTTTTATTGCCAGTGAAGAGTTGATTGCACAACCTGAAAGCATTGTTGTTTCCGATGTGGTGAAGTTGATTATGCAAGTTGACGGAGTAGTGAGTGTGAAAAACTTACATTTAGAATTGAATGGAGAGCAGTCTTTTAACCAACTAAATATTCCTAAAGGAAAAATTCCCAAATTCATTCACAGTGATATAGTGTCTGATGCACAGAATTATTCCATTAAGTTTTATAAGGGCAGCCTTGTATATAATGGATTTAAATCTGATGCATTTCGTAAATATTTGAATGAATTAGTCTCTGGGCATAAAAAATCTTACAGAGTTAAAAGTTCTACATTTGAAGTGCCAGATATTCAGCAGGGTTTGGACTTTGAAGAATACTATTCTATTCAAAATCATTTTCCAGCCATATATGGTGTAGGTCCAGAAGGGTTACCCAATAAACCAACAGTTGAGCGCAAAGCAGAAGCCAATCAATTGAAAGGCTATTTGATGATTTTTGAGCAGTTTATGGCTAATTATTTGTCACAATTGTCGCATTTTAAAGAGCTATTATCTATTCATAAGAGGTTGAATAATACTTATTTTATTCAGCATTTGGATAATGTGCCCAATGCAAATCAATTTTACGCAAATGAGGAGACATACATCAAAGATGCTTATTTGGAACTTGATGATGTGCCACAAAAATACAAAGAAGGATTGCAGCTTTTAAACCGGCACTTTGATGATTTTATTGATCGAAAAAACCGTATGTTGGATTTTTTACTTGCAGTCCATGGTGAATCATTCACAAAATATTCATTGAGTCAGTTCAATTACTATTTTACCGATAATGAGTTTAAGCGCTTTCAGATAACATGTAAATCAGCTCTCTTGCAACATCTGGCCAATGTCAATTATAACAGGGCTTCAGGTATTAACTATTTTTCAGATGAGAATGTTTCCACTGGACTTGAGTCAAGGCTTCGCATAGTATTGGGATTGGGTCTTGAAGAGAGTAATGATGGAAGAATTAATGTTAGACAGGCCATAAGTGTATTTGATAGCCTGAAGAAATACAAGTTAAAGCTATTGGCGAAGGATTCCCGATCTTCTGCAATGAAAAAGTGGAAAGCTGAAAGTAATGTAGATTTGATTCAATTGCAAAAAGAGCAGATAGATCGTCAGTTTGATTATATCGACGATGAGGATCTGGAAAAAATTGAAGAATCCAAAGAGTCATTATTACAGTTAACATTGCCTTTTCGGACAGGCTATATTGAAGCTGATTTTTTAGTGTCAGGAATTAATCTAATGAATTATAAAGCAGGACCTATTGCTGATAATAAAAATGAGCTGGCATTAATTCATCATAATAGTGAACGGGAGCCATGGAAGTTGATTGGTGTTTTTAAATCTGAAGAAGATTTATTAGAGGCCTTAAAGCTTTTGATAAAAATGCTTGTGGAAATTAATATGGAAACTGAGCAGGTATATTTGGTAGAACATGTTTTGCTGCGTCCAGATGCGCATGAATTAAAGTATGGTATTTATATCAAAGATGAAGATGGAAAATATATACTGAAATCCAGAAAACAATATGCTTTAAATCAGCGCGAGGAGATGTTAAATCTACTTTCCAAAGGATTTAGTACTTACGATAATTTCTCAGTTGAAGCTGATGAAAACCGGGATATGAATATCATTTTTAAAGTACCAGATTCTGATCTTGAATTTATTGGTATTCAGTCTAATATCTCTGTGGAGGAGACACATACGCAAATGGAAAATTTATATCGTTTTCTGGCTGATAAAGATAAAGAAACCTCTTATGAGCAAAAGACGGGCTTTTATATTCAATATGATGAGAATGGTCGAGATATTCCTGATACTTATTACACATATAGAGTGAGTCTGCTATTTCCTGATTGGACAGCTCGTTTTAGTAATAAAGAATTTCGTTCAATAGTTCGAGATGTTGTTTGGGAACAGAAACCCGCAATGGTTTATCCTGATTTACATTGGCTTTCGCCTAACGAAATGCGGACTTTTGAAAAATTGAGAAACAAATGGGTTTCCCATAACAAAGGAAGATTTAATCTTGAAAGCACGAAAGAAGAGTCAATCGAAGATGGGTGCGCTGGATTGGCTAATTTCCTATATGAAAACACTGATGGCGAATATTACTCTGAATAATGCACAAAGATAACCTTCATACAATTGAGCGATTTGCATTGGATGCAGGCTATTATGAGGTCGAATCAGCTAAAAAAGCACAATCTCAAATAACAGCTTTAGCTTCTTCAAAACTGGCCGAGGTTTTTGAGAGAGTTTGTAGTAAGTATGGGGCAGATGTTTACTATAAAATACGCCGTGTTAAGCTAGATTTAGGCGATATTCCCGAGGACATATTGGAAACAGAATTGATCAAACGGTTTGAAAATAAGTTGACCAGTATTTTAGGATCTATAAGGCGTGGAGAGATTGTGCTAGATGGTGTGGAAGGGTTTGAATTAAAAACTTTGGATGAGAACATAATAGAGGGATTGGTTTACTTTCTTAATCATGGTGTATTGCCATATCATATTCAAAAGATGATTGGTAATAGATCTGTTAAGGATCTATTGTTGGAACTGAATGAAACTAAAATACCTGTTTTCCGGAAAGAGCTGCGCAACTCAGTTACCTCATTGATGGCCAAGAGAAGAATAGTCCGACTATTCCCCGGTAATGAGTTGTTGCAGTTCTTTCATTTCATGATTCCCGGTGAAAAGGGAAATAGGATTTCACAAATTTTTACTGACCTGGTTACAGTCATAAAAAAAATTAACCATTATGATGTAAGTCATTCATTAGAAGTTTATTGTCAGGAGTATTTTGTGAATTTGGTTTTGCAAGATTCAAGTGATGTAATTGTTATTGATGAAAAGTTGATTAGAATAAGTTTTTTGAAACAATTGGAAAGTGAAAAGCAGATTATTCCTGAAAAATGGGTGCCTGAGTTAGTGAATTCATTCTTTAGCAAAACCGACCGATCTACAAAGTCATTCAATATATTTTCAGAAATCGTAGATTATTATATTGATTATTTGGTTGATAATAAAAGTGTTGTTTCGGCTTTGGGCGCAGAGGATTTATTACAAAAACAACATCGAAAAATGGAATCGAAAGAAATCACACAACATATCGACCAACAGCGAGTAATCAAAGAGGCTAATGTTTTCTTAAAGCGTCTCGTAAGTGAGGTTAAAGGTCTATACAAAGCAGTTGATGCAGATAGAATTGAAATGGTTATAAGTAGTTTTTCAAATGAGATTTTACCTATAGCTAACGTAACGGTCGATAACGTAGCCTATTGGTCAGATGCTTTGAAGAATGAGATCAAACGAATTTTTGGCATTGCAATTCCATTTTCATGTTCTATAAATGATGATAGAAATGAAGTGTTTGTATCTGATGATAGCAATTCGCCTGAGGAAAAACAAAAAGTGGAATTTGTTAGTAATTCTGTTACAGTTGCTTACTGGATGATGTTTTTATCTGCTGGTGTCACGCCATTTAAGAAACTATATGTTGATCCTGCCACAAAACTTAAATCAATATTCTCAGATTTTATAAATAATGACCCTGAAGCAGCTGCATGGCAGATTAAAGAGCGAATTAATCAGCAGAATGTAATGATTGTAGGTTGGTGGATTAAGGAATCTTTAGGGGATGATTTATTTGCCTTTTATAAGTCTCAATTGCCATACAGTTTATCTAACTTTATTGAAAACGATATAAGTTATCCGTTTGTGATTACCAGCTTTTTCTTTGGGAGTGGTAATTTTCCCTGGCCTGAGTTAAACCAGAAAGGACAGGTAGAATTAATACAACAAGTGAATAGATTTGCGGAGGATCTCGATGAGTATACGCTACAGCAGTTGACAAAAGATAATGGCTTATTTCAAAATGCAACTGCCATGAAAAAAGTTTTCTCACTTGTTTCAATTCCATTGGCTAAAAAGCTAACGCAAGTGAGGAGAAATTTTCTCGATAGTGGGGAGATAAGCGAAAAATCAATTAAAGATTTTACAGACAACAGAGCTAAGAGGTTTTCTGAATCTTCAAACTCATATTCAGATAGCTACGATGTTTCATTAAATGAAGAACAGGATTCAATACAAACGGCTAATGTGCAAAACCAAAATAAAAAACAGCTTAATGATATTGATGTTTCGGAGGATCAAAAACGTCAGTTAAATCAGAAAAAGGATGATTCCCACGCCACAGAACTTGATAATTTAGACAAGCAGGAAACTCTTAGCGCAGAGATAAATAGCTCCATAGATGAAGGAATAGAGGAAGGCAATATTAACGAAAAAGGTCCAGATACTGATATTGAAGTTAATTCTGATGATGTTCAGCACCATAACTTAGAAAGTGATACGTTCGATTTTGATCAATTTTTAATTTATGAAAAGCAGCGCTGCGAGTTACTTCCCATAAATGAACTTTTGGATGAGATAGCTTATGATATCATGCATTTTAAGGGACGTTCCAGTATTTCTTTAGAAAATCAAAAAGATCGTGTTTTCACAAAAATAAATATAGCGGTAAGCAAATCTTATTATCATACAGCTGCAATGTTGGTTGGAATACCCCAGCAAAAAGTAAATGAATTTATCACTCAATTGACTTCCAAAGAACTGGAATCAATTAAGAAGTTAATTAAAAACTATCGTGCACGTTTTGTTTCTATGGCTGAAGATATTCGAAAATCAGAAGAGGATTTGCAACAACAAAATTCAGTTCCCTTTGATGAAAATCAAAGTTTTAGTATTCAGAATGCTGGTCTCGTATTGTTAAACCCCTATTTGCTGCGCCTGTTTAAGCGTTTTGAACTGATTTCAGGAAAAGAGTTTGTAGATGATATTGCCAAAGAGAAAGGTGTTTTCTTGCTACAATATATTGCAAATAAAAGCTCAGAGCCTGAAGAGTGGGAGTTGCCACTTAATAAAATACTATGTGGAATCCCTTTAGGTGTTCCAATTAAAACAGAAATTAAAATTACAGATGAAGAAAAACAGATTTGCGATGGATTATTGGAAGCTATGGTTAAGAATTGGGGCGCATTAAAAAACACCAGTGAAGATGGATTACGTACTTCATTTTTAATGAGAGAAGGTACTATACGAAAAGAAGCTACAGGATGGAAATTACATATAGAGAAAAAAGTGTATGATATTTTATTGGAAAAATTACCATGGGGCTACAGCATGATTCAGTTGCCATGGATGGAAATGCCTTTGCACACAGAATGGGAAACAAAATGATAAAACAAAAATGATGAAAGCAAATATTTTTATAACCATAATTACGCTATTAGTAATCAGTACATTTTATAGTTGCGAAAAAGTAACAGTTGATAAAGCTGAGAAGCTTGATTATTTTATGAAATTATATGGTAATTATTTTAATGATCGATTGAATGGCATTGATATAACTAACGACGGAAGAATTATAATTGCCGGTGATCGTGTTCTGGAAGAGGGAAATTTGGAAGGTTGGTTAGTTATTACTGATCAAGAGGGAATGGTTGAGCAGGAACGAACTTACAATTTAGACAATGATGTGCGTGTTTTCAGCGCTTATTTTCGTCAGAATTCATATTTTACTGCTTGTGAAATGACTCCAACAGGAGAGCATAATGCCTGGGTGTTAGTGTATGATGAATCTATGAATTTTACTGATTCTCTAGCTTTTAGTGTTGATATTGAAACCGTTCTTGGTATAGCGTTTTTGCAGCATTCAGATCAGGTCCGATTTTTATTGCACGGAAATAATGGATTAACCGATGAGGTTATTATTTATGAAATTGGAACAGACAATGCTGTTCATTTAATTAGTCGGAATGAAATGTATGGGGAATTACAGGGACGTTTATATGTTCATGAAACTACAAATGATGTTTTATACCTTGCAGGTAGTGTGCCAGAGGTTGCCGGACAATCAGGTCCTGATGCGAAAAGTAATATTATGGTTTCCTGTATGATGGATGACAATTTGGTGTGGTCCTATAGCCTTGGAGAACCTAATGTGTCAGAGTTGTGTTCGGGGGTTGTATTAGTGAATGATTAC
The DNA here is from genome assembly GCA_002869335.1 of Salinivirgaceae bacterium. Classification (GTDB taxonomy): domain Bacteria; phylum Bacteroidota; class Bacteroidia; order Bacteroidales; family Salinivirgaceae; genus Salinivirga. Next base: position 6,964 of record PKTE01000056.1, on the reverse strand, counting down.
TTGCTTGTGGGAGGTTCTCAAAAACTATCAGAAGAACACCACTTTGCTGATAACCTATTCATTTACGAACTAAATAACTATGGGCAATTACAAGCAACTTATGATGTTGAAACCAATGCCATGTCACGTTCATATCAAATGATGTTAAACGGTGAAAATGAATTGGTGTGGACTGGTGAAAGCAAAGTTGATGAAAGAACGATTCATATTTTTATGGCTAGAACCACATTGAATGGGCAAGTAATTTTGGAAACTGAATACGGAGATCGTGGTTACTCCAGTGGACGAAGAATAACTATGTTGCCTGGTGTTGACCGTGGATTCTTACTTAGCGGTATTCTTTCCACGTCTGGTGTTAGCGAAGATGCCAACGATGTATTGGTTATCAAAGTAGATCAAAATGGGGATTGGATAGAGTGATATATGCTAACCTAAAAAGTTGTTGTTTATAGTCTTTTTTTGTATTTACTTATCAATATATGTGCTTTTATCACTTTTAATGTTAAGATTATTTAAGCGTATTTTTTAGTATATTGGTTTAATTATTCTCAATGTGCTGTGAATTATTATTGTCTATAAATTAGCACTTATGAACTATATAGAAAAGAGACTCGACTATTTCGTCAACAAGAAAGACAAATTGAATCCGGATATGGAACGAAAAGGTCGTTTTTTCGTTGCCTCTATGCTGTTATTGGTTGTAATGGCCATTCCATATACGCTTTATGCACTGTTTGAATCAGGATTATCTGAAGAGAACTTCTCTTTGGTAGTTGTGTTAAGTGTTGTTTTTGGGATTGTGTTGTTGTACAGGAAATTCCCCATTCGTGTTCCCCTTGTAAATTTCATTACCGTCATAATGATGTCGATGCTTTATACGACCTTTTTCAATGGCGGTTTATTTTCTTCAGATAATATTTGGTGCATAGTTTATTCGTGTTGGGTGTTTTTGGTGGCTAACAAGAAGAGTGGAATCTTCTGGTTTGGGTTTACAATAGTCTATTACGTGGTTGTTTTTTATGCAGAGCAAATTGGGCTGCGCGATTTTAAAGCAGATTTTTTCAATATTAAGTCGGAACTTGTTTTTGTAAATTACTTTTTTTCAGGCATGTTTTTAGGTCTAATTATTTATTTACACGAAAAGGGAAAGGATAAGTATTTGAATGCTCTTCTTCTTGCAAAAAAGGATATTGAGGTGAAAAATAAGGAGCTTGAAGTGCAGAAACAGAATATTGTATCAAGTATCACTTATGCGAAACGGATTCAAGAGGCCGTTTTTCCTCAAATTGAAAAAATTGAAAACTATTTTAAAGATAGCTTCGTGTTGTTTAAACCGCGAGACATTGTAAGTGGTTATTTTTATTGGATCGAAAAAATTGAAAATAAGATATTTTATATCGTTGCTGATTGCACCGGGCATGGGGTTCCTGGTGCATTTATGAGTTTGCTTGGAATAAGTTTTTTAAATGAAATTGTACCCAAAAATAGTGATGCTTCTGCCGGCGTAATTTTGGATCAATTGCGTGATAAAATTAAGAAAACCCTGAAGCAAAAGGGTGAGAAAAATGAGGCAAAGGATGGAATGGATTTGGTGTTGTGTGTAATTGATACAGAGATGAAGGATTTGCATTATGCAGGTGCAAATAATCCAATTTATATTGTGCGGTCGGGCAATGAAATGCTTGAGACTAGTGAGCCTGAAATGATTCGTAAAATGGAAGAGAATAATGCGGTGCTTTTTGAAATTAAGCCTAACCGTCAGCCTATTGCTATTTACCATAAAGAGAAGCCATTTACAACGCATAAAGTTAAGTTGTTGGAAAACGATGTGATCTATATGTTTTCAGATGGTTATGCCGATCAGTTTGGTGGCGATGATCAACGAAAGTTCATGTCTAAAAATATGAAGTCACTTATGCTGGAGGTTTATAGTCAGGATTTTAGTTCGCAAAAACAGATTTTCGATCAGAAAATTGAGGATTGGAAAAATGGAACTGAACAAGTTGATGATATATTACTTGGAGGTATTAAGATTTGAGTCAAATAGGGTGTAATTTAAATTTACAATCACAAGAGTTGAAACCAGTCGAGTTATAAAAGAGAGATCAGGAGTGGAGATTGGTTTTGAACTAAAACCAGAGCTTTCTATTTTAAGAGCAGCAAGTGCATTGCAATTTGTGCGCTATAAAATTGACCTGGCTATTATTTAGTAAAGAAATAGTCATTCAATTTCTCAACAATTTGTTTGGCCCGGGTTATGTTTGTATGTTTTATTGACAGTTTATAACCATTTAATATCCCTATGATCTGATTGTCAGTTGGTACCTTAGGGTTTCGTTTGATCGTAAACTCTTTTTTAATTCCTTTAGTAGTTTTCTTTCTATCAAAGGTTGCAATGTATTTTCGTATTCTGCCATCTTCTATGTGAAAAGGAGCTTCGGGGGCTTTAATTATTCTTTTTTTATTCCAGTTTTCGCCTGTTTTAATACGGCCAATTTGCATTTCAGAAACACCATATACCAAAGCTATTTTCCTTAAGGGGATTCCTTGTTTAATCAGATTTTTAATTTGCTTTACGTCTTTATGGGTAAGTTTTGTGTTGGCAAACCTCCTTTTTTTAACTACCAGATTTGTGTAATGAAGGTTTTTTTTGTTGCCATCCTTATAATCAATCTCTTGCCTGTTTTTATTAAATCCTTTTGGAAGCAATCCAAATGTAATTGCAACTAACGTAGCTACTGGCGCGCTGCGTGGTTTTCCATTATCGTCGGTAAGAGGTGCATATCCATGTCTGAGTTTTCCATTCTGAATTCGGAATTGGACGTTTATTTCGTTGATATAAACTTTCCCTTTAGTTCTCCATGACCTTTTGGTATCTATGTCGGTTCTGTAAATTCGCCCAGATTCACTTATATGGTATTTTTTAAAACCCTTTATTCTATAGCATTCTTCATCATTAATTATCAACTTATTCATGGTTATAATAGTGGCTTTTAGATTATTTCGGAATTACAAAGATAAAAAATAAGTAAATTTATCAAGTGTTTCAATTATTCAAATATTTTTAATAATGCAGATAGACAAAGACATCGCTCAAAAATATAATCTGAAAGAAGAGGATATTGGTCTTACGATGGCTGCCTACGAACCATTAAGTCTCAAAGCTAATGATTATTTTCTTAAAGAGGGTGAGGTTTGTAAATATATTGGAATTGTGACAAATGGACTGTTAAGATCTTTCTTTTATGATGATAATGGTTCAGAGATAACCTCCGGTTTTTTTCCTGAAGAATCCTTAATAATATCTTTTGAAAGTTTTAATAACCAAATTCCTGCAAAAGAAAATATAAAAGCAATTGAAGATACCGAATTAATGGTTGTTCCATATAAGAAGCAAAAAGAACTTTATGATAAAATTCCTGCATGGAATCTGATATGTAGAGACATGGCCGACTATTACAGTCGTGAAATGATAAGCAGAACTAATCAGTTTCAAACATTGTCTGCAACAGAACGATACCGAAAATTTTGTACAGAAAATCCTCAGATTCTGCAAAGAGCCACTCTTGGCCACATAGCCTCATATCTTGGAATTGATAATGCTACTTTAAGCCGAATTAGAAAAAAGAAATAACGATTTTGACATTTGTCAAATAATCGAAACGTTTAGTTGATTTAAATTTGTGTCAGAATTTAAAATTTTGAGAGAACCCATAAATATTAACTTAACTAATTGAAACCATGAAATTACTAATTGTTATTAACAGTTTAATCATTGTCTTTTTATTCGGATGCACATCCGGCAAAGAACTCTTAGCACCTGAATCTCTATATGAATCTGCTGACGGTGAAAAAAAATCACATCAGAGCTATGATAAAGTTATGGAGCTTTGGACCGTTGATTTTCAATCAGAATATGTTGAGACAGATTACGGTAAATCGCATGTAATTATTGCCGGAAAAAAAGATAACCCACCACTTGTACTGATACCCGGTTTATTTGCAGATGCAACTATGTGGTGTGATAATGCCGGAGAATTATCTAAACACTTTCGGGTGATAGCACTTGATATGCCCAATTATGGTGGTAAAAGTCAGCCCGAAAATAAAGCCGTTACTGAATTGAATGATTATAAAAAATGGTTTACTCAGGTGTTAGATCATTATGAGATAAGTCAAACTCCGGTGGCTGGATTATCTTATGGTAGTTGGTTAGCACTTGCTTTAGCGAGGGAAATGCCTGACAGAATTAGTCAAATCGTATTGCTAGATCCTTCAGAAACCTTTATGCCAATGAATGGAGGTATAGCATGGAAAGGCTTTAAATATTTCATGTTTTTTCCTAACAGGAATAAATACGAAAGATTCTTTGATTGGATGGGCGGTGGATTTACCAATGAAAAAATTGAAATATGGATGGAGCACATGCTTGATGTAATTGAATTTGGCTCTGTAGGTATGTTTGATATTCCGCAGCACAGAATATACGAAAAAGAGGAGCTTACAACTGTTAAAATGCCTGTTTTAATTATGGTTGGAGGTAAACCAATTCTGTATGACAACCCTGAGGAGTTTAAGGTAAAAGCAAGTAGTGTACTGCCTCATGCTGAGATTATCATTGTAGAAAATGCAGGGCATGGATTAAACGCAGAAAAACCTGAAATTGTTAATCAGCATATTATTGATTTTATTAAAAAGAACAGTAGTGTTAATGATAATGAATAAAAGCACGTTAAACAAAATATCTGTATTTTAGTTTATTAAGTGAAAAACTAAACCTTATTGATATGAGAACTCATTTCATCTTTCTAATAGTCCTGATACTACTTTATAATTTTAGTTTCGCCCAATACATAGGTTGGGAAGAAATCGATGAGTCTAAAGTAAAACCCTGGACAGATCATCACTCTGCATATCAATATGTCTATCATTTTGGAGAATCTGAAGGAGAATCTGACCTTCTGGTTTTGTCTGTAGGCAATAAGCTTTATGTGCAGATAAAGCAAGGTAGTTTCAGCGATGATGGCATGTCTTTTTTATGGGATTACCGTAATTTGACCAATGTACGTGTTGAAGGTAATAAGTTTTATTCAGATGCGTTTACGGGTGAGTTTGTCACATACAACGATGGAGAACGCGATGTGCCAGGATTAAAAATTGACAATCCATGGTCGGGTATGCCGGTTGATGGCAAATATGAAATTGGATTACAATCCTATATGGTAGCAGATTATTTCGCAGGTAAATACCCACAGGCATCCAGAAGAGCTTTGAGTATTGAAGAGCTAAAAGGAATGTCAGCTAAGGAGCTTAAAATAATGAGAAATGAAATTTTTGCACGTTATGGCTATACTTTTATTCCCGGTGGAACCATGGATACTTATTTTCGTCAGCAAGATTGGTATCGGGCAGAACATAAAAATGTAGATAGCTTTTTAACTGAGTTGGAGAAACAAAATATTAAGCTGATTCAGCAGGTTGAGGCAGAAAAGTAGATAATAATACAATAGGATATTTTGAAATAACAGTATTAATAAAGACTTGGTTACTATTTCACGCAAAGGGCGCAACGAAGACGCAAAGCTCGCAGCGTTCGTACCGTAATAATTCGCAGCGATCGTAGCGTGAAAAATGTTAATGTGCAGATATTGTGTTGATTGAGGTGAGTAATCAAATATCAAAACTCCATAGTTCATAAATCAGGGGATCTAAAGTTTTTTTAATTATTGTTAATTATTAATTTCATTGTCAATTTAAGCTTCAAGCAATGGATAATAAATTAATTCTAGCTTTAGATCAGGGTACAACATCATCGAGAGCAATTCTTTTTAATCGGAATGGCTCTATTGTAGGTGTTTCCCAAAAAACATTTGAACAGATTTTCCCAAAACCTGGCTGGGTTGAACATAATCCCAGTGAAATATATTCATCGCAAATTTCCGTAGCTGCCGAAGCAGTAGCTCAGCAAGGGATAACTACCCAACAAATTGCAGCTATTGGAATAACGAATCAACGCGAAACAACTATTGTTTGGGATAGAGAAACTGGTGAGCCTGTTTACAATGCAATTGTTTGGCAAGACAGACGCACGTCGCGTTACTGCGATGACCTGAAAAGTGCTGGCCATACTGATATGATCAAAAGAAAAACAGGATTGGTGATTGATGCTTATTTTTCTGCTACTAAATTAAAATGGATTTTAGATAATGTAAATGGAGCCAGGGCAAAAGCAGAAGCTGGAAAGCTATGTTTTGGTACTGTGGATACATGGTTGGTTTGGAAACTTACTCGGGGAAAAACTTTTATTACTGATGTGTCAAATGCCAGCCGAACTATGTTGTTTAATATTCATACAATGGAGTGGGATAAAGAGTTGTTGGCGTTATTTGATATTCCTGAAAGTTTGTTGCCCGAGGTAAAAGACAGTAGCGACATATATGGTGAAACATCCACAACGTTGTTTTCATCGAAAATACCCATTGCAGGAATTGCTGGTGATCAGCAGGCAGCGCTTTTCGGGCAGCTTTGTATTAAGCCGGGCATGATAAAAAATACATATGGAACGGGTTGCTTCTTATTGATGAATACCGGAAATAAAGCTGTGTACTCAAGAAACAATCTGTTAACTACAATTGGTTGGCGAATTAATGGTGAAACAACTTACGCTTTAGAAGGAAGTGTTTTTGTGGGTGGTGCAGCTATTCAATGGGTACGCGACGGAATAAAAGCAGTTAAAACAGCTGATGGCATTAATCAGTTGGCTGAAACAGTTGAGGATAATGGAGGTGTGTATTTTGTGCCTGCACTTACCGGATTAGGAGCGCCTTATTGGAATCAGTATGCACGTGGAGCTATATTCGGAATTACACGCGGCACAACAGATGCTCATATTGCACGTGCGGCTCTAGAAGGTATTGCATTTCAAGTGTGTGATATTGCCAAAGCAATGGAGGCAGATGCCAAC
>PKTE01000223.1 GCA_002869335.1 Salinivirgaceae bacterium | reverse complement strand
TAATTGTCACTACAGGATACAATTATGAGGGTGATTCATGGGCCATTTCAAAAGGAATAGGTAAATATTTAAATCTACTTGAAAAGTAGATGATTTAAATATATTCTATGTTGCTGTTATTATTTTGCTCATAGGGAAATAAACCTTACTAAAATGTAACTGTTTATTGATAAAAAATGATGGTTTAGCATCAATTTATATTGTATTTTCCCAAATTAAGAACTCGAATGAATAATTTTTTTGAAGATATATGATGAAGTCTATTTTACTTATTATTCTAACGTTATCATTTTATTCTGTTTTTTCGCAAGAGAATAGTGCTATTAATCAGACAGATTCCAGAGGTTTGAAACAAGGCTATTGGGAGTACTATAAAATGGATACGCTTGTTTTTGAAAATCTTAGGACTTATAAGTTTGATACTGTTGTGAGAAAAAAACTTTGGAAAAAAGGGAAATATGTAGATGGCAAGAAAAATGGAATTTGGAAGATTTACACATACAATCTAAGAAAAAAACGTCCTGAAAATACTATGGTTGTTGGTGACCTTTTATACGAAGTCACTTTAAAAAATGGTGTTTTATTTGGTCCTTTAAAAGTATATCAGCAAGACGGAATAAAATGTTTAACCACCATTCATAATGATACCATTAAAGGAGTTTATATGCAATTCCACCCCAATGGAAAAATGAAATACAAGGGCATGATAGATCAAAGTAAACCTTTTTTTGAAGGTACAGAGTATTATGAATCTGGTGCTAAGTATAGAGACAGACGATTTGGTACTGATATTATCATCAATGAAACCATTGATATTGATAGGATTAAGCGCGAATTATAATTTCATCGCCTCTTTTTTGGCATAACTCGTTTTCATTTGTTATACTAGTGGCATTATTGTTCAAAGTACTATTTTAAACAAGTTGTTTGGAATAGATATTTAAATTATAAATGAGCTTTTTTGTTATGAATGAGGTATTAAGTATTGGAATATTAATTTTTGCAGGATATTTATTCGGGGAGTTAGCTGATAAAATTAAATTACCTAAAATATCTGGTTATATTTTGGCAGGAATACTTCTAAATCCTGATTTATCAGGCATTATGTCCAGTCAATTTGTCGAGCAGACAGAACCTTTACTTACAATCTCATTGTCAATTATTACATTTTCTATTGGAGGTTCATTATCCATTTCAAAACTAAAGGAGGTTGGTAGAAAGGTATTGACCCTTACAGTTTTGGAGGCACTGTTTGCATTCTTTGCTGTGTTTGTATTCATGTTTGGAGTGCTTTACTTTTTCTCTTCACAGTTTGATTCTTTATTTGTAATACTAGCATTAAGTTTGGTTCTTGCTTCACTGGCTGCACCAACTGATCCATCTGCTACTATTGCAGTTATTCATGAATATAAATCAAAGGGTGAAGTTAGTTCTACAATGCTTGAGATTGCAGCTTTTGATGATATTATTGGAATTATTCTCTACTCTCTTGTGACAGCATTTGCAGTATTTTTTATGGGAGGAGAAGAGATTGAGATAGGTGCCCAGATGGTAGACTTAGGGATTAACATTGGAGGGGCTATTTTAGTAGGAGGAGTAATTGGAGGGCTTTTCGTGTTAATTCTTAAATTTATAAGTAATCAATCAGAAGGAACGTTAATTGTTTTAACTATTGGATTGATCTTATTAAGCTACGGTATTTCGGAATACTTTGGATTCGAATCATTACTGTCTACCATTGCACTAGGTATGGTCATTGCCAATTTTAGCCCTGTGCACGAAAAAGTATTCCAACTTATTGATCGCTATACTGATGAATTAATTTTTGTAATATTCTTTACATTATCCGGGATGAATTTGCAAATTGCCTCAATTACAGGAAGTTATGTAATGATTGTGGTTTATATCATAGCCAGAATGATTGGTAAGTATATGGGAATCTATGCCGGTTCACATCTTATGCATTCCAGTCCTAAAATTAAAAAATATACAGCCGGAGGATTAATTCCTCAGGGAGGCGTAGTAATTGGTTTGGCGCTTTTGTTAGCTAAAGACCCTGCTTTTAAAGAATTGTCTTCAACGATAATGGGCGTAGTTATTGGAGCAGCACTAATTCATGAACTTATTGGTCCGGTTTTATCAAAGTATTCGTTAAAAAAAGCCGGAGAAATAGAGTAAATAGAGCCTTATAATAGGGGAATTTTAAACAAGATTCGTAAAGTCTTTAAACCCTGCTATTTGATAGTTCATTGATGAGGGTACAATCTTGTCTAGCATTTTTATATTCAACAATGATAAGTTTGAAGCATATTTCATTTTAAATCGTAATATGCTGTCTGGATGAAGCGTCTTAACTTGCTGTTTAATAGCATCTTCCAGGTCGGTAATTGAATAATTTTCTTTGTCGAGCATAATATCTACCATCGGCCGACTTTTTAATTTTTTAAATAGATAGGAAATCTGATTATTCTTTTCAATGGTTATTTCATAAAATCCTTTTTCTTCATTTTTTTCAGCAAATGCGGTACGTTCAATACTCCCGGGATAAATTACAGGTGTTTGATGCTCCGACCATAGAATTTGTTGCCGATGAATGTGTCCGGAAAGAAATAATTGATAATCAGGTGGTAATTGATTAATTGGTATCACATCTTTACCGTAACGAAAAGTATAATCAGATGGTCCTACTTTTGCTCCTTCCACAGATTGATGCATGCAAAGCAATTTAATTGCATTTTCTCTTAAAAGAGGCTGGATTTGTGCTGTAATTTCAGGGAATTTTATTTTTACTTCTTTTCGTACGCAAGGAAAACCAGCTACATCAAGGTCAATTCCATTTTTGTGAAAAGTAAAGACTTGTGGTTTTGTAAAATAGTGGATATTTGGATGTTGCATAAAAATAGAAGTAGGCAGTCTTGAACTTTCATGATTACCCGGAACAATTACAATTGGAATTCCTGTTTCAGCAAAATTGTGAATGCGTTCATACACCATGTCCACAATCGGAGGTGGAACTAAAGTCCTGAAAAATAGATCACCACCATGAATTACTAAATTGGCGTTAATTTTTTTAGCATATTCTAATATTTTGTCGAAGTTGTTAAAAAAATCAATTCCTCTTCTCCGTTTTTCCTTTTTAGGTTTGAGCGGAAAATCAAATCCCAGATGGGTGTCGGCGAGGAATATAATTTTTAGCATTTGTACTTTATATTAATTAAGCAAGATACAAAAAGCTAAATACGGTTTTGTAATAACTAAGCGGAATAAAGCTAAAACTTGAGAATTTTAAAATTGAGTTTTGTATGCAAGATGATTTAGTTATTATTGTATGCGTTACATTAGCTATAGCAAAAATATATGCACAATAAAAAATCTAAACTAGTATCAATGAAGAAAACACCTTCATTTTTGAAATTATTTGGTTTGCTTTTATTGACTATTATAATTTTAGTTTATTATAATTTTAAAAAGGAAAATGAAATCCTTTCAGACGGTATTGAAAGTACTGCGACTGTCGAATTTTTTGATTATAAATCTTTTATTGATAATGCTAAAGCCCAGAATCGAATTTCTTATTATAACATAAGATTTTACTTTTATTATAATGGCATTCGATATGAGTCAAATAAAGAGATGCAAATAAATGATTTTATGGAAAATATTGGGCATGAACTTGAAAAAGGTGATGTAATTAAAATTAGACATTCCCGTAAGAATCCTAACTACGTTGAAATCGTTAAACAATACTAATGCGCAAAATCATCCACATCGATATGGACTCGTTTTATGCTTCGGTAGAGCAGAGGGATAATCCTCAATATCGGGGTAAACCTGTTGCTGTGGGTGGTCGATCAGCGCGTTCAGTGGTGGCAGCAGCCAGTTATGAAGCGCGAAAATATGGTGTGCGATCTGCCATGCCAGTAGCAAGGGCATTGCAAAAATGCCCGCATTTGATTGTTACACCACCCCGTTTTGATGTGTATAAAAAAGTGTCAAACGAGATTCGAAAAGTCTTTTTTGAATATACTGATTTGGTTGAACCTTTATCGTTGGATGAAGCCTATTTGGATGTGACCAGCCCGAAAAAAGGGCCTCCATCTGCGTCACTAATTGCCAAAGAGATTAAACTGGAAATAAAAAAACGTGTTAATCTTATTGCAAGTGCAGGAGTTTCCTACAATAAGTTTCTGGCTAAAATAGCTTCAGATATGGATAAGCCGGATGGGTTTTATCTGATCTTGCCGGAAGATGCCGAGCAATTTCTTGAGGAGTTGGAGATTGGGAAGTTTTTTGGTGTGGGTAAAAAGACTGAGGAACGAATGCACGAGTTAGGCATTTTTAAAGGGTTGCAATTAAAGCAAATGCCAGAGCATGAGTTAATTCGTCATTTCGGAAAGGTAGGAAGGTATTACTACAATGTAGTTCGTGGAGTTGATGAGCGTCTTGTAGTTTCGCATCGTGAGGCCAAATCTATTGGCGCAGAACGTACTTATCAAACTGATATATTTGATGAAAATGAGGTCAGAGAAAAGGTGATGGATGTAATTGACATCATGTGGGAACGATATGAGAGTAAAAATAAAAAAGCAAAGACTGTAACTCTGAAGGTTCGCTTTGCTGACTTTACAACAATTACAAGGAGGCATACCCAACATCATCCATATACAAAAAGAGAAGTTACGCAAACAATTCTTGATATGGTTCCTTTTGCAGAAATTCAGGAAAAAGGAACGCGTTTATTGGGTGCTACAATGTCGAATTTTGAAATAGTAGAAACTACTGGCCCTCGACAACTTAAAATCAATTTTTGATTATTTAAATAGTATTTCAAAAGTTGTATACTTCATGAAATTAACTATTTTTACACCTTTGAAATATGGGGCGTTATAAGGTCTTGGGGGAGAACTTTTAACAATAAAATCCAATATAATTCAGACTACCTTGCTTGATTAACAATCATTTTTAAATGAAATATTAAGTTAATGAAGCGATTTTACATTTTAATTTTAGGAGTATTAGCTGCAACAACTCTGTTGGGGCAAACTATCGATCAAAAGGTTGATAGTGTGTTGAATTTGATGTCGTTGGAAGAGAAAATTGGACAAATGACTCAGGTTGAGCGTGGAGCATTGGTCGAAATTAATGATTTAGCCACTTTTAGTATTGGATCTTTATTGAGTGGTGGAGGTTCCGGTCCTGAAACTAATTCATTACCAAATTGGATATCCATGTATGATAATTTTCAAAGTATTGCCATGCAAAGTAATTTGGGAATTCCTATGATTTATGGAATTGATGCTGTGCATGGACATAATAATGTGGAAGGTGCCGTTATTTTTCCTCACAATATTGGAATGGGATGTACATGGAACAGAGATTTAATACGTCAAGCTAACGAAATTGTCGCCAAAGAGGTTGCTGCCACAGGTATCGATTGGACTTTTGCTCCATGTATAGCTGTGCCACAAAATGAGCGTTGGGGAAGAACCTATGAAGGTCCGGGTGAAACTCCGGAAGTTCAAAAAATAATGGCTGAAGAG
>PKTE01000012.1 GCA_002869335.1 Salinivirgaceae bacterium | reverse complement strand
TATATATTCCCTTTAATCGTTTTCCCATTCCTACAGGCCAACTTAAAGGGCGCACTTTTATTTCCAGTTCGTTTTCAATTTCGTCTAATAATTCAAATGCATCTTTACCTTCGCGGTCAAGCTTGTTGACGAATACGATTACTGGCGTATTTCGCATGCGACAAACCTTCATTAATTTTCGGGTTTGGGCCTCAACACCTTTAGCAGCATCAATCACCACAATTACAGAGTCAACTGCGGTAAGTGTGCGGAAAGTATCTTCGGCAAAATCCTGGTGACCAGGGGTATCCAGAATATTTATTTTGATGTCTTTGTATTCAAATCCCATTACCGATGTAGCCACAGAAATACCACGCTGTCGTTCAATTTCCATAAAATCGGAAGTTGCTCCTTTTTTAATCTTATTTGATTTTACTGCACCAGCTACACGTATAGCACCACCAAAAAGTAGTAATTTTTCTGTCAATGTGGTTTTACCCGCATCAGGGTGACTTACAATTCCAAACGTTCTTCTGCGATCTATCTCTTCCTTAAAATTCATCGGATTTTTATTTTTTCGTAATTAAATAATTTCAACTTACAAAAACATTATAGTTCATTCAATTATAGGACTTTTTGGAATCCAGAAATCAGAATAATACTTTTCATATTCTGTATTCTTTATTCTAAAAATATTTAGGCTGCAAAATTAATGAAATTAGTGGAACATCAATTTAATACATTTATGTTATTGAAAATAAGATGATTTTAATGTCGTAACTATAAAAGCAATTTTATTACTATAAAAATAGTTGTATAATTAAAAAAGTAGTTATATGTTTGTTGCATGAAAGAATTGACAAAAGCAGAAGAACAAGTAATGCAATATATATGGAAGCTTGAAAAAGCTTTTCTAAAAGACATCGTTGAGGAATTTCCGGAGCCTAAACCGGCTTACACAACTATTTCTACTGTAATAAGAGTTTTAGTTAAAAAGAAATTTCTGGACTATAAAACGTACGGGAAAATCCATGAGTATTATCCGTTAGTATCAAAAGAGACGTATTTTCGTCAGCATATTAAAGGGGTTGTGAAGAACTTTTTTAGTGGCTCGACGAGTAAGTTTGCATCATTCTTCACAAATGATGATGATATTGACCTGACTGAACTGGAACAAATGAAACAGATAATTGAAAAAAAGATTAATGACTTAAAGCAGGAAGATGAGTAGTTTTATAATATATCTGATAAAGGTGAACATAGTGTTTATCTTGCTGTATGTGCTATATTTTCTTTTCTTTAAAAGATTGACATTTCATAATCTCAATCGAGGCTATTTAATGTTAATTATCCCCATTTCATTTGTATTTCCTTTAATGGAGCTAAGTTATGCGATGCCTCTGGCAGTGCAGCATATTGTTCCTGAATTTGACGAGTTTATTCCCGCTGGAGTGGCCCCTGCAAAGGCAACTTTGGTTGAGACACATTCAATAAATTACAACCTTATATTTACCGGACTTTATATTTTAGTTACAATGGTTTTTGTTTGGAAACTTGTTCTAAGCAGTATACACATATTGCATATCAAGCGAAAATCGGAGACTGAAAAAATGGGTTCGTTCCAGGTTGTAAAAGCTGATGTTCCCACCGTGTTTTCTTATTTTAAATGGATTTTTATTCCCAAAAAGTTAAATCCGGAATATAATTCTGCGATTATTGAGCACGAACAGCTGCACGCCAGAATGTGGCATACGTTAGATTTAATGATTATTGAAATGTTCATTGCATTATTTTGGTTCAACCCTTTTGTCTTTTTCTTTCGTAAATCGCTCAAGTCGGTGCACGAATACCAGGTAGACACCAAAATTGCAGGTAAAAAAGTAACTAAAGTTCATTACTTGCAGTTGATGGCTGAAAACCTGGAATCAAATTATCGATTGAGCTCGGTATGTAACTATTTTAATGGTAGAACAATTCAAAATCGAGTAAAAATGATCACAAAAAATAAATCATCAAGAATAAGATTAGTATCATATGCACTAATTGTGCCTGTTATGGCTATTTTACTGCAGAGTTTTTCTGTAAAAAGTTCTCAATTAGATAATAAACCAACTATGGAGGCATTATTTAACGTGTTTTCTATGGATGCGATTCAAGAAGAAGTTAAACCGTCGATTAAACCAATTAAGGATAATCAGATTGTGAAAATTTCTTCAGGTTATGGGATGCGAATTCATCCTATCACAAAAGAGATGAAAAAGCACAATGGAGTTGACTTTGTTGCAAAAATGGGAACCCCGGTAATTGCCACGGCCGATGGAAGGGTAATTGAAAAGACTTTTAAAGAACAGGGGAAAGGGTATGGGCGCTATATTGCCATACAGCATGATAATGTCTATGTTTCTGTTTATACGCAGCTCTCTGGTTTTAACGTAGAAGTTGGCGATAATGTTAAAAAGGGCGATGTGATTGGTTATGTGGGTAGTTCTGGTATTTCTACCGGCCCACATTTGCATTATGAGGTACATAAAAATGGTGAGCGGGTGAATCCGGCTGATTATTTTTAAAATAAGTTTTATGAAAGTGAGGGCTTCGCTTTGAGCGAAACCCTCATTTTTAATGTTTACTCCATCATAAACCTTTTAAAAGGCATTTCTCTATCAAATAAATAACGAAATGTTACATGTGTTTTAGCCTGATCGGCACCTAAAAGCGCATAAAGTTTATTTACCGTAGGGTTATATTCTCCAACCCAACCACTTTCCAATTCTTGAATGCCGTTTTTTCGTAATTCCTCAATCATGCGGATGTAGGCTCCACTAATAACTCCCGTTTTTTGATAGTCGGGAAGAATTCCGGCAACCAATAAGCGTGCGCGTGTAATTTTTGTAGTTAGTTTGGTGAAAATGAATTTGAGTTTACCCCAAAGGTCCATTTTACCATTTAGTTTGTTTAGGATCTGATTGATATCCGGAAAGGTTACTAGCAAACCAATAGGTTTATCTCCATCGTACATAAACCAAATAAACTCCTCTTTCAGCACAGGTTTGGCTTCGAGCATCATTTTTTTCATTTCATCGAAATCTAAAGGAATGTAATCATCATGGAAGTTTGACCATACGCTGTTGTATATGTCGATTATATCATTCAAGTACTTTTCATAATTCTGGAAACGGAAATGATCAAACTGAAATTGTTCTTTTTGAGCTATGTGCTTTGCAAATTTTACTTGTCTGGGAGGCAGTGGTTGAGTTAAATCGAGGTGGTACGAGTACATTTCAAAGTATGAGCGAAATCCATAATTTTCGAAAAGGGTTTGATAATAGGTTTTGTTGTAGGGCATGCCATAGCCTTGTGGCATAAATCCATCTATAAGCAAACCTTGATGTATAAAGTTTTCACCAAAATTAATTGGTCCGTCCATGGCTTCCATCCCTTTTTGAGTGAGCCATTCTTTAGCAGTATCAAATAGCAATTTGGCTGCTTCAAAATTATTTACACATTCAAAGAAACCCGTGCCTCCTGCATAAGGTTTTTGTTTAAAAGCTCTTCGTTTATCGTAAAAAGCGGCAATTCTGCCAAGTAACTCTCCTTTTTCTGATAGTAATACCCATCGAATTGCTTCGCCAAATTCGAGTTTTTTGTTTCGGGTTACATTAAAAATATCCTTGATTTCATTATCTAAAGGACAAGTCCAGTTCGGATCAGTTTTATAAATTTTACGGGGGACATCGAGAAAGGTCTTTTCTGTTTTTTGATTATTTACCTCTTGAATGATCATTTATAAACGTGAAATTTTAGAATAAATAACCTACAGAAAGAATTACCTGGTTATTTCGCTGACTAAAATTGAAGTTTTGTCCATCAATTTCTACTCCTTCGCCAAGCTTACTTAATCCAAATTCATATTTTGCGTCGAGTACTAATGTGCCAAATATATTGATTCCGGCATCAAGCTGAAAGGCCCATGTGCCCTGGGCAAACTGCTCTTCAGTATTGAAATCAGTTTCATTTTAGATGATTTTTTTAAGTTGGTCGTTACTTTTAAGATTAAATGAAGCTACCGGACCCAGACCTAATCTTGCAGGACCAAGTTTCACACCCCCAACAATTGGAATATCAAGTCGGTTAAATCTTTGACTTGCCAATTCTCGTCCTACAACTTGTCCATTTTCAATTTTAGTGATTTCAACTTCACCACCCGAAAGCACAAAAAGCGCCTCAGGCTGAAGATAAAATGTGCCAAAGGTAAATTGCATAAATCCACCGGCATGGAACCCAAGCTTAGGATTTTTATCTTTAAAATCCAGTTCATCAATACTTGCTCCTTCAATGCTGCTTAGATTAATTTTTTTGTCAATTCTAACTTGTGATGAGCTCAATCCTCCTCGAACACCAAACTTTATTTGCCCATAAGCTAAAGTTGTTAGCAAAATCAGAATTATAAAAAGTGGTGCAGTTTTTTTCATAGGTTGGTTTTAAGTTTATTTTGGATTTATCATTATATACGAATATATGTTATGATCGTTCCCGTTTTCCCAGATATATTTGCAACGCCACCATCAGCGTATTATTATACTGGCCAGCAAAAACTCCTGGAATTTGAGATTGGTATTTACCTCTTATTTTAAAAAGCGAATAGCTAAATTGTGCATGAATAGAGGTGTATGGGAATAGTTTGTATCCTATTCCTAAATGGTAACTAAATTCAAAACGGTTAAATCCCGGGTTTTCATCTACATAATATAAACCATCAATGTTTGCGGCTTCCTTTGATTTAAATAAATAACCTAACCCTATTCCGGCTTCTACAAAAACACCAGATTTGTGGTAGTATTTGGCAGTAAGTGGCATATCAATGTAATGCAACTTTATTTCATAATAAGAGTTTAAATCATCAGAGTTCTTATCACCCTGACTTCCTTTTTGTGCATAAAGCATGGAGAATTGCATGCTTATCTTATCATTTATTTCTTTTTCGATGAATCCTCCAACACGAACACCGGCTTTATTATATCCACTTAGAGTGTCTCCATCAACCTGAGTACCCATAATACCGCCTTCAATTCCACCTTTAAAGTTGGCTAATTGGCCGAATGACAGGCTAATAATTAATAATCCAGATAACGTAAGTAATATTTTATACATACTGATTTAATTTTCGTTTTAAAATTGGTAGTCCTTCAACAGCACCAGTTTCAATTACATCAACTTGTGAAGAAAACTGTTGTGATCCTGCATCAGGGTTGATCACAAAAATAGGTGTATTAGGTTGTAGGTAATTGACTAACCCAGCTGCTGGATAAACAGCTAAAGCTGTTCCTATGATAACAAAAATATCTGCTAAACGGGTTATGTCCACAGCATCTTCAAATGCTGGAACAGCTTCGCCAAACCATACAATGTGAGGTCTAAGTTGACTTCCTTTTTCACAGGTATCACCCAAATTTATTTCAGTGCCTTCAATATCATATACTAAGCTGGGATCTGCTGTGCTGCGAGATTTTCTGATTTCTCCATGCAAGTGAGTAACTTTGGAGCTACCTGCTCTTTCATGCAAATCATCAACATTTTGAGTTATGATCTCCACATCAAAATCATTT
>PKTE01000133.1 GCA_002869335.1 Salinivirgaceae bacterium | reverse complement strand
ATATCGGGTGGAGATTTTTCAAAAGCAGGAATGGCTTCTAGCGAAGTCAAAAAAATGCTTAAAAAAATCAATGTAGATCCAAGGATTATAAAGCGAATTGTGGTGGCTTTATACGAAGCTGAAGTGAATGTGTGCGCACATGCTTATAAAGGTAAAATTGAGGTAGATATAACAGGTGAGCAAGTACATATTCTAATTACCGACGAAGGTCCAGGAATTGAAAATATTGAAGAAGCCATGACTGAAGGATATTCAACAGCCAGTGAAGCAGTTCGTGAAATGGGATTTGGAGCGGGTATGTGATTACCCAATATGAAACGAAACGCGGACCAATTGCACATAGAAAGTACTGTAAATGTCGGTACTACTGTAGAAATTATAAATCAATTGAAATAGCATCCATATGGAAGCACAGATTTTTCATCACGCTTTAAAAATAAACCAGGAAACTTGCTACGGTTGTACACACTGTATGAATGTGTGTCCAACAGAAGCAATTCGGGTTAAAGAAGGCAAAGCATTTATTTATGAACACAAATGTATTGATTGCGGAATGTGCCTGAAAGCCTGCCCCGTTGATGCGATACAAATTGAACAAGACGATTTTAATTCCATTTTCAATTATAAACACCGTGTGGCACTGTATCCAAGTGTCTTAACAGGTCAATTTCCATCGAAGTACTACGCTTCTCAAATTGCTTCAGTATTGCTTGACTTAGGTTTTACACATGCTTTCGAGGTGGAGCATGGTTCTGATTTTTTAAAGAACGAAATCCCCAAGTACCAACTGGAAAGCGATTACAAACCGGTTATTTCATCTTTTTGTCCGGCAATCATCCGTCTTATTCAGGTTAGATTTCCATCGTTAGCACCTAATGTAATGCAACTGAAACCTCCTGTTGACATTGCTGCCGAGTTTTACAGAAAACTCCTTAATGACAAAGGTTTAAAAGACGAAGACATTGGTATTTTCTATATTACACCTTGTGCAGCAAAAATTGCGGCCATTAAAAGTCCCGTAGGTGAATCATATGCGACAATTAATGGAGTTATCAATATGGATTTCATATACAATCGCATTTTCAGAGCTTTAAAACAAGGTATGACTGGAACCAGTAAGCTCCCTGATCAACCAACCCTTAGCCCCGATGCCATCAAATGGAGTTTGACTAATGGTGAAGCAGTTCACTCCAAAGGCCGTAGCATTGCCATTGACGGAGTGCACAATGCTATGGATTTCTTAGAGCAATTGGAAGATGAAGAAATCTCAAACATTGATTTTATTGAGATACGTGCCTGCGACGAAAGTTGTGCTGGTGGAATACTCAACACTAATAACCGCTTTTTAACAGTGGAGCGACTTAAAATACGTGCAGACCGTTACGCTTCTGATAGTGAGAAAGCATCCAAGTCAAACCCGGTATTTGAAAAGGAAGAGTACTTAAAAGAAAACAGTAGAATTGGGGCCGTCAAGCCACGCTCCATGCTAAAAATGGACGAAGACATGGCACGAGCTCTATTAAAAATGGAAAAAACGCGCAAATTAATGTGCTTCCTTCCAGGGATTGATTGCGGTGCATGTGGAGCACCCAATTGTCAGGCTCTAGCCGAAGACATTGTGCAGCATAAAGCAGCTTTAAGCGATTGTGTATTTATGCAGGCACATATGCAAACGCATGGAAAAATGTCAAAAGATCGTGCATACAAACAAATAGAGAGAATTTTGGGTGAAAAACGCCTTGAAAAAAATTGCAAAAAACGAGGTGCCAAAGATGATTCAAACTTTTAATAAATGATAGCGACGAAATTGATCTATTGATAAAATAACACAAAAAAAGAAAATGCATTTAGCAGAAAGAATAAAGAATACAGAATACAGAATATTATGTATAACTACTATTCTGAATTCTGTATTCTAAATTCTAAGAATTAAACTTTAAAATCTAAACTCTTTTGTCTGAATTAAAAAAATAGAACATAATTTCATATAAAACAATGCAAGTAAAAGATATTATAGAAAAACTTAACCTCGAAGTATTTGGTGGAAACACTGAACCTGAAAAAGAAATCACAGGAGGTTACGTAAGTGATTTACTAAGTGATGTAATGGGGTATTCAAGTGAAGGAAATGTATGGATAACATTACAAACACATAAAAACGTTTTGGCTATAGCGTCTCTAAAAGAATTGGCAGCAGTAATTCTGGTAAAAGGTTTAAAACCATCTGAAGAAACACTAGAACATGCCAATGAAGAAGGTATTGCGCTTTTGGGAACGCACAAAAGCACGTTTGAAATTACCGGCGAACTTTATAAGCTAATTAGTTAAGGGACCATAAATTGAAACGATATTACATATGAATATAATTTCGAAAAAAGAATTAGAAGAAGTTAGAATACAGAATTCAGAAGATAGAATTTCTCTGTATTCTGAATTCTGTCTTCTGTATTCTTTGCAAATTAATTACCAAAAGTTCAATAACTACAGAGGCTTCAAATAACTAGAAATACCAATGCAACGCTTCAGAGCTGACTTACATACACATACCGTTTTATCGCCCTGCGGAAGTCTTGAGATGAGTCCAATAAAAATCATCGAAAGAGCGAAAGCAAAAGGGATACAACTATTAGGTATTACTGACCATAATAGTACCTTAATGTGTCGTGTAATGGACGAAGTTGCAGTAGAGCAAAATATAAAAGTTTTAACGGGAGCAGAAGTTACAACGAGTGAAGAAGTGCATTGCCTTGCATTTTTTGACAATTGGGATGCACTAGATAAATTTCAAAAATACTTAGAAGAAAACTTACCTGATATTAAAAACGATCCTGCCAGATTTGGACACCAGGTAACTGTTAATAGAAACGAAGAAATAACCGGAGAAGTTGAAAAATGGCTCATAACCGGAATTACGCAAAGCATTGAAGATGTGGAACGAGAAGTACATGCATTAAACGGGCTTTTTATTCCAGCGCATATCGATAGAATGGTAAATGGGTTAATTGCACAATTAGGTTTCATACCTCCTGATTTACATGTGGATGCAATGGAACTTTCCAAACATATAACATTGGAAGATTTCAAAAAAGAGCATCCTGAGATTGAAAAATATACAGTTATTCAGGATTCTGACGCACATTACCCGGACAATATAGGAGATAGTGGATTTTGGTTACATGCTGAAGAACTAACTTTTGAAGAGTTAAGATTAGCACTAAAAGGTGAAAACGGACGTAAAATAGAGCTTTTATGAAAGAATTAGCAGAACATATTCTGGACATAGCCAACAATTCGGTGAGAGCCAAAGCCACGCTAATTGAAATTTCAATTGTCGAGGATTTAGAAAACGATCTTTACACATTAGAAATAAAAGATAATGGTTCAGGAATTCAGCAAGAAATGATCGAAAAAGTTTGTGATCCATTTTACACATCCAGAACAACGAGAAAAGTTGGACTAGGATTACCTCTTTTAAAGATGAATGCAGAACAAGCCGAAGGACAATTTTCAATAACCTCTTAAGTTGGCGCTGGCACTAGTATAAAAGCTGCTTTCAAACATAAAAACGTGGATCGCCCTGCTATTGGCGACATTGCGAGCATTTTAGCCATGCTTTCGGCGACTGATCCGAAAATTGACGTGGTCTATATACATACCAATCAGTCAAATGACTATATCTTTGACACCCGGGAAATAAAAAAAGAGTTGGAAGATATTCCGCTCACCAATCCCGAAGTGATGAGATTCATCAAAGAGATGGTTACAGAGAACTTAGAATCAATAAATTATACTAAATAATAAATTTTATTTAAAAAAGTAGATAAAATGGCAAAAGTTAAATCATTAGCTGATTTGCGTAAGATGAAAGAAGAGATGCAATCAAAAGTACATCTTCGCGAAAAAGCCGACAACCCCGAAGCTTTAGTACAAATAAAAGTAGGCATGGGTACTTCTGGTATCGCATCAGGTGCGAAAGAAGTATTTAACTACCTCGTAGAAGAGCTCGAAAAAAGAAACATCGAAGCTATTGTAACTCAAACAGGTGATATGGGCTACAGCTACGCAGAACCAACAATTGAAGTGACACTACCAGGAAACGAGCCAGTTGTATACGGCTACGTGGACGTTAAAAAAGCCGATGAAGTGATTGAAAAATATATCAAAACAGGCGAAATGGTAGACGGAATCATCCCTGCAAATTACAGAACCATTGAAGATAACAAATAAGGAGGATTTGAGAATGGCAAATTACAAAATACAATTACTGGTATGCGGAGGAACAGGATGTCGCGCATCATCTAGTAATCTCATCGTTGATGAATTAAGAAACCAACTTGACAGTAATAACTTAACTGACCAGGTACAAGTAGTTGAAACAGGATGTTTCGGGTTTTGTGAAAAAGGCCCTATCGTAAAAGTAACACCTGATAACACTTTCTACACTCAGGTGAAACCTGAAGATGCAAAGGAAATAGTTAACGAACACGTTATTAAAGGTCGCAAAGTTGAACGTTTACTTTACGTTGATCCAAACAGTAAGGAACAAATTAGCGATTCAAAAGGCATGGAATTCTACAAAAAACAAGTGCGTATCGCACTTCGCAACTGTGGATTCATTGACCCTGAAAACATTGAAGAATATATTGGACGTGACGGTTACGAAGCATTAGGTACTTGTTTCGAAAAAGAACCAAAAGAGGTAATTGAGGAAATTAAAGAATCTGGTCTTCGCGGACGCGGAGGCGGTGGTTTCCCAACAGGACTAAAATGGCAATTTGCTGCAGCAAATGATGCTGATCAGAAATATGTAGTTTGTAATGCTGATGAAGGTGATCCGGGCGCATTTATGGATCGTTCTATATTGGAAGGTGATCCACACAGTGTACTAGAGGCAATGGCTATTTGTGGTTATTCAACTAAGGCTACAAAAGGTCTCATTTATATCCGTGCTGAATATCCGCTAGCAATTAAACGACTTCAAATTGCTATCGAACAGGCAAGAGAATACGGATTATTAGGAAAAGATATTTTAGGAAGCGGATTTGATTTCGACATTGAATTACGTTATGGTGCAGGTGCATTTGTCTGCGGAGAGGAAACAGCATTAATTCACTCTATGGAGGGTGAACGTGGAGAACCTACTGTAAAACCACCATTCCCGGCAGAAAGTGGCTATTGGGGCAAACCAACCAACGTAAACAACGTCGAAACATTCGCTAACATTCCTGCTATTATAAATAAAGGTGCAAAATGGTTTAAAAGCATCGGTACTGAAAAATCATCTGGAACAAAAGTATTTGCGTTGGCAGGTAAAATCAACAATGTTGGTTTGATTGAAGTACCTATGGGAACAACATTGCGCGAAGTTATTTTTGAAATTGGTGGCGGAATCACAAATGGTAAAAAATTCAAGGCAGTACAAACCGGAGGACCTTCTGGTGGTTGTTTAACTGAAAAACACCTTGACACACCAATTGATTTTGACAACCTTGTAAAAGCTGGTTCCATGATGGGATCAGGTGGTATGATTGTAATGGATGAAGATGACTGTATGGTGTCTGTTGCTAAATTTTATCTTGACTTTACAGTT
>PKTE01000316.1 GCA_002869335.1 Salinivirgaceae bacterium | reverse complement strand
GGCTTTGTTTTTTTATTCGTCTGCTTTGAGCTTATGAAATAGTTTAAATATAATGTATGTTCCCGCAATGGTAAAACCAATAAATATACTTGCTTGTGTCCATTCTTTATATACCAGGCTTCAAATTCCAAATAATGCGGCGTAAACTGTAATACTACCTACAAAAACATTTAGAATTTGTATGGGCATGGCCCATGCTGTTGGGTTTGTATCTTCAGGAAAAGCCTTTTTTGCAATTCTTCTCCAACCTGGTCCACCCGGTCTTGTTTTTTGATAAAAATTGACAAGTGTTTCTTCTTTTTCAGGTTTAGTTAAAAGTGTTGTAGCTAGCCAAACTACTGTGGTAGCAAAAACTGCTATTAATAATCTTACTGTAAATGCATCGAGGTACTTTGTGGTTAAGGTCGTATCATCTATGGCAAAGATTAGAACAATTGCAACAACTGTAGCACTAATCATGGCTATAATTTCAGTCAAGGCGTTTATTCTCCACCAGAACCATCTTAATAGGTAAATTGCTCCAGAGCCTGCACCACTTAGCAGCAAAATATTGAATGCTTCCTGTGCATTTTCCATAACTGTAAGTGCTATAATTCCTGAGAATAGCATTAAAAATAAGGTTGATAACTGTCCAATACGAACCAATTCCTTTTCAGATGCATCTGGCTTTACTATGCGCTTATAAAAGTCATTAACAATGTAAGATGAGCCCCAATTTAAATGCGTTCCAATTGTACTCATATAGGCTGCTATAAGTGAGGCTACAACCAACCCCAGCCAACCTGGTCCTAATTTCGACATCATGGCAGGGTAGGCAATATCATGTTTTAAATACTCTGGTGCAATGTTGCCAAATTCATTGTGAATGGAGGCCAGATCCGGGTAAATAATCAATGATGCAAGTGCCACAATAATCCACGGCCACGGTCTGATGGCGTAATGCATAAAATTGAAAAACAATGTAGCACCTATAGCATTTTTCTCATTTTTTGCTGAAAGCATCCGCTGAGCAATATATCCGCCACCACCTGGTTCAGCTCCTGGATACCATACGCTCCACCATTGCACTGCTATTGGTATGATGAGTAAGGTTAGGAGTGTTCCTGTATCGCTAAAATCGGGAATAAAGCTTAACTTATCTTGAATGTCCGGGTGAGATAATAGTCCGTCTAATCCACCTACCTCGGGCTGTTGAAGTGCCACATAGGCTGCATAAACAGCTCCAAACATAGCTATGGAATATTGAAAGAAATCGGCCCAAATTACTCCTTTAAGGCCTCCAATACCGGCGTAAATTGCCACAGCTACTGATCCTATTACTATGGTTACCCATGGGCTAAGACCAAACATTACAGCACCAATTTTAATTGCGGCCAAACTTACACTGGCCATTATCAGTACGTTGAAGAATAGGCCTAAGTATACCGAGCGAAATACTCTTAGGAATGAGGCTAGTTTTCCAGAATAGCGAAGTTCATAAAATTCCAGATCAGTTAAAACATTTGATCTTCGCCATAATTTAGCATAGATAAAAACGGTTACCATTCCGGTAATTAAGAATGCCCACCATGCCCAGTTCTTTGCTACGCCTGATGTACGTACGAAATCAGTTACCAGGTTAGGTGTATCAGCCGAGAATGTGCAAGCTACCATAGATACTCCCAAAAGCCACCATGGCATTCCTCTTCCCCCAAGGAAGAATTCAGAAGTGTTTTTGCGAGCTGTTCGTGAAGCTACCCATCCAATTCCTATTACGATTATAAAAAAAACGGCCAATATGGTCCAATCTAAATACTGTAATTGCATGTTTTTTCAATAAAAAAGGGCTGTTATCGCTTTGTTGAAACAGCCCCTGGTTGATCAATATTTTTTTTAACTTTCGTCTCCTCCCAATTCCTGGATTTGCATTTTAAGACTCTCTATTTGAACTCTGTTCTCTTCTTCAATAATCTCCTTTTCTTTATTGATTTCAATTAGCTTAGTCTCATAATCTTCTCTAAGGTTGGTTAATTGTTCCATTGTTTCTCTTAGTAGTTCGTTTTGGTCTTCAATTTCGTGTTGATAAGCTCTAATTGCACTGTCTTTACTACGCTTATCGCTAATATCAAATACCAGAGAAACTACTTTTTCATATTCGCCATCGGCATTTTTAACAGGTGTGAAAGTTTCTTTTAACCATACTTCTCTTTCTCCTGCATTATATTTTAATTCTATTTCATTAGGAATTCCATTTCGCAGGCCTTCCCAAATTTCGTCGTAATGATCCAGGTCATTTTTATCTTCAGAGATTAATGTTTTATGCTCCTTACCAATTACCTCTTCTGATTTTCTTCCTATAAGATCGGCATATTTATCATTTGCAGAAATAATATAGCCATTCATATCCAAATCGTAATTCCCCAGTGTATTATTAATGGCATCAATGGTATCTTGCATTTCTGCCTCTCTACGTGTTGATTCTTCTTGCGTTGCCTGAAGTTCTTCCATGTTTTGACGCATTTCTTCTTCTTGCGAAGCAAGCTCTTCACCTTTTTGTCTTGACTCTTCTAGTAATTTTGCAGTACGCTGATTAATTCTTACAGATGAGATGGTTGAGGCAATATTTTCACCTACTTTCTCTACAAATTCGATTTGATGTTTGTCAAATTCATTAAACGAAACAATTTCCAATACTCCAAATATTTCGTTGTTTAGTTTTAGAGGCGTAAGTAATAGCACATTTGGATTAGCATCACCCAATCCACTTGTTATACGCACATAATTGTCTGGTATTTCTTTGAGATAGACGGTCTCTTTTTCAAATGCAACACGTCCAATTAAACCTTCTTCCATCTCAATTTTACGATCTACCATTTTCTCTCTTCCATAAGCAACAGCCGCAGTCATATCAAAGTATTGTTCGTTTGAGTCGTCGTTGTTGCTCAATATATATATGGCTCCTTGAATGGCATCTACATAATTTATAAGGTTGTCTACTATGTTGTAAGAAAGTTTTTGTATATCGTCGTTATTTTGTCGCAGAATGTCACTAAACTTAGCAATACCTTGAGCACTCCAATTTCGAACCTCATCTTCACGTTTTCTTCTCTCTTCTTCTTTGGAGGCTTTTTTAAGGTCGTCGCGCATATTTAGAAGTGAGTTGCCAAGTGCATCATCCTCACTTAGGGGCTCATAATCTGTCTCGTAGTCACCTTTTCCAATGGCTAAAGAAAAATTAGAAGTGCGCTTCATTCCCTCAATATATTCATTTAGAGCTTTGCTCATGTCTCCAATTTCATCGTTGGCTTCTTTCATTTTTTCATCAGGTAATAATCCTCGTGTCATGATTAACAGGAATTCTTTCAGACGTAGGATTGGTCGGATCGTAGACCTTGAAATGAAAAATGATATTGCGAGCGCTATTGCTAGCATAATCAATCCGGAAATGATGATAAATAACTGGAATGAATCTAATGAATCAAAAAGAGCCTTGTTTTTTGCTTTACTCTTTCTTTCAAGTGATTGCATTAAATTCTTTGCTTTATTTGTAGCTCTGTCGGTATTAACCATGGCAATACCATCATTGGCTACCATTGGGAAAATCTCGAAAAGTACCATTGGGTCATCATAGCTGTCAAAAGAATTCAACCCTTGCATAATGGTTTTATGATTTTCGAAAAGTGTATCCTGAATAAATAGTACAAGTGTGTCAAACTTTCCTTTATCCTTGTTGTCCCAATTTTTATAAATCTCTTTAATATCAGCAACTAAGTGTGGAAAGTCCTCATTGTGAAGTTTGCGTAGCTTTATTTTATCTGGAGCATCTGATTTTTTATCTATGTATACCCAGCTGGTAATGAGCATCTTGGAGCTGTTGATGAGTTGAGTCATGTCGCCCATTTTTGATACCGATGGTGTATATATATTGGTAATCTCTTCATTGAGTTTCTTATTGCTTTGCAATGTAACGTAGGTCAAAATGCTACTAACTAAAAGTGTTAGAATAATTAGACCAAAACCAAAAAAGAGACGGTTTGCTATGGTGAACCTGTACTTCATACTCCAGAGTTTAATTAATGCTCATCAATTAAGCTTTAAAACTAAATAACACAATTTGATAAACCTAAAATTATGCATTTTTTTTCTTACAGCATACAAAATTAACCCAAAACCTCCAATTCAAAAACATTATTGGTTTGTTACTCATTGTTAACAGTTGGTTGTTGATATAATTTTGAATTTGATTCTTGCCATAAAAAAGAAATTACGTATGTTCGTTTAAAATTATATCTGATGTGTGGTATAGGAGGATATTTTCAATATAAATCTATTTTTAATAGAAATCATCTGCATTCAATGAGTGATGCTATGATTCATCGAGGACCTGATTTTACGGGTTATTTCCATGATGAAAAAGTCGGGCTTGTTCATAATAGACTTAGCATTATTGATTTAAGTAGTAGAGCAAATCAGCCATTAACTTCGAATGATGGTCGCTACCTAATGGTGTATAACGGTGAAGTATATAATTTTAAAGAATTAGCTGGTCAATTTAGAATTGAAACTAAAACAACGAGTGATAGTGAGGTAGTACTTGAATTATTCCTAAAGCGGGGAGTTGAATTTGCTAATCTACTTAATGGTATGTTTGTTATTGCCATTTATGATAAGGAGGAGGAGCGTCTTTTTTTATTTCGCGATCGTGTTGGCATAAAGCCGGTGTTTTATTATTTGACTGATGATGCTTTTGTTTTTGCATCGGAGTTGAAAGCTTTACAGGCTGCTTTACCTTCAGATTGGCTTCAGATTGAGCCAACATCAATTTCACAATATTTACACCTGGGATTTATTTCAGCTCCTCAAACAATATATAAGAACATATATAAATTGAGTCCTGGTGAAATGGCCATTGTGGATAAAAATGGCATGAGTAAAAGAAAATGGTGGTCTGCAGAGGAGAAAATTCATAAAGAGTACCTTACAGATGAGCAAGAGGTTTTTAAAAGACTTGAAAATGCTGTTAATAGTGCTGTACAGAGTCGATTGGTGAGTGATGTTCCCATTGGGACATTTCTAAGTGGAGGTATTGATAGTAGTCTTGTATCTGCCATTGCTTCAAAGCATTTTAATGAGAAACTTCAAACCTTTACTATTGGGTTTGATCATGTTAAACACAATGAAGCCGAGTTTGCCGATAAAGTGGCAAAACATATTGAGTCTGATCATAATTTGTATTATGTGACAGATGACCAGGCAAGAGAATTGTTGCCAGAAATTATTTCACACTATGATGAACCTTTTGCTGATACAAGTGCGATACCAACCATGTTAGTGTCACAAATGGCTAAGCAAAAAGTAACTGTAACCCTTTCAGGTGATGGCGGTGATGAGCTTTTTATGGGATATGGATCTCATGTTTGGGCAAAAAGACTTAATGCTCCCAAAACAAAATTGCTCGCTCCAGTTTATCGAAATTTGTTAAAGCTAGGAAGTAGCAGGCATCGCAGAGTTGCTGGATTGTTTGAAAATAGTATTGATAAAAACGCTCATATATTTTC
The DNA here is from genome assembly GCA_002869335.1 of Salinivirgaceae bacterium. Classification (GTDB taxonomy): domain Bacteria; phylum Bacteroidota; class Bacteroidia; order Bacteroidales; family Salinivirgaceae; genus Salinivirga. The sequence goes on along the minus strand of PKTE01000316.1, from coordinate 27,179 downwards.
ACAGGAACAATATTTCTTTTCTCAGCGAGAGTTAGCCAAATTGTTGCGTAATGATCTAAATCCTTTTATTCCTTCTTATGAAATAATAAAAAGGCAAATGATGCCTTCTGAGAAACAAGCTTTTTTTGATTTTAAATATTATTTGCCAGATGATTTATTGGTGAAAGTGGATCGTGACAGCATGCGATATGCATTGGAAACCAGAGTCCCCTTATTGGATTACCGTGTGGTTGAATTAGCCCTTAATATTCATCCACAACTTAAACTTAAAAATGGGGATAGTAAGTATCTATTGAAAAAGCTACTATTTAAACATGTTCCAGCTTCTTTATTTGATAGGACAAAACAAGGGTTCTCAGTTCCATTGATGCAATGGATGAATGGACCTCTTAAAGAATGGTTTGATACTTATCTGAGTGACGAAGTCATTAGAAAGCACGAATTACTTAATTTATCAGAGGTGCAAAAACTTAGGAAGCAATTTGAGTCTCCTAAATATGCCTTTCTGTACAATAGGTTATGGTCAATTGCCGCTTTGCATGCGTGGATGGAGAAGAATGGTTAGAAAAAAAAACTATAAAAAGGCATTTTTAATTTGTAAGTAATCAAGATAGTATAGGATCCTTACAGAAATACTATTTCGGCCCAAGTCCGTAAATGTGTTTTCAAAATTTTGCCCAAAATCATTAATTATTTCGTCAGATTCTGACATGATCTGATTTTTCCAAACTAGCGACATTTCGCTTCCTGGGGCAAATTGCCAAGTATAGGCCAAATCAATATTGAAAGCATTATAATTAATGTCAGGGTTTTCACCATAATCTGCATAACCCTCAATACTACCATCTTCGTTAAGCATGTAGAACTCATCGTAGTTTACTCGTGTCCAATAATGTCTTAGGTAAAATGTTAATGAAGATTTAGGCGTGAAAATATAGTCAATATTGATATTGTTTTCTATACGACGATAATCGCGACGACCAAAAATAACAGTGTCTACTTCATTGTTCCAGACATGTCCTAATGAATTAAAGCTGTCATCGCCGTTGAAGTCGTATACCATTTGGAACCTGTCACCTAATCGCAATCGGGGACTTATGCTGTACCATTGTCCAGATTGGTCGTATTGATTGGCTATCCAACCTCCATAACGTATATCTAATGCAAATATTTTTCGGTAATCTGATGATATCCAAGCTTCTGCATTCTGCCATGAAGCAGTCTTAAATTTGTATCCATCTAATCTTGGTTCAAAATAGTCGTAGCCCATTACAGGTTTAATTGTGCTATTGAATCCTAAAGACAAATGCTTATTTGTAGTTCCCCTGCTACTAATACTTATTCTCGCATCTTTGAACTGATCGTAGTCAAACATGGTATTATAGCGGGCTGTAAGCGTATTGTACCAGTTGAGCATTTTCCAGAATGGTTCTCTTTTGGCATAGGATATTGAAGCTGATTGCGATCGTTCATCAGGACTTTGCAGATATCCCATGTCATTGGGATCATAGTTTCTGCTTTCTGTGTTATGATATAGTGAAAATCTAAAATTTCCTTTAGTTCTGGAAACTTGCATCCAATAATTATATCCAAAGGGATTATCTAAATCATATTTTTGACTTATAGCTGCTGATCCTTGAACTGCAAATTGATCAAGAAACTCATATCGTAGTTCAGTCCCAGTTGTATTAGCTGTATAATTATCTCCAGGTCTGTGTAAGTTTGTATTAATCAGACTAATAAAAGAGTTTTCTTTTAATACTTGTTCGATTACACTCACATTATAATTAGTAAATGGTTGTGTAGTAAAGTGTGTTTTTCTGCCGGTTATTGAATCTTTTAAAGTAGCTTGTGTGAATTTACTCATGGCATTAAGAATTCCAATGTTGGTTCCACTTTGCGTTTTACCGGTAATTTTCGTGGCATTTATGAGTTGAGTTGTGGCTGGATTTTCTGTGACTTCTGCATGTTTTTCAATGGCATGATCTTCTACATCATAGAAATTTGTTGGTGTTGCACCTATTCTTCGAGAATAAAAAATACCAGCACGACTGAAAAGTTCCATTCCCTCTTTAAAGAATTCTCGATTTTCGCCATAATAAGTTTCAAACGGACTCAGGTTAAGCACTTCTTTATCGGATCTTACTTGCCCAAAATCGGGAATGAGCATCATATCAAGTGTAAAGCTTTCATTAATACCGTATTTTACATCCATTCCTCCTTTGACTGAGTAACTATTGTCGCCTTCGTCATTTTCATAATAGGCTGAAAGGTAGGGAATAAAGGCCAGGCGAATTGGAGGTTCAACCTCTTGTATGCCAGTTAAAGTCCCAAATTGTTTATTAATACCATCCACATTGATATCCACAAAGTTCCAGGTGCTTTTTTCGCGCTTTCTTTGCAACACACGTTCCATATTTAATCCCCATTCTTGCTTCTTCTTTTTAGAGAATCTTAAGGCAGAGTATGGAATACGCATTTCAACACCCCATCCGTCCGGGGTTTCCATAACTGCTGATTCCCAAACGGCATTCCATCTATAATCATAATGGTTGGTTACTTTAGCATCAATTTGTACACCACTAGCGGTTACAAAAAATGCAAAAGATTTACTAGCATCGTTATATGGATCAAGATACACACCGAAGTAGTCGGCTAAGTTAAAATTATCTCTTTTTCCTAATGTTTTTGATATCTCATTGGGCTTGCTGTCTTCCATAAATGCTGCGATATAAAGCGCATCATTGTCATATAGAAATCTTACGAAAGTCTGTTCAGTTGGCTCAACTCCATTGTATGGACTATACTGAATAAAATGATTGGCCTTGGGTGTCAATAGCCATTCTTTTTCATTTATTACTCCATCTATTTTTATTTTTGCATCGGTACGTGTGGCTGTTGCAAATTTTTGATCTTGACTAAAAAGAGCACTTGCACTTAATAAAATGCAAAAAAAGCTTATAAAAAAGCGATTCATATGATTCCGATTTCAAAATTTTAATGCCGTTCCTGCCCAACATTATCAAAAAAGAAGCCAAAGCATCTTAATTCCCTATAATCAGTCAAATAAAGTTTTTGTTCTTTTTTTTGTGATTTATGCAGATCGATTATTGATATTTAAAGATATAGGCATCTTAAAATATTATAATTATTTGATGTATAATATTGTTAATCTGATGGTTGTGTTTTTGAGGCTGTGAAAAAGTTTAGATTAAGTACGTGTAGTTGCTAATTGTAACTTATATTTGCACAGCAAAAATAATTGAAATGATGAAGGACGTGAAGAAATTGTATATTGAGACGTATGGATGTCAAATGAATGTAGCTGATAGTGAGGTTGTTGCTTCTGTATTAGGCGAGCAGCAATACGAAGTAACTACGAATCCTGATGAGGCTGACCTTGTTTTGATAAATACATGTTCAATTCGAGATAATGCGGAACAACGTATTTGGAACAGACTTGATGCTTTGAAGCATAATAAACGAAAGAAACCAGAATTGAAAGTTGGTGTAATTGGTTGTATGGCAGAGCGTTTGGGTGAAAAGTTGGTGCAGAACGAAGTTGTAAATGTTGTGGCTGGTCCCGATGCATATCGTAAATTACCCGAGTTGCTTATGAAGGCTGATTTTGGAGAATTAGCAGTAGATACAGTTCTTTCAACCGAGGAGACTTACCACGGTATTATGCCAAAGCGTTTAGAAGATCAATCTTTTAGTGGTTTTGTGTCTATTAGTCGTGGATGTAATAACTTTTGCACATATTGCATTGTGCCATATACACGTGGAAGAGAGCGAAGTAGAGATCCTAAGGATATTATGAAAGAGGTTAATAAACTTATTAAAGAAGGGGTAAAAGAGATCACTTTGCTAGGTCAAAATGTGAATTCATATAAGTGGGAAAATGAAGGTGAAACAATAGATTTTCCAGAATTATTGAGGACTGTATCAAAATCGGACACGGGTGTGCGAATTCGATTCACTACTTCACACCCTAAAGATATATCTGATACGCTTATTGATACAATTGCTGAAACATCAAATATTTGTAATCATATTCATTTACCTGTGCAATCAGGAAGTTCTAAAATTCTTAAATTAATGAACCGTAAATATGATCGTGATTGGTACCTTGAACGAATTCAGAAAATTAAAACACTAATTCCTGATTGTGGCATTACAACTGATGTATTTTGTGGTTTTCATAATGAAACGGAAGAGGATCATCAAGAAACATTGTCGTTGATGCGTGAAGTCGGATATGATTGGGCATTTATGTTTAAATACAGTGAGCGGGAAGGAACTTATGCCGCTAAACATTTACCTGATAATGTGCCTGAAGATGTTAAGTCCAAGCGACTTGAAGAAATTATTGCGCTACAGCACGAACTTTCACTAAAAAGTAATGAAAGTGATATAGGTAAAGTCTTTGAAGTTTTGGCTGAAGGGGTTTCAAAAAAATCAATTGATGAGCTTTATGGTAGAAATCAGCAAAACAAAGTAATTGTTTTTCCAAAGGGTAATTACAAACCTGGTGATTTTGTGAATGTGAAAGTTACAGCTTGTTCATCAGCAACTTTAAGGGGGGAATTAATCGATAACTTAAAATAGGATTATGTCAGAAAACTTAAAAGAATATCGCGAATACCGTCAGGAAATGAATGATCGCATTCTTGAGGGAAATAATAAGGTGATTAAAAGAATATTCAATGTGGATACAAACACATATATGGATGGGGCCCTCGATTCCAAAACTAAAGAGATGTTAGGCCTGGTTGCTTCAATGGTTTTGCGTTGCGACGATTGTATTAAGTATCATATTGAACAGTGTCATAAACTCGGTGTAACAAAAGAGCAAATATTTGAGATTTATAGTGTTGCTAATGTGGTTGGTGGTACAATTGTTATCCCTCACATGCGTCGGGCCGTGGAGTTTTGGGATGAACTGGAAAAAGAAAAAGCAAACAAGTAGTTAATAGTATTATAAATATGTTGTAAAATACTATATGGTATAAATATGTGTTTGTAAGGCATTTATGGTTGTCTTTGAACGAATTGGGTTGCATATTGCAGCCTTTTTTTGAATCATGACAAATCGCATAATTCCTTTAATTTTGCACATGTATATTTGCCGCCAATAAATACAACTTTAAATAATACAGATATGAAACTATTCAACCTGAAAAACACGAGCTTCGTAGCAAAACGACGTTATGAAGCATTTGTATTTTTACTTGTATTTTTTCTCTTTTTTGGTGTATTAGGCCACAAAATGGGAACTGCTAATTTGTTGAATACTATTATGAATACAGCATGGGATCTGTTAATGAATACTGTGTTTTTTATTATGGGTATTACTGTGCTTAGTGGTGCATTGGGTAAGCTAATGATAGAATTTGGTGTTGTAAGGTTATTGGAATTTATTTTAAAACCATTCATGCGCCCAATATTTAATTTGCCAGGTGTATCAGCATTAGCGGGTTTGATGACTTTCTTTTCAGATAATCCGTCTATTATCAGCTTGGCTAACGATAAAAACTTTAAAAAATATTTCAAGGAGTACGAATTAGTTTCACTTGCAAACTTTGGAACTGCTTTTGGAATGGGGCTAATTGTGTTGACTTTTATGGCAGGTTTGGGATTTTTTGGCCCAGCACTGGTTGGTCTGTTTGGTGCAGTGATAGGAGCTGTTGTGAGTACAAGGTTAATGCAACGGTTAATTTGTGGCAAACTTGAATGTTATAAATCACAGGAAGCTACAAAAGGAGAAGATGACCAAATTAATTTTAAATCGGAAGGTGGTACATTTCTTCGTTTTCTAAATGCCCTATTGGATGGTGGCAAGTCAGGAGTTGAATTAGGTTTGGCTATTATACCTGGTGTACTTATTATTTCTACAATGGTTATGATCGTAACTTTTGGTCCTAAAGATGCCGCTATTGGTTATCAAGGATTAGCATACGAAGGAGTACCAATTTTACCTAAACTTGCCGGTTATATAAATGGTGTATTTGAGTTTTTGTTTGGTTTTAATAGTCCTGAATTGATTGCTTTTCCTATTACAGCCTTAGGTGCTGTTGGTGCTGCCTTGTCGCTTGTGAAAGCGTTTGTGGCAGAGGGACTTGTAACTGGTAATGTGATAGCTGTTTTTACTGCTATGGGAATGACCTGGAGTGGTTATTTGAGCACGCATACGGCCATGTTGGATACATTAGGACATAGAGCTCTTACTTCGAAAGCATTATTGGCGCATACAGTGGGAGGTATTATAGCTGGTGTTGTAGCTAACTATGCATATCAATTAATTGTGTATATCGGTTTAATGTAAAGGCTGAGTCTTATTGTTCTAAAACAGGAAGTGTAAAATAGAAAGTGGAGCCTTTACCTTCTTCAGAGAGTATGCTAATGTTGCCTTGCATTAATTCCACAAGGTTCTTACATATTGCTAATCCTAATCCAGCTCCCCTGTAGAGTTTCTTTGGGTTTTCTTCAATTTTTCCAAACCGCTCGAAGATAATTGATTGCTGTTCTTTTGACATACCAATACCTGTGTCTTCTACAGATATCTTTGCAAAAGGCTTTTCATTAATTATCTCTTTTACACAAGAAATTTTTATGTGCCCTTTTTCTGTAAATTTTAGGGCATTATCTATGAGGTTTGTAAGAATTTGCTGCACTCTTAGAGGATCTGCCAATACTATTTGACGTTGCTTGCAAGTAGAGACTTCGTCTATAATTGCAATCGTCTCTTTATCTGATTGCTTACGTTTTTTCTGGAAAATAGGTGATACTTTCTCCATTACATCTTTGATATCAGTAGGAACAATATTCATAGTTATTTGCCCTGACTCTATTTTAGCGATATCAATAATATCATCCATTAACCGCAGCAGTAATTCACTATTGGTTTCAATAAATTTACGATATTGAGCACGTTCTTCTTCTGTTGGATCTGTAGAGTTTAGAAGTTCTGTAAAGCCCATGATGGCATTCATCGGAGTACGGATTTCGTGACTCATATTGGTCAGGAATGCCGATTTTAATCGGTCAGCCTCTTCTGCTTTTTCTTTTGCTCTCACAAGATCTTCGGTTCTTTCTTCTACCAGCTCCTCTAGATGATTTCTATGTCTTTCAATTTCAAGCTTTTGTTTTGATATTTTTTTATTTTGATCTTGAATTGTACGGTTTCTCTCTTTTTGTTTTTGCCTGTTTCTAAGTAAGGTTATAATAAAAATTAGTGCTATTATTATTCCTATTATGCTCAATATTTGTCTGTTATTGAGTTTCTCTAGTTTAATCTCATTTAGCTTGTTTTCTGTTTCAAGTTTTTCAATTTGAAGTTTTTGGTTTTCATTTTGATACTTTTGCTCAATCATTTTAATCTCTTTTATTTTTTCGCGATTAAAGATGCTATCTTCTAATTTTTGATAGCTTTTATTATATGTATAGGCTTCCTTGTATCTTTTCAGACCTGCCATAGCAGACGATAGTTCCTTGTAGGCATCACTTTTTTCAACAATTGTATTATATTTTTTTGAAACTTGTAAAGCATTGTTTGCATAGTAAAGGGCACTGTCATATTGCTGGTTGTGGTTATAAATATTGGCAATCTGAGAATGCGTCATTGAAACACCTCGTTTATTGCCAATCTTTTCATATAAATCCAATGCAGCAATAAATTTATTTAGCGCTAAACTTTTATTTTCCATGTAATTATAAGCTAAGCCCAAACTTGTGAGACTGTGCGCAATGCCTTGTAAATCATTTTCTTTGCGGTATATCTTATTGGCTAAATTGAATAAACTGATGGCTGTATCGTATTGCTCTTTTTGCGTCAATATTAATCCCATATTGGTATAGCAACCTGCAGCACCAAATTCATCATTGAATTCGAGTCTTATATCGAGTGATAATTTATAGTATTCCAGCGCTTGTTCGAGGTTATTTAATGAGAAATGAACATTTCCCATATTATTGTAAGTTTTCCCCATACCAAACCTATCATTTAGTAGCTTTCTTAATTCAATAGATTTTTGGTAGTGTTCAATTGAGGTCGGATAATTACCTTTGGCTCTGTGAAGTGCGCCAATGTTATTGTGAATTTTTGCTTGGCCCAGCGTATCCTCAAGCAAAGAATATATTTTGAGTCCTTTTTCGTATTGTACTATAGCACTATCGAGTTGATTCGTAGTGTAATATATATTTCCGATTATTTTGTAGTTATTAGCAATTTCTATTGTATCATTAAGTTTGTGGGCTAATTTGTTAGCCATTAAAGCATAGTTCAACGCAGAATCTGGGAATGAACGACTTAAGAGTAGGCCTAGATTGTTAATTATTTGCAACTTTTCTTTATCAGTTTTAACAACATTAAGTCTATGTTGAAGACTATCAATTTGAGCATCCTGTGCTATGAGATTTGAAGAGAGCACGGTAACTGTTATGAAAAATATGAATATTCTATTCAGTTGGTTATACATTTTCGCTCATTATATAGTGTTTTAATATATTATATATTGAGAGAACTAACAAATTATTCCTGTTTTATATTGCCCTATTGTTGTGAATCAGTATATTTTACCTGATATTTCAGTCTTAAGTATTTCGTAGTTTTCACTATCATAGCATACAAGTAAAACTTTTTCTATTGTTTTATTTTTGGCAATAAACTCCCGAATAGCAGCCAATGAGATTTTAGCTGCTGTTGTTTTTGGAAAATGGTAAATACCTGTGCTTATGTTTGGAAAAGATACTATTCTACAATTTAATTCAGATGCCAATTTTAAAGCATTTGAATAGCAATTAGCTAAAAGCTCATTTTCCTTTTCAGGATTTCGACCGTAAATAGGGCCAACTGTATGAATGACATATTTGGCAGGCAGATTACCAGCATTTGTTGCTGCAACTTCACCAGTGGGAAGTTTCCCTATTTTTTGAATAATCGTTTCACATTCTTCAAGTATAGAAGGTCCACCGGCTCTATGGATAGCGCCATCAACTCCGCCACCACCCATTAAAGATGAATTGGCTGCATTAACAATGGCATCAACTTCTATTTTTGTGATATCTCCTTTAACGACCTCTATTTTATTAGAAGAGTTCATATAATAAGTTTTAACAGATATTCATACATAAGCCAGCCTATAATACCTACTATCAACAAAGTTGTTATCATTTTTAAAGAATCAATTCTATGTTGGGCTTTCATTTTTAAACGAACCCTTTTTCGAATAGATTCTTTTTCCTGGAGAGTAAGTTCTCTTTCATGGAATTTTTTCCTTTTTCTCGATGCGAATTTTATTTGATCTAATGCCCTGTTGTGTCTTTGATTTAATTTATCTCGCAAATCCCGGTTTTGTTTCATCCGGTTCACCATATCAAGTACATGCCCACCAAAACTCATAGCTATTTTTTAATGGTTTAAATACCAGAGTATAGTGTTATTAATAAACACTTCTACTTGCTCTTTTCTGTATTTATCTGCCAGTTTATTCATTTCAGTATATGGTAAAATAGCACCTTTCCAGTTGCTATTTACTTCCCATGAAGCAATTCCAATGTCAGGCAAATTCAAATAATTAATTTTATTCTGTTTTTCAGCTCCTGAAATATAAAAATATGGACTTTCTACCATTTCGTTTTGCATTGCAAAACCGAATTCAATTTCAAGATCTTTGTCTCTTTTCAATGATATTGCTGTATTAAAATGCTCTGGCCAAATTCTGATATTGGTATAAAACTGCACCATTCCCAAACACATCATTGCTGCTTCGTTTGCTTGTCTTCTAATATAAGACCACTCATTAAGTGCTTCGGGAGAGAATGCTTCAATAATATCATCTTTAAAAGGATAATCAGGCATTTCATAAGGCATCTTTTCATTCAGTCCTTCCACATTTATACCCAATATGGCTAGAGATTCTGTTACCTCTTCTTCAACTTCGTTAAGGGTTTTTCCGGTAAATTTAACACTGGCAAGGGGAGATAACTTACAGTTTAACCACTCGTAACTTTGATTTACCAGGTTTATTGCAAAAATCATTTGCCCGTCATCAGTGTCAATCCATCTACCATAAATTCTTCTTCCGGCAGGGTCGAAAAATAATGTAGTATGTGTATCGTCCTTTTCTGGTTCTACAAATGTCCTGTTTATCTTGGCAATAATTTGTGATAGAAAATGTAGTTTTTGATCTGTGTTATTATATGTGTCCATAATTAAAATTTGAAAGCGAAAAGTTACACAAAATGCCTTTTCAAACAAAAAAATCATGCGAATGTCATAAAATCAGACATAAAAAACAGCGCTGAATTTTCAGCGCTGCTATATTTTAAATATTTTTTATGATTTAGTTATTTTCTCCTTCAGGAGTTTCCTTTTTATCTTCTTCTTTACTCATAGGTGACCATACTTTTGATTTGATTTTATCCTCTTTTGTAAGTCCCTCTAATACTTCAATGTTAATACCATCGCTGATACCTACTTTGATATGTCGTTTCTCGAATTTTTGAGGGGCTGTTTCAATTTCTACATATACTGAATCTCCCTCGTCTTCAAATTTGAGAAGGCTTTCCTGAATAGCCATTACACTATCTTTATGTTCTAGCACAATGTCGGCTGTGGCTGAATATCCTGAACGGATAAAATAATCTTTTTTCAATTTAACTGCTGCTTTAATCTCAAATTTTACAGCGCCTTCTTCTTCCATTCCTTTAGGTGAAATGTATTCCAGATTAGCATCAAAAGTCACGTCTTCAAGGGCCCCAATTGTAAGCGTTAAAGGCATTCCTTCCTTAATTTTACCTACTTCACTCTCGTCAATTTTACCTTCGAAAATCATTTCATTCATATTGGCAACTAGTGCAATGGTAGTTCCTGCGTTGAAAGTATTACTTTCAATTACCGAGTTACCTTCTTCAATTGGTATATCTAAAACCATTCCTGAAATGGTACTTTTTACAAGTGTGTTGGTTAATGAACCAGCTTTAGCTGATACTCCTTCTTTAATGATGTTCAGACTATTTTTTGCTGCATCAAGTTCTGTTTCGGCATTTTTTAAGGTTATTTCAGCTTGCTCAAGATCGGCAACCGGAATTACACCTTTATCATATAATGATTTTTGCCGGTCGTATTTACGTTGTGCGTCTTTTTTGCTAATCTCGGCTTGCTCTACTCGAGCTTCAGCGTTATTTAGACTTCCCATATCGGGCACTACCGTAACTTTTGCAATTAGGTCTCCATCTTTGACAATCATTCCTGGTTCAACATAGAGTTTAGTTACAATACCACTCACACGAGGCTTAATTTCAACCTCTTTTCGAGGGATTATAGTTCCCGTTGCTACAGTTTTATTTTCAATACTGGTAACAAAGGGTTGTTCTACTTCAAAAATAACCTGTTTAGGTTGAGACTTTTGATAAAGGAAAAATATTGTTCCGACAAATACAATTCCAATAATCAGGTAAAATACAATTCGAAAAAACTTTTTCATGGGTTTATTATTTTAATAGGTTTCTTTATTCTGTTCTTAGTGCTTCTATTGGTTTAATTCTAAGTGCTCTCCGAGCTGGAAGCATACCGGCCATTACACCTGAAATTATAAGTATAATTAATGCGGTAACTGCTACCTGGAAGTTTACACTTGGCTTGTAGAAAAAGTCAGAGCCATCTCCAACGGCTGTATTAACTAACTCAACAATCCCAACTCCTAATACAAGTCCCATCCAGCCTGCTGAGGCTGTCAGAACTAATGCTTCTAATAGAATTTGTGTAATAATCTTAATCGGTTTGGCTCCAATGGCCCTGCGAATTCCTATTTCTTTGGTGCGTTCTCTAACAACTACTAGCATAATATTGGATACTCCAATAACACCTGCCAGTAGGGTTCCAATTCCAACAATCCAAATGAGCACATTAATTCCCAAAAATAAATTCTGGATTTTCTTAAACTCTTCTTCCACATTGAAGTGTCCTATGGCCTGATCATCATCAGGGGCAATGTTATGTCGGCGTTTTGCAACTGCTCTTACTTCTTCAGCAACTTGTTTTACGCTTGTGTTTGCATTGCTTGTCATAGCATACCAAAATACTTTATCGCCATAATTATAAAGGCGCTGAAGTGTGGTAAAAGGCATATGCAGGTTTTGGTTTTCGTTTTGTGCCTGATGGCTTCCTTTTTTGGATTTGAAAACGCCAACTACCTTAAAATATACACCATTAATTCTGATGAATTTGTTTAAAGGTTCTTCGCCTTTGTCGAAAAGGACTTCTTTTACTCGCTTACCAATTACTACAACTTTTCTTCTGCGTTTTATATCCATATCGTTAATAAAACGACCTTCCATTATAGTAAGTGGATCTATAAGGTTCCATGCAGGGTAGTCACCAAATATGCTGAATCCGCCTGCATTATCTTTGTATACAGCATTTGTTGAGCCGCTGCCTCCAAATCCTTGAATTCGCGGAGATAAGTATTCTATTCCAGAGACATTTTCTAAAAAGGCTTCGGTGTCAGAATTATTAAAATTCCAGTTTCGGCCCGGTTCAAATCCTTTGTAGGGTTTTGTGGTTTTTTGTGTCCACATGAAGGCTGAGTTCGTGGAAAAATCGCCCATGTTTTTGAAAACACCATTTTTCAAACCTGAACCTGACCCTAGCATTACTGTGAGCATAAAAATACCCCAAAAAACACCAAAAGCTGTAAGGAAAGTCCTTAGCTTGTTGCTTTTAAGTGTGTGTATTATTTCTTGCCAACGATCTAAATCAAACATTGTACATGGTTTTATTCGTCGCGTAATGCAACGATGGGTTTAATTCGGGCTGCTTTTCTTGCAGGTATTAATCCTGCAATGGCTCCACTAACTATTAATAATATTGTGGCGCTAACGGCAATAGAAAAGTCAGCCTCTGGGTTTCTGAAAAAGTCAGAGCTGGGTATGTTTGCAGAGATTAATTCCAGTAGTCCTACACCTAAAACAAGTCCAATGTAACCAGCTAGTGTTGTGATTGTTATTGCTTCAAGTAATACCAGGTTAATAACTGACCATGGAGTGGCTCCAATGGCTTTTCGAACACCAATCTCTTTGGTTCGCTCTTTTACAACAATAAGCATAATATTGCTTACACCAACAATTCCTGCAATGATGGTTCCAATACCAATAATCCATACAAATATGGTTATGCCAGTAAAGACACTGCGTATATCTTTTGCATTTTCAAAATTATTGTTGATATACATTGCACGGTCATCTTCCGGATCAAAATGGTGCCTTTTTGCATATTGCTTTCTCAGATCTTTTTCAAGCTCAAGGCTTTGTTCAAGCGTCAGATTTTCTGATGTGAAAGCTAAATTGTTGATATTGTTATGCAATCCAAATGCTTTCTGAGCAGTAGAAATTGGAATGTAAACGCTATCGTTATCTCTGTCCGATTGATCTCTGAATATACCAACTACTTTAAATGGAATGTCGCCAAGACGAATATATTTCCCTAGTGCTTCTTCCTTTTTAAAAAGTGCATCCTCTGTTTTGTAAGATATGGTAACTACTTTTTTAAAGTGTTTCATATCTAGTTCATTAATAAAGCGTCCGGTATCCATTTTAACCTGCTCTAATTCGTATGTTCCTGGATGCACTCCATACATTCGGTGTCCCACATGTTCGTCTTTATAGCTGAGGTCTGTATTACCCCATACGCCAACACGTGATGAGCTGCTACCTATATATTCATTGTTTAAACGATTGGTTTCGTTGTAATCCTTATTGGTAAATCGAAGGAATCTACCTGGTTGGTAACCTTCAAATGCTTTACTGGTTTTACCTGGATAAATCCATAAGCTATTTACTGCATCTGCTTCAAAATTATATTGAAACGCATTTTGAAGTCCGCGCCCTGAGCCTAGCAAAATAATGAGCATAAAAATACCCCATGCTACGCTAAATGCTGTTAAGAATGTACGCAGTTTATTTTTCTTGATTGTAGAAAAAATCTCCTGCCATTTATCTATATCAAACATATGAGGTAGATTTTTCTGCTTCTTCCGGTTGCATTATTTGACCGTCTTTTAAATTAATAACACGGTCTGTCATGTCAGCAATATCGTGCTCGTGTGTAACAATAATTACAGATATTCCACTGGCATTGATATCTTTGAGGATTTGCATAACATCATAAGATGTTTTAGAATCGAGTGCTCCGGTAGGCTCATCCGCAAGAATTACTTTAGGATTAGTAACCAGCGCTCTAGCAATAGCTACACGTTGCTTTTGTCCACCACTCATTTCACTTGGTAAATGGTGTGCCCAATCTTTTAGCCCAACTTTATCCAGGTATTCTAATGCGATACGATTACGCTTTTTGCGATTAACTCCCTGATAATAAAGTGGGAGGGCAACATTTTCCTGTGCATTTTTAAATGATATCAGGTTGAATGATTGGAAAACAAATCCGAAATACTTGTTGCGGTAGATAGCTGCTTTTGTTTCGTTAAGATCCTTAATTAACAAATCGTCCAGGTAATAATTTCCCTGGTCATAATTGTCTAAAAGGCCTAAAATGTTAAGGAGGGTTGATTTTCCTGAACCGGAAGATCCCATAATCGAAACTAATTCACCATCATTAATTGTAAAGTCTAACCCCTTGAGCACGTGCAAACTATTTGTGCCCATTTGGTAAGACTTGTGTAGGTTTTCAATTTTAATCATTGTAAAGGGTTTTTAATACTTCGTTTTATCAATGGTTTTGGGTTTTCTATTTTACGCTAGAAAGACGTTTACTAAACGTTAAAGTTACAAATAAAATTATATATAGATATTTTTGAATTGTTAATATTCTTTTATTGACCGCTTTTGATACATATTAATCGTCTGTGATTTTCAATAAAATTTCTCTGTATGTGCTGAATAGCTTTGACCGAGAGACCATTCCAATGTATTTATTGTTCTCTACAACGGGAAGATTCCAAGCTTTAGATTTATTGAATTTTTTAACAATTTGACTCATTTTGTCATCTTCTTCAATTACATCGGGGGGCGTTGACATTAGGTGCCATACGGGCATGGTGTATGCATCGCGTTTGAACATTATTTTCCTGACTTTATCAAGATGAATTAATCCAATTAGGTTATTATTATCATCTACAACAGGAAAGATATTGCGATGTGATTGAGCTATAATTTCAACTAAATCACCAAGTGATTTATTAAGTTCTATGGGCTGAAAGTCTTTTTCAATAATTTGCCTTTTATCTAAGAAATGGAGAACTGCCTTGTCTTTGTGGTGCGTAATAAGTTCACCTTTACGTGCTAGCTGATAGGTTATTATGGAATGCGGAGATAGCTGTTTGGCTGTAATGTATGATATCGTTGTGGTCAGCATCAGAGGCACTATTAATTCATATCCTCGGGTAACCTCTGCAATAAGAAAAATACCTGTAAGTGGGGCGTGTAAAACGCCACCTAACACAGATGCCATTCCCACCAGTGTAAAATTACTTGTGGAGAGTTCTGCAAATCCGGTTTGGTTTATGATAAATGCAAATACAAATCCGGCAACAGCTCCTGTAAATAGCGAGGGCGCAAATATTCCTCCTATTCCTCCACCACGAATAGTACTAATGGTTGCGATTACTTTCACTAAAATTAGCATTATCAAAAAGATAATTAGCCCATAAGCATTTAAACTTATACCGAAAGGATTTTCATTGGATAGCTCTCCCAAATTATCTGCTAGTAAAATTTTGATTGTTCTAAATCCTTCACCCCAAATA
Source organism: Salinivirgaceae bacterium (assembly GCA_002869335.1). Taxonomy (GTDB): domain Bacteria; phylum Bacteroidota; class Bacteroidia; order Bacteroidales; family Salinivirgaceae; genus Salinivirga. Next base: position 11,418 of record PKTE01000316.1, on the reverse strand, counting down.
GGAGGGAAAAGAGTGATGATGATTCCTATAATAATGGCTCCAAACAGTACCTGATATATGCGCTTTTTAATTTTGTCAAAAAGCACTTCGAAAAATAAAAAAGTTCTTGTAAAATAGCTACTTACAGCTCCTCCAAGAATCGCTAAAAGTAAATACCATGGTAATTGTATTAATTCAAACTGATGTGTAATTTCAAATTGCAACAATATGTCATTAGGATAAAAGGCCCAAGTAGTAAGTGCCCCTGTAACAGATGCAATCAGAAGTGGAATGAGCGAGAATCGATTGAGGTCTAATAACAATACTTCAAATGAGAAGACAATCCCAGCTATGGGCGTATTAAAAATGGCAGCAATAGCTCCAGAGGCACCACAAGCTAAAAGTAGTGTAACCTCTTTATATCTCATGTTAAATATTCTGGCTAAATTACTTCCAATGCTTGCTCCTGAGTTAATGATAGGAGACTCAAGTCCAACGGATCCGCCCATTCCGGCAGTTATAGTTGCTCCAATTACAGAGGAGTAAATTTTGTGACCAGGCACATTACTAGATTGTTTTGAAATAGCATAAAGTAAACTTGTAATATTATGTCTGGTTTGATCTCGAAATATAAATGATCGCAGTATAGAAACTATAATAACTGCTGAAACAGGGTAGACAAACAAGAGATACATGTAGTTTTTTTGCCATACTATGTTGGTGAGGTGTTGTTGAATTTCAAATACGGCTGTTTTAAGAAAAAGTGCTGTTAACCCAGCTCCAATACCTGCTATGGCACTTAATATAAGTAAAAAAGTGCGTGTTTTTCTTTTTTCAGCTAATATCCTTTTAATTCTGATTTTGGTCAAGTTGTGGCTTTTTCTTTCAAATTACGATGAAAAAGAGATATCTCCAAAAATTAGATTAGCTCTTTATTTTATTATTCAAAAAATTGTATTGTTAAAATCATATCAATAAAGGTAAATATGTTATTATAGATATTTATTATAAGTTATTTATAAATATATTATACTGTTTATATAAGTGATAATTTTATATATTTTGAACAAAATAAACTTGACTTGTATTATCTTAATTTGTAAATTGGATTTGAATCGATCTATCCACAATCATGTATAATAACATGATTAGTAGCGCCCATTATCACTTAAAAAAACTGGAGGAAAAATTATGATCAATTACTTTTGTCCAATGTGCAAGGCTAAATTAGTTGTGGAGGACTTTTTAGTACTTGCCGTTAAAAGCGAGCACAACGAAAAGGGTATTATCTTTATGAACCCTGAAGTTGGCAATTATGATATAAAACTGAATCCCGATTTTAAAATGGAAGAGGGAAAATCATATCAGTTTTATTGTCCTGCCTGCCATTATGATCTTACAGATAATGAAAAAGAGCATATGGTTAAAGTATATATGACAGAGGATGACAAAGAATACGAAGTGTATTTTTCGAACATGGCTGGTGTAAAAGCAACTTATCAAATTGATAAAAGAGAGAAACGTGCTATTGCTAAGGGTATAAACAAAGCTATGTATGAGAAATATTTTGAACTAGATGATAAATACAAGGAGTACTTGAAGATTTAAATTGTTGATTTTCATTTTATTACGGAGTTTTTTATCGGGATAGAGATAAAAAACGTCCGTTTTTTTCATCGTTGTTGAGTTTAGTGAGAATATTCTCATTATCTTTGTGGCATGGCGCCCAGAAAAAAAAGATGCAGGCATATTTCAACACCTCCTCAAATGTCGGGATACTATCCCGAAAGATCAATATATACCAATGCCGGTATAAATATCTTATTTGAGGAATATGAAGCATTACGATTGGCTGATTATGAAGGTTTGAAGCATGATGAAGCTGCCATAAAAATGAATATCTCAAGGCCTACTTTTGCCAGAATTTATGAATCGGTAAGAAAGAAAATTGCAATGGCATTTGTGGAATCTCGTCCTATTCATTTTGAGGTTGGAAGTGCATTTTTTTCTGGCGTAAATAAAGATATGAATCAATTTAATTTCTCAAATCAACAAATTAATAATATGAAAAAGATATTAGCAATACCATCGGAAAATGGTGTGCTTTCAAATCATTTTGGACATGCATCAGAATTTGCCTTCGTAGAATGTGAAGGAACCGAAGTGAAATCAGTTAAAATGCAAGTTCCACCTCCTCACGAGCCAGGTATTTTGCCTAAATGGGTAGCTGAGCAAGGTGGTAACGTGGTTATTGCAGGTGGCATGGGACATAAAGCCATTGACATTTTTCAGCGGCATGGTGTCGATGTAGTAACTGGAGCTGAATCTTTACCAGTTGAAGAATTAGCACGTCAATTTGTGGAAGGAACTCTTACCGGCAGCGGAAATAAGTGCGATCACTAGAAGTTATAAATAGAAAAACTAAGGACAGCTATTTCGATAACTGTCCTTCTATAATTTAATTGTTCCAACTTACGTGAAAGATTGTTTCACGAGCACCTTTTGCCAGAGATTTTGGAATTTCAACTTTTACATTATTGCATCCGGATATTTCCATGGCAGTTTGCATCCATCCTGCTATTCTGTATTCAATAACGGTACTAGGAGTTGGAAATTTAGTTACAGAAAGTTGCACATAGTTTTTACCTTTTTCTGTAACACTCATTTCTGATGGTTGATAATATGCTGAGAATATTCTACTTGCTCTGTCAATGATATGTTCTGGTTTACTAAGTTTTACATAAACTTTGTAAATTCCTTTTAAGGCTACCTCAGCGCTATATTTACCACACTCCCAGGCACCTTTTTGAATATCTCCATTATAAAAAACCTCACCAATCATTTGTGTGGGCATAATAGCGGCATCTTCTATTGGATACCATAAGTTAGTTTTAAGCCCATCCATCATTATTTTTCGGGATTTTTCCGGAAGGGCATTTAACCATTCAAAGTATTGATCTTTAAATCTTCGTCCTACAAAATCGGGGATTGATTTAGCTGCGGTACCTTTTACTTCCATATCTTATTATTTTGTGTGGTATAAATATATAAATTATTCTTCATAATAATGAAATGATTGAAATGCGTTGTTTGTTAGAATTTTAAAAAAATATGAGAAAAATAATTTGTTTTTTTTGAGAAATTGTTTGGCTGAAATAAAAAACTCTTCTATTTTTGCCCCGCTTTAAACGCAAAATATATTGCCGATATAGCTCAGTTGGCCAGAGCAGCTGATTTGTAATCAGCAGGCCGTGGGTTCGAATCCCTCTATCGGCTCTAAAAGTCTCCAATCGGAGACTTTTTTTTATTCAATGCTTAATATTTTTAAGCTGATTTATAATCAGCAGGCCGTGGGCTCCGAAAAATAAAAATCTATGATTTTTTAATTTTTCGAGAGTGCTTGGATTGACAACAAATCGAAGATTTGGTCAATTCGGCATTCGAATCCCTCTATCGGCTCTCAAAAAAAAAGCTCCTTTTTAGGAGCTTTTTTTGTTTCAGGTTTAACAGTTCCAGGTTTCAGGTTTCGGGTTCAGCTAAGTAGCTTTGCGCTAACTTGAAACTTTCTAACCTGAAACCTATGTCTTCGTTTCTAAAAAAACCGAAAAAGCTTGAAAAGCTCTGTTGATATTGCTTTGTTCCATAATAAGTGTGAATTCATTGGTGGTAGATACAGCTTCTGAGATATTGATATTTTGCCACGCAAGAATTTTTAGAATTTGATAATAGAGACCAGGAGTACTGGTGTTTTCATGTTGTAATTTAATTGTAATGGCCGACATATTTGCTGCATGCCATTTAAGATTTTCGTCCTTGAATATTTCGTGAACAGTTTCAGACATATTGTGACTGATTACTAGAGTTGATTCGTTTAAACCGCGTGAATATGTATAGAATATATCATCTTTTGTACGAATCTTTTCAGTAAGCTGCCCTTGACAAGACATTAATGTTGGACTATTTTGGTAGTTGAAAATGGCTAGTTTGGAGCGCACAGTAAGATCATTCAGATTGTCATAAAGTGTATTGATGTTTTTTTTAGAATGAATAGCAGGCCTTATGGGCATTCGTTTGATGGCCATTACAATGGCCCCAGTTTGTACTTGCTTTCCAAGTCTTCTCTCAACCTGCAGTTTAATCTGCCGTGCTAAAGCAGAAGTGTTGATTAAACCATCTGCCAGTGATTGCTCTAAAAAAGGCTTTTCTCTTATGATTTCTTCTACTGCTTCGTTTATGCGTATCATTTTTTCTTTTTCTTGGATGAAACGAACGGCCGTTTGTCACTTCATCGCGTGTTCAATTTATGTATTGTTGTTAAAAATATAACAAAATGTTGAAAAAATGTTCTTTTAGTTGTGATTTTTTTGAGTGAAAGGAAGCCTGACATACTTTTGAATCGAATTTGACAAAATATTGAAAAAATGAGAGTATTAAAATTTGGTGGAACTTCTCTTGGTGACGCAAATCGTATCAAAGGTGTTGCTGATATTATCAATAATGGAGAAACAACCTTTGTGGTATTATCTGCCATGTCAGGAATTACAAATTTATTGTATGAAACCTATGAGGCCGCCAAACAAAATAAAACGTTGGAAGTAGAAACCCGACTTGAACATATTGTAAATCATTTTAACCTAACGCATAATCAATTATTGGGGGAATCCAGCACGGATTTTTCCAGTGAGTTTATAAGTCCTCTTCGCTGTTTGTTACTTGTAGCCGATTTAAATCTAAAAAGGAATGATTTTGTTTCGTTAGGTGAAATAATGACTGTTCGTTTGATGTACAAATATTTACAAAGTATCGGAGTTGACGTTGTATATATTTCTGCTTTAGATTTTATGTGGCTTAATGAGGCAGGGGAGCCTGATAATGATAAGATTAAGAGTAATTTAAATCGCTTAGTAAATCAAAATGCTGATGCAGTGGTCTATCTTACTGAGGGTTTTATTTGTAGAGACTCAAATTCAGAAATTACTAACTTAAGTCGTGGGGGGAGTGACTACTCTGCCACATTGATTGGAGCAGCATTGCAAGCTGATGAAATTCAAATTTGGTCTGATGTGGATGGGTTTCATAATAATGATCCAAGATATGTTTCAGATGCTAAGCCTGTACGCCATATGAGTTATGATGAAGCTGCAGAGTTGGCCTATTTCGGGGCTAAAATTATGCATCCTTCATCAGTTGTGCCGGCGCGTAAGACCAATATTCCTATTAAGTTAAAAAATACCTTAAATCCTAAGGATAGAGGCACAGTGATACAAGGTTTCGGTCGTCCAGATTCTATTCGGGCCATTGCTGCAAAAGATGAAATTACGGTAATTCGGATCAAAAGTGGTCGAATGTTGAATGCGTACGGGTTTTTGAGAAGAGTTTTTACAGTATTCGAAAATTATCAAATTCCAATTGATGTCATAACGACTTCTGAAGTAGCCGTGTCTATGACCATTGAATCGGCACATTTGCAGCCTGGATTAATTAACGATTTGCAATTATTAGGAGAGGTTGAGGTTACAGGTAATCAATCTGTGATATGTGTAGTGGGTGATTTTAATGCAGAGGAACACGCTGTAGTGGCAGCTGTGTTGGGTGCTTTAGAAGCTATTCCTGTAAGGATGATTTCTTATGGTGGTAGTGAAATTAATGTAACGCTGGTTGTTAACAGCCAGGATAAAATTGAGGCAATTAATAATTTACATAACAATTTATTACAGAAAAATGATGGAAAACAGGAACTTGTGGAGGCAGTTTAGTGAAGAACAAACGCCTTTCTATTTGTATGATCTGAATGTTTTACGCAATGTTTTATCAGAAGCTACAAAATGGAGCAACCGTTTTGGTTATAAACTTCATTATGCAATGAAGGCCAACGCAAATCCTGAATTATTACAAATTATTAATGATTTTGGATTGGGAGCCGATTGTGTGAGTGGAAATGAAGTTTTGCATGCTATTGATATGGGATTTGGTTCCGAAAATATCGTATTTGCAGGAGTTGGTAAAACAGATCAGGAAATTCGTTTAGCTTTAAATGCAGGAATCTTTGCTTTCAATGTAGAATCTTGTCAAGAGTTAGAAGTGATAAATGAGTTGGCAGGTGAAATGAAAAAGACGGCGCGTGTAGCTTTGCGCGTGAATCCAGATGTGAATCCATATACGCATGAGTATATCTCTACAGGTCAAAGTCGTAATAAATTTGGTATTCCATACGCCGAACTAGAGGATACATTGGCCAAGCTAAAAGGACATAGTAACCTGGAATTTATTGGGTTACATTTTCATATCGGATCACAAATTACTCAAATGGGTGTTTTTCGAGAATTATGTGAGCGTGTAAATATTATTCAGGATGAAGTAGAGCGAATGGGATTTGATATTCCGCATTTAAATATGGGTGGTGGTTTAGGAATTGATTATGATAACGAAAAAATAGAAATGCCTGATTTCAGAGGGTATTTTTCAGTATTTAATGAAACACTGAATAAGCGACCCGGGCAAACTATACATTTTGAGCCAGGCAGATCTATTGTGGCTGCTTGCGGTACCTTGATAACTAAGGTCTTGTATGTAAAAGAAAACCCTGCAGATGCTTATGTAATTGTGGATGCAGGCATGACAGAATTGATACGCCCTGCTTTGTATCAAAGCTATCATCCAATTGTAAACCTAAATGGGGCAAATTCACAGCGATTTTATGCTGTGGCAGGACCAATTTGTGAATCATCTGACTTTTTTACAAAAAAAATTCTTTTACCACGGGTTGAACGGGGCAATTTATTAGCAATTAAGCAAGTGGGTGCGTATGGAGAAGTAATGTCAAGCCGATATAACTTGCGTTCTGCTGTAAAACGGTTTCATGTAGATATAGAAACATTAATCAATGAAGATCAGTTAATTGCTGGAATTGCGGCCAATTAATTAAGATCGAATTTCAAAATAACCATAGTGATGAGCGGCATCAAAGTATAGTAGTGTGCTTTGGTGTAGTTTTAGGAACGACCCTTCATCTGAGTTTTTTTCTTTTTTCCTTAGGAAAAATAGGAGCTTAAACAACGAGAGGGGTTGTTTTTATTATGATCAAGGTTTAAATTTTTGTTAAAAGCTGTAAGGATAGAGTTCTGATCGCATTTAGTTTAGGGTAAAATCATAACTTTGTATGATAGAAAAACTAAACCATAAATATCATGTCAAAAGATACTCTGCAGATAGTAAAAGAAAAAGCACAACAGTGGCTTGCAATGGATATTGATCAGGATACTCGAACTGAGATTGAGCAAATGTTGAAAGAAGAAGGTGATTCGCTTGTTGATGCATTCTATCAAAATCTTGAGTTTGGAACCGGAGGATTGAGAGGTATAATGGGAGCTGGCTCAAATCGTATGAATATTTATACGGTTGGAATGGCTACGCAGGGATTAGCCAACTATCTTAAAATGAACTTCAAAAATCAGGAAATAAGCGTAGCTATTGCACACGATTGTCGAAATAATGGGGAACTGTTTGCACAAACCACAGCCGATATTTTTTCAGCCAATGGTATCAAAGTTTATCTTTTTGATGCTTTGCGTCCAACACCGGAACTTTCTTTTGCTATTCGCGAATTAGGATGCAAAAGTGGTGTTGTAGTTACTGCTTCGCATAATCCGAAAGAGTATAACGGATATAAAGTATATTGGGAAGATGGTGCGCAAATTATTGCTCCGCACGATAAAAATATCATTAATGAAGTAGCTAAAGTGGATGATATAAGTAAAATCAATTTCAATAAAAATGAAGCCTTAATTGAAATCATAGGAGCTGAGTTGGACGATAAATATATTGCCGCTGTTAAAACACTTTCCCTTTCACCGGAAGTGATTGACCGCAATAAGGATATGAAAATTGTTTTTACTCCTATTCATGGAACTGCTGTAAAACTAGTTCCGATGGCATTAAAAGCCTTTGGGTTTGAGAATGTAATACATATACCAGAGCAGGATATAACAGATGGTAATTTCCCAACAGTAAAATCGCCAAACCCTGAAGAACCCGCAGCGTTACAAATGGCTATTAATAGAGCGAAAGAAATTGATGCTGATTTGGTTATGGCCACTGATCCGGATGCCGATAGAGTAGGTATTGCAGTAAAAAACCTGAAAGGTGAGTTTGCCTTACTCAATGGTAATCAGGCTGCTACTTTGCTCATTAATTATTTGTTGACCAAGTGGAAAGAGAATGGCAAGTTGGATGGCAAACAATATATTGTAAAAACCATTGTAACCACTGAATTACTTCCAAAGATTGCAGCCAAATACAGCGTGGATTCGCATGATGTATTGACCGGATTTAAATTTATTGCTGACATTATTGGCAAAAAAGAAGGAAAAGAAACATTCATTGGTGGTGGTGAAGAGAGCTATGGTTATTTGGCAGGAGAGTTTGTACGTGATAAAGATGCAGTAATGTCTTGTGCACTAATTGCAGAGGCAGTAGCATGGGCAAATGATCAGGGTAAATCGGCATTTGAAATGCTAATGGATATTTACATAGAGTATGGTTTATTCTATGAAAGCCTTATTTCAATTGTGAAAAAAGGAAAAGCCGGAGCTGATGAAATTAAAGCTATGATGGAGAATTTACGTAGTAATCCTCCGAAAGAACTGGCAGGAAATAAGGTTGTTCGCATAATCGATTATCAAAGTGGTGAGGATAAAAATATGTTATCGGGAGATGTGAAACCAACAGGATTACCAAAGTCAAATGTACTGCAATTTATAACTGAAGATGGTAGTAAGATAAGTGCACGTCCATCAGGTACAGAGCCCAAAATTAAATTCTATTTTGGCGTAACCGGCGAGTTGAAATCACATGATCAGTTTGATGAGGCTGTTGAAGTATTGAAAGCTAAAATAGAGAAGATAAAAGCGGAATTAGTTTAATTTTATTTTATAAACTCGGTGTGCCTTTGTTACACACCGAGTTTTATATAAAATTTCCAATATTTTCCCTTTCTTTACGTTATCCAATAACACTAACAGCATCCATATGAAAATATCAGTAGTACTATTATTTCTATTTTTTAGTCTATCTCTGTCAGCCCAAAATGTTGAGGTTGTAGGAGGAGCTTTGTTTAATTCTTTTTCTAGTGCAGAAGATGATACACCTTATACAGACTTTTATGCTAAATCGAACACAGACTACTCTTTTAACATTGGAATTGACGATATTAAATTTGATTGGTTACCACTTCGCTTTACATTAGGATATGAAAAATATGGAGGGGCAATAGAAGCTTCTGAATCTGGGCATATGTATAAAAAGTCTGTTGATTTTAATGTTAAAAAAACAGTCCTAGCCCTGGGGATTTATTTTATTAATTTTAAATTCTTCGATCATCTCGATTTGAATGTTGGTTTACAATTTAATCGATTACTGAACCAAAATGTAGAGGGTACTGGAGAAGATATTACATATTTCGACAACCCTGAACTAATAGAATACGAAGTTGATTTTAAGGGCGAAAAATCAACTTATGGCCTAAGAGGCCGACTTGCATACGATTTTTATTTAAATGACAGATTCGCAATTTCACCACAATATGATTTCTTTTATGGTTTGTCTTATGAATCAGAGGATTTTCCAAGTTCGGTTCATTCCTATAAACAATATTTATCTGTAGGATTGCAAATGAAAGTGGGGAAATAAAATATTGTTTATGAAACAATCTGAATAGAATTGCGTCATCTGTAAAATCTATTTTAATGATGCAAAAGTTATATCTATTTACAATAATTTTAGTTTTTCTAATTCTTTCTTCTTGCACAACCCATTGGTCAAAAGCAATAAGGTCAGGATCTGTGCTCAATGAGCCATTCATAGAAACCATCAAGTTTGAAGAGAATTTGGGGCTAATTATTGTTCCTGTAGAGATTAACGGCAAGAAATACAGGTTTTTGTGGGATACAGGTGCTACTTCTAGTATTTCAGATGAATTGCAACATGAGTTTCAGTTTAAAGTTGTAAGCCAGGGACATTATGTAGATACGGATAATAACCGACAAGCCATAGACTATGTAAAGGTTGATACGCTTAGAATTGGTGATGTGATGTTTATTGATCAGGTTGCTTTTGTAGAGAATTTCAAAGCGAATCCAATTTTGAAATGCATGAATTTGGATGGCATTATTGGAGGAAATCTCATGCGTTATTGTAATTGGACTATTGACTATGATAAAGACGAAATGATAATGAGCAGTGAGGTTTCAAAAGATATAAAAGAAAACTCATTAAGTATTCCATTCAAATATGATAATGATCTTGATTTATTAGTTGATATTAGAATCGGGAGAGCCAAAATAAGTAATATTATTATTGATTATGGGTCAAACGGATCTGTATCTTTTCCTAAAAGGATTTTGGATTTTCTCACAGAAAAACAAATAATTACGGAAACATTTGTAGAAACAGGCACAAAGAATTCAGGCCTTATTGGCAAGCCAGTTGAAGTAAATCGTGAATATGCTTTTACAGATTCTCTTTTTATTGGAGAAAAAGTCCATAATGATGTGGAAGTGAGAACGGGTGTTCACGCCCTCATTGGGAAAAAGATTTTGTCGCGTTATGTGGTTACCATTGATTGGGATGATCAAAAATTATATTTTAATGACTATTCAGTTGATCCTGATGTAAATGAGACTTTTGGATTTGCACTTGGAGTAAGAGGTGCAGAAATTTATGTGCAGTCGGTAACCGAGAATTCTGATGCATACTTAAAAGGCTTAAAACCTGAAATGGTTGTTAAAAAATTAAACGAATTGGACTTTACGAAATCTTCCACCTATTGTGATTACATTGATTTAATAAATAGCAAGCCCAAAATATTATATCTCCAGTATAAGGACGAGAATGGCAATTTGAAATCGGTTACTGTCGAATCGCAACGGTTAAGGAGATAGTGATGACAGACTTTTATTTGGAAACGTCATCACGATCCGCCGCTGGCGGAGAAGCGATCGGCTTCAAGCTGCCTGCACCGCTTATTCTAACATATCGCCGTTGGCTTCACCCTACCAATGACGTTTTGAATCATATTTCACGCAGAGCTCGCAACGAAGACGCAAAGTTCGCAACGCGATAGCTTGTAGCGACGTAGTGCGTTTTATCGTGGCGTTCGTGGCGAGAAATCTTTATAAATAGTGGCAAACGATGTATTGTCGGTAGAGCTTTTTGTTGTCATTCAGCATTAATAAGTTTAAAAATTGTTGACTCTCGCGATTAGTTTCCAAATATTTTCCATAACTCAATTAACTAATGAACTTAATAACCTAATTAACTCAATCAACTTAATTAACTTATTAACTTACCAACCTGCCAACTTATAAACGATCAAATCCATAACAATCACTATAAAACTGTACTATTTCCAATTCCTCATTATATCTCACCGTTTGATAATGG
>PKTE01000010.1 GCA_002869335.1 Salinivirgaceae bacterium | reverse complement strand
TCATCAATCACGATCTGATTACTTTGGTTTAAATAAAGAATTCTATCATAACCGCCATAATTATGAGTTGCCCCTGGGAAAGTGCCCGTAGATTGATATAATTTATTGAAATCATTCTTCCAAGATCCTTCCCAAAAACTTATTATAGAATCATTATCAAATTGAATTGCAAAGAGTGAATAGTCATCCATTAACGACAAGTTTTCTGCAATAGCATAGTCTATTATAGTATCTCTGTTGAAAATGGTTTGTGATTTGTTTTTCTTAAATCCATAATATGCTTCTTTCAATGATTCAGTTCCATCTATATTTTTTTGAATATAAGACAAAGTATAAAAACTAGTTATTTGAGGATTTCGGCAATCAAGTATCGTATCGGAAATACAAATTGGATCACTCCATTCAAAATCATCGTAAGCTACTGATAAATATATTTTCCGAACGGAGTCTTCTCTTTCAAAAGCTAATGAATATTGGTTATAGTGAAACCCAAGGCTAGGATTTTTTCCTTCGGCTAGAATAAATGGCTCACCCCAGCCTTCTTCATATTTTACCCCTTTTATAACAGGTCCATTTTCTGAACTGTCTGTAAAAACAACAAACTTATCACTGCCATTGGCCCTTACAATTTTACGCTGATTATGATTTGCAATGGCATTGGGGTCTTTTGTAGTGGCAATTAATGTTTGTGCATTTAACGCATAAGAAAATGACAATAGCAAAATTAAAATATTGATTCTCATAGCTATATAATTAAAACATTCTAAACAAATTTAAGTAAAAACCCTCAAACAAATCAAATAGTAAACATGAAAATGTAAACAAGCCGGAATAGATTAATTATGAAACTGAATCCAACTATCAACCCTATTCTTTAATTAATTTAATAAAACGATCATTACTGTTTCTAAAATCAACAAGTCTCAATAGGTATTCTCCATTTTTTAGATTCCCAATAAAAATGGCATTTTGCGCTATCGATAATGGCGCGGTTAGAATTGCCTCAGCCTTTTTGTAATCTTCTTGCAAAGGATATGAATAAAATCGCAATTCAGATGAATTGAACTCTCTTTTAAAAAATAAAGTATCCTCAGAAATTATATATTCGTTTAAGTGCTGAATGTCATTTGAAAGCTCCGAAGAGCTTAAATGAAAGTTGAAATTTGAAATCCTAAAACCTTTTGACCACATTTCTTTCTTTACCAGATTTCCTTTCTCATCATATTCTTTCCATAAACTATCTTTGAAAGATTGTAGTTCTAGTGAGTCTTTAGTTCCTTTAAAAAATTGGTCTTCTTTTGAAAGCTTTACTTTAAAAAGTTTGTAGTATCCTGTTACTCTTATGGATCCATTGTCATGATATTCTTCCCAATAACCTACTTTACTCCCTTTATTATCAGTCTGATTGATTGAATTTGTTGGATTTATTTGTTGACAAAAAACTGAAATGTTCATTATCAGCAATAATCCAATTAGCATAATTTTCACCATAAGTATAATTTAAAATGCAAATCGATATTTCCAGATAAGTTCTGATCTGTTCTAAGATAACATTTTAAAACAGCCCGTGCAATGAAGCATTCACCTGACCCACAATATGAGATAAGTCTTCTGGTTTATTGGCAAAATCTCTATCATCCACGTCTACGATCAATAACTTTCCGTTGGTGTAACCGCTAATCCATGCTTCGTAGCGCTCATTGAGGCGTTTGAGATAATCTATTCGGATGGTTTTTTCATAATCGCGACCACGTTTTTCGATTTGATTTACCAATGTCCCAACAGATGCGCGTAAATAAATCAACAAATCGGGAGGAGAAACCAGCGAACTCATTAAACTAAACAGGCGGAAATAGTTATCGAAATCGCGCTTCGACATCAATCCCATATCATGAAGATTTGGTGCAAAAATATAGGCATCTTCATAGATAGTGCGATCTTGAATTACAGTTAAACCAGACTTCTGTATATCTAGAATTTGGCTAAAACGACTATTCAAAAAGTAAATCTGCAAATTAAATGACCATCGTTGCATATCATTGTAGAAATCATTCAAATATGGATTATCATCCACATCTTCGTAATGAGTTTCCCAACCAAAATGCTTTGCTAGTTTTCCTGTTAGAGTTGTCTTTCCAGATCCGATATTTCCTGCGATGGCCAAATGCATATGCGATTATTTTAATTTTTTTATTCGATTTTCTTCTAACAAATATAGTTGATTTTTACTTTCTAAAATGCCATTTATTTCATTTCCTACTTCAGCTACTGTATCAAATAAACCTCGGTTATAAGAATATTTAATCATCTGATCACCAGACATATAAAACAAACCGGAAACCCCCAACCAGCTGTGAAATAACGATTTAAAACTATGCTTACTTATAAATGAGCCAAAGTGGTCAAAAACAAGCAATTCATTATCGGAAGTGGTCATTAAAATTAAATTTCCACGATTTACAAAACGAACTATTTTTTCTGCGGAAGTATATTGCCTGAAAACAACCCCGGTTTGGATCACACTCAATGTGCGATCAACTAATTTGAGCTGACCTGTTTGCTCATCTGCAATCCAAAGTTTATCATCAGCACCCAAACAGACTGCAGCTATATCATAAAACATACCATCACTCAAATCTATGGCCTCACCTAATGGCGCTAATTGATTATCTAAAATCAATACATTATTTGTGGTCTGATGAAATACAAGTACTTTAAGTCCTTTATAACAATCAATCTGGTAAATATCTCCTAATAGTTGATCCTGATATTCATCCAGAATAGTTCCATCTACTTTTGTCTTAACCAGATCGGTTCCATCGCTGAAATAAAAATTACCCAATATATCTGCATCCTGAATTTTCCAATCACTATCCGGCAGTTTTTGTGCATTCAAATGCATTAAACCAGCAAACAGGAAAATATAGAGCAGAAGATATCTCATAGGCATTATTTTCTAATCATTTGAATAAGCTCTTCAAGATATTTACGCTCATTGGCCAATTGGGGAACTTTATTTTGTCCACCTAATTTTCCACGTTGCTTCATCCAATCGTAAAAGAGATTTTTAGGAGCATTATGAATAACAGGCAAGTTCAACACACTATCTTTATACCGTTTGGCTTCATAATCGCTATTTACAGTTTGTAAAGCATTATCCAAAGAAACAGTAAAATGCTCTAAACTATCAGGTTCCTTCTCAAATTCAATAATCCATTCATGACCACCTGACTCCTTACCTTTCATATAGATAGGACCAGCCGTAAAATGGCTCACTTTTGCATCACAGTTTTTACAAGCCACATCTAATGCTTTAATTGCATTATCAACTATTAGTTCTTCGCCAAACGCATTTATAAAATGCTTTGTGCGACCAGATATTTTAATTTTATGCGGAAAAACTGATGTAAACACAACAGTATCACCAATCATATAACGCCATAAGCCACCATTTGTACTAATAACCATAGCATAATTCTTACCCTTTTCAACCTCTTCTATGGTGCAAGTTCTTGGGTTTTCTTTGCCAAGTTCATCCATTGGAATAAACTCATAAAAAACGCCAAGATCCAACATCAGAAGCATATCGGTATGATTAGGATCATCCTGTACGGCGAAAAAACCTTCTGAAGCATTGTATGTCTCCATATACTTCATTTGGTCACTCGGAATCAGCTCTTTATACATCTCACGGTAAGGATTAAAACTTACACCACCATGTACAAAAAGCTCAAGATTGGGCCAAACTTCCAGAATATTCGATTTGCCTGTTTTTTCAAGTACTGCTTTTAACAAAACCATAATCCATGAAGGAACGCCGGCCATGCTTGTTACATTTTCGTTTAAAGTAGCATGCAGAATACGATCGATTTTTCTTTCAAACTCATCAATCAAAATAGTTTCCCTGTCTGGCACACGAATAAAATTAGTCCAGAACGGCATATTTTGAATCAAGATTGCAGACAAATCTCCGTAATATGATTCTTTATTTTCATTGATTTGATGACTACCCCCCAAAGTGAGCGTCTTACCAGATAAATAATTGTTTTCAGGATAATTACTATTAAAAATAGCCATCACATCTTTACCACCTCTAAAATGGTTCTCCTCAAGAGACTCTTCGGTAACCGGAATAAATTTACTTTTATCGGAAGTAGTACCTGAAGATTTAGCAAACCATTTTATTTCACCAGGCCACAGCAGCTCTGTTTCACCTTTTCGCATGCGATCTACCCATGGTTTTATATCCTCGTATGTTTGTATAGGAACTCTTTCCCTATAGATATCATAGTTTCTTATTTCCCGATACTTATATTTCTTGCCCCATTCTGTCGGAGCAGCCTGATCAATTAATCTAAGAAAAGTTTCAAACTGCACATCGGCAGGATACTTTCGCATCAAGTCTATCTGCGACATCCGTTTTATATTCAACCAGGAAACTATAGAATTTAAAATAGGCATAAACTAAATATATTTATATGCAAACGTAAAAATAAGAGTATTCCGTTTGCTATGAAAGAATTTTTCAAAACAAAACCCTAAAAATAATTGAGAAATAGCTGAAAAGAGGTAAAACTCAAATAAAAATGTAATATTGTAATAAATTTGTCAGTATCGATTATTAAAAAACACTGCAATGAACATTTTCGATTTAGCCATAGCCATTCCATTAGTTTGGGGATTATACAAAGGGTTTTCAAAAGGCTTTATTCAAGCCCTTGCCACACTTGTAGCACTTGTTTTAGGAGTAATTGGAGCTATAAAATTCAGCGATATAACCAGTACTTTTTTGGCAAGCAACTTAAACATAGAACCTACATACTTACCACTTATCTCATTTGCAATAACATTTATCGGAATTATAATTGGGGTTCACTTTTTAGCTCGTTTAATAGACAAATTGCTCAAAGCTGTAGCATTAGGACTTGTGAATAAACTTGCCGGAGCCGCATTTGGATTGGCAAAATATGCATTTATCGTAAGTGTAATATTAATTGCATTGAATTATATAAATGGTCAAACGAATTTTATTCCGAAAGAAAAAATAGAATCTTCTCTTTTATATGAGCCCGTTTCAAAATTTGCTCCCACCATTATTCCTTATGTAAATTTAGATACGCTCCGCCAGCGCGTTGATGATAAAGTAAAGCTACCTGAGAGTTTAAATGATAGTATTTAATTAATAATGGTTAATTATTAATGATTAATTTTTGTATCACACTGGAAAGTCGGCAAATTCATAGTATAAATTACAATTTTAACCCTGAAGGAGTTTAATCAAATTAGCCAAGGTTAAAATAAAACAATTACAAATCGCCGTTAGAGATTATTATTTGAAAATGTAACATGCCATCGGCGAAATTATTTCACAATAAATCAAAAAACATTGAAATGTTATATTTCAAATTCCAATAGAAATATCAAGTAATCCAAATATTCTTGAAATTTTAATGGATCACTTTGAAAAGTTGGCGGATTGATAGCATTAATAAACACCTCAATTACAAATATATCTTTCATAGATATATTTCCTTTGTCTCAAGCAGACGGGCTCTTCATTTTTGATGCCCCAAAAACGAAGCAAAAAGGGCTTGGCTTAGTATTTT
>PKTE01000300.1 GCA_002869335.1 Salinivirgaceae bacterium | reverse complement strand
AGTTTACTTCTATATAAATATCGTTGTGTAAAATGATCCGGCGACGCTATATAGTAGACATAACCGCCTTTATCATCAATACAAGATACGATGACAATATAAAAATTACCTTTAGTAATTATAGTTTGCTCTTTCCCGTCGCGAGATACTTTGTATAAATGTGACCAGCCATCACGCTCACTCGTCCAGGTAAAATACTTTTCATTATCGAGCCACTTTATATCATCATGAATATCCAAATAAGCATCATCTTTTTCAGTGAAAATTTTGGTTACTTGCATCGTTTCTACATCAGCAACAAATAAGTTATTTGCGTTTTGTGGCCGATTAAGCTGTTGTATCAAGAGTTCGTTCGAATTGGGGATAAAGTCCATTCGGGCAATATAATTATTTCGCGGATCACCGGGAATATCAAACCATTTTGTTTTACCTCCATCTAATTTGACAACACCGACCTTTACCGCTGAAAGTGTTGTTCCCACTTTTGGATATGGCAGGGGAATCGGTTTGGAATAAATGGAATCAATATTGTCGATCATATAAAATGTACCCACACCATCTGTATCGGATTGCCAATAAGCAATGTATTTGCCATCGTTACTCCAACGAAAACCATCTCGACAATTCAATTCCTCTTCATACACCCAATCAAAAGTTCCATTGATAATATTATCGCCACCATCGGTAGTTATTTGAGTTATTTTACCCGTTGACAAATCTTCCACATAAATATTTTGCTTACTCACATAACCAACTTTTGATGCATCAGGTGAAAATTTGGCAAACATCATTGTGGTGCGCTCAACAGACTTTCCAAGCTGAGTTAACTCTCCGGTTTTCATATCCAAAACCCAATAATCGCCTCTTGTATGATACCTCCAAACTCGTCGGGTATTTGTAAATATTAATACTTTTGAATTATCTGCAGACCATATATAATTTGCAATACCCAATGGTTTTGTCTCACCTTCAGGTATTAGTTTTTCTGAAGCAATTAATACGGTCCGTTCATTTGTAGCGGCATTATACTTTACAATATCGTATCCCTTGGT
Organism: Salinivirgaceae bacterium; assembly: GCA_002869335.1. GTDB lineage: Bacteria > Bacteroidota > Bacteroidia > Bacteroidales > Salinivirgaceae > Salinivirga. Next base: position 4,581 of record PKTE01000300.1, on the reverse strand, counting down.
TTCTTTGTTATACTCCAACGTTGAATAGCCTTTATTATCTTTCATCCAACGTACAGGCCCAAACCCATTTTGCCTGTATTTATAGGTGGAGAATATGTCTGCCAGTTTTAATTCTTTCTTTATGCTTTGGGCATTTCCTTCAAAACAAAAAGAGATACTAATGATGAAAATAAAAACTAATAAACCAATTTTTTTCATAAGGTTTGAGTTAAATAAATTAAAATACAAAAATCACATCATTAGAGATTTCAATCTCAAATAATGCATATACTCAATAATATCAGCAATATAATGAGTTTTAAATTAACTCCGCTTCACTTTTTACTTTATTCAATAAAAACAGGAAAGCAATAACTTTTTAAATTAGAGGAAAAAAGTCTACCTAAAATATTTTCGATTAGGTAGACTCTATTTATTACTCAACAATAATTTTCTTTTGTACTGGCAAATTATGGCTCGATAAGAAATACACGCCCGGAGATAAATTAATTTGAATTTGCTGAGTCGAACCAGATTCCAAATTCAGTATGAATTGATCCACAACCTTCCCTGAAATATCAGTCAAATTGACCAACCCTTTTAATTGGAATTCACTTTTATTTTGAATATAAAATTCGTCTTTAATGGGATTTGGATATAACCCAACAGTATTCTCAAAAGCTTTAATTTCTGGGTTACCCACCATCATTTCATCTTCCATTAACTTCTTAAGTAATATTTTTGATTCATCTGCTTTAAAATAATACAATGGCACGCCGCAAACAATCATTGATGATTCTCCATTTTGATATTTAATAGCAATTGGCTCGTTATCAAAATTATTTTCAGGACTTGCTCCTGCCAAACTTTGGTATGTAAGCACAACAGATGCATTCTCATTTTCAACTATAGCATCCACATCAGGCAAAGTCCCGTAAAAGAAAAAGAACAATTTATCAGGATCCACATCGGCGCTTATTCCAGAAGAATGTCTTATTTGTTTTAACCGGGCTCCATTGTTAACGATTATTGATTCTACACCTAAATTGTACCCCCAGGAATCAAAATCAAAATCAGTTACAGCGCTATTAGCTGCACCTAAATGCACATTTGGTTTGTTGGCAAACAACAATACTTTACCTCCATTTTCAAGAAAACCTTGAATTAACTCTTTATGCTTAAAGAAATATGAATTGTCATCTGAAAACGTATTCCATACTAATACTTCCACGTTTTGCAAAATGGGAACATATACTTCCTCTGACTCTGTATCAAACAGATGATATTCTTTCAATGGCATAATGCCCTCATAAAAGCTTAAAACATCTTGATGATCCGGATTCATATATCCACCCAATCCACCTGATACGACCATGATATCGTCTTTTACTTCAGTTGAATAAACCGCCAAAGCTGTAGGATCAGATACTAAACCTTCTGTATCTTTCAGCTTTAACTGATAATCCCAAATGCCGATTTCGTGATTAATAATTTCAACACTCCCCACATTCACATTTACTTCATCATAAACCGTAAACTCCTCTTCTGTTTTCCTTTTTCGCTCAATAACTACTGAAGACGCATCTAATGGTAAAAGGCCATCCCATTGAATGATAATGTCTTTTAAATTCATGTTTGAGGATGCAACCAAGGGAGCCGGTGTTTCATTAAGTTGCAAACATCGATGAGTCTTTCGCCCTGTTAAACCAGAAGTATCAGTACCATATATATTAATACAAACTTCCTGGTTTAGAGGCAAATTACTCACATACAAGCTATCATCTGTTGTTTCAAAGGTTTCTAATAATGTATTTTCATGATACACATCAACCATATAACTATCAGCATCAGGATGATTTACCCACTTTAACACAAAATCATCTCCTGCACCAGCGTTTACAAAGTATTCTATTTCAATAGGTGGTATTATATTCGCTTCATAATACATAGCCACTGCTATGCCTTTAACAACTTCCGTCATAAAATCCATTTCCATGTATTCAAGTCGGTCGTTATCGCTATGGTAATATTGAGTGAAATTATACTCACGAAAATAAAAAATAGGCACGTTGGCCGCAAAGAAATTATAGTGGTCAGAACTACTTGACAACCCAGATGAAACAGGTTCTATATTTGCATAAAGCTCAGCCTTTTCAGCAAGATAATCTTTCCCGCCTGTAAATTCATATACAATTTTACTATTATCCTCATTACTGTTTCCAATCATATCCAGGTTAAAATAAAAGGAAGGCAGACTGCTTAGTTCACTATGTTTTACTACATAATACTCACTTCCAAAAAGTCCAAACTCCTCTGCAGCCCATGTGGCAAAGTGAATTGGTATATTATTGTCCTGACCATGAAGTTTCATAATACGAGCAGTTTCCAAAACCCCGGCTACACCTGATGCATTATCATCAGCTCCTGGCGTTGAATCCATTGGTGTTGTATAAGTAATGGCATCATGATGAGCACCTATTAGCAGGTAATCATCTATTGCATAAGAGCTATCGCTTCTGCAAATTACATTGTATTGCACATAATTTGCCTGGTTGTATTGCATAATAAAAGAATCAAGAATTACATTCTGATAACCGAACGATTCAAATTTTGATTTAATCCATAACGCAACATCTTTCCGATTATTAGCTAGAGCATATCGAGTTCCCAGATTTTGTAAAGACAAAACATAACTGGTCAGACTATCCTGATTTACCTCATTGGCAATATCATCAAGTATGTTTTTGGGGTTGTCTTGTGCATTTAGATTTTGTACAGTAGAAAACAAAAATCCAGTAAGTAACAAAAATAAAAAAGTTCTCATATTGGGTAGTTTTAGTTAAAGAAATAGCTGTTAAAAGTATAAAAGTAATGAAATTTCAGCTACATAGTATTTTATACAAAAAATCGGGCTTTCGCCCGACTCATTTATTCTACTATAAGTTTTTGTTTAATTGTGTTCTGACTATTTGATAGAAAATAAACACCTGACGACAAATCAATATAAATCTCACCAACACCTCCTGATTCTATATCTAATTTAACCTGATGTAATATTCGACCTGAAATGTCAGTAATCATAAACAATCCACTCAATCTATCACTCATTTGGTTTTTGATATGAATAGTGTTTTCAATTGGATTTGGATAAACATCTATGTATTTGCCAAAAGCAGTAGTTTCAGTTTCGCCAACTATCATTTCATCTTCAAGCAATTTCTTGAGCAATGCTTTTGATTCATCTACATCAAAATAGTACAATGGTACGCCACATATTATGAATGATGAATTTCCATTTTCGTATTTAATCGCGATGGGCTCATCATCAAAATTGTTTATTGGGCTAGATTCGGACAGACTTTGATAAGTTAGCACAACAGACGCATTATTATTTGTTACAAGGGCATCAATATCGGGCAACATTCCATCAAAACTTACTGAAAGTTTTTCAGGATCTACATTTGCCGAAACTCCTGATGTGTGAAGAATTTGCTTTAATTTGGCTCCGTCGTTCTCAAGAACATCACTAATTCCTAGACTATAAACACAGGTATCTGAATCAAAAGGAACATCCTCGGGATGTAAGGCGTCTAAATGCAACTGTGGATTTTTACCAAATAGTAATAATTTACCTCCATTCTCAATATAAGCTTGTAACAATTCAATATTATTATAAAACTCAGAATAATTAGAGGAGAATGCATTCCAAATTACAACCTCCATATTGGCCATAATAGGCAAGTATTTACTTTGAGTAGCCGCAGAATAAAGGTAAAAGTCTTTCAAAGGCATAATGTCGGTATAGAAATCAAAAACGTCTGAATGAGTAGGATTTCCATATCCTCCCAGCTGACCGGAAACTACCATAATATCATTCTTCTCGCCCGTGGAGTAAATTAAAGTACTTACGGGTTCAGATATAAATCCATCATCGTCTTCGAGAGACAAACGGTATTCCCAAATTCCTGGTTCATGATTAAGGATTTCATAAACACCCAAGTCGGCTTCAACTTCACTATAAAGTACAAATTCTTCGTCGGAATCTTTTTTGCGCTCAATAATTACCTGACTAGCATCCAACGGAAGCATATCTATCCATTTTAACTGAACAGTTTGCAAACTCATTTCTGAAGACACAATCAATGGATCAGGTATAGCTGATAATTCAATGCATTGTCTTAAACGGTATCCACCCAGACTATCAGCACCTAAACCATATAGTTCATAACAAACTTCCTGATTAGCAGGCAAACCACTTATATACAAACTATCACCTGTTGTTTCCACTGATTTTATTAAAGAATCATCAGAAAACACATCAATTCTATAACCTATAGCAGAGTCCTCTTCTTTACATGTTATTATAAAATCATCCCCATTACCGGCGTTAATAACCTGATCTACTTCAACTATATGTATTGCATTTGCACCAAAATATAATGCAGTAGCAGTTGCTCTTACAACTTCTTTGGCATAATCTAATTCCAGATTCTCCAAACGATCCTGATCACTATGGTAATATTCTGAAAAGTTATTTTCTGCAAAATATAATATCGGAACTCTCTCTGAAATAAATGGCATATGATCTGATCCGCCACCATT
>PKTE01000269.1 GCA_002869335.1 Salinivirgaceae bacterium | reverse complement strand
TTGCTGTTGAGTTTGTAAGCTCTTGAAGTTTGTACACAATCTCAGTGTTTTTTTGCACTTGTATACCATTTATTTCCCACTTTGGAACCTTAACACTACTGCTGGAATTAGAAGATTGGTTGATGGCCAAATAGTTTACAGTTTCAGTTGTTTCTGTCAAATCTCCTAAAGTATAAAAGTAATGGTGTGCAACTTTTATATCTGAATTTACTTTATTCTGATTTAAAGAAATCTGATTTTCTATTAGTTCAGAAAGGTCTTGAACTTGTTCTGTCATTCTAATATCAGTGTCTTCAAGAATTTTATTTTTTTCTTTATTAACGATGTAAAATCCAAGTGCTGTTAATAAAACAGCAATGGTCAGTCCTAAAAAGAAATTTAGTCTGAAACCTATTTTTAAATCTTTAATTCTTTTCATAATATCTAATTTTAGTTGATTTTGATAGTATGAAAACAAGTGATGTGCCAATATGATTTAATATGTTGAAATATAGGCTATTATAGGAATTGTGTTTGTTCGTGGATATAGGGATTTTGTACGAAATATCGTAGAAGTACGAAATATCGTAGTTATGATGGTCGGTTAATACCTAGTTTTTTCATCCGCGATTCGAGTGTAGTAGGATTAATGTCTAAAAGTTTGGCAGCGCCGTTTAAACCTCTTATTTTCCATTGACAATGTTTTAGCACCTTTTCTATGTGTTCTTTTTCATTTTCTGAAAGAGTTTTAATAGTATTTGTGTTTTCATTCTGTTTAGATGTACTTATCCAAGAGTCTAACTTAAGTTTTGATCCTGAGGTTAATACGTATGCTCTTTCTATTATGTTTTCTAGTTCCCGAACATTTCCAGGCCAATTGTAAGCAATTAATTTATCAATGCTTTTTTGGGATATGGATTTAATATCTTTACCCATCTTTTTGTTAAGTTTTGAAACAAAATAATTAACCAAATCAGGAATATCATCTTTATGTTCCCTTAGGGGTGGGAGTTGTATTGGAAGTATGTTTAATCTGTAGAATAAATCTTGTCTGAATTCTCCTCTGCTTATAGCTTCTTCAAGATTTCTATTTGTTGCAGCTACCAGTCTGAAGTTTGATTTTATAACTTTGTTTCCTCCCAGGCGTTCGAGTTCTGATTCTTGAAGTACCCTCAGTAGTTTAGGTTGTAGGGAAATAGGCAACTCTCCAATTTCATCAAGGAAAAGCGTTCCATTATGTGCTAATTCAATTTTACCATATTTTAATTTATTTGCCCCTGTAAATGCACCTTTTTCATAACCAAAGAGTTCACTTTCTAAAAGATTTTCAGGAATTGCTCCACAGTTAATTTTTACTAATATTTTTGATGATCGATAACTTAATCTATGTATAGTATTGGCAAATAGCTCTTTACCTGTGCCGGATTCTCCCAGTAAAAGAATTGTTGAATCAGATTTGGCTGCTTGCTGAACCTGATTCATAACCTGTTTCATTAATTTGCTTTGGCCAATTATTTCTTGAAAGTCTTTGTTTTCAGCGTAAACTGCCTTTAGTTGTTTGTTTTCTTCTTCCAGTTGTTTTTTTAACTCCGATATTTCGGAGTTTGATTTCTGTAGTTTTTTATTTTGACTTAATAGGTTATTTAATAAATCAATATTTTTTTTCCGAAGAGCCGATGCTTCAAGTGCATTCAATATTGTTTGTTTAAGATCATCTATTTTCCATGGTTTTAAAACATATTTGAATATTCCTCCCTGATTTACAGCCTTCATTACTACTTCACTATCGGCAAATGCTGTCAATAATATGATAGAAACCCATGGAAATATTTTATTAATGCTTTGTGCCAATTCCAGTCCTGTAATTACAGGCATTCTTTGGTCGGTTATTAGAACTTGTATCTGGTTTGATTTTATTATTTCGGCTGCTTCACTTGGCTTAGAGGATGTGAATACATGGAAAAACCTGTTGAAAGTGGCTTCAAAAGTTATTAAGTTATCTTTTTCATCATCAATATATAAGATTCTATCCATATATTATTTATTAGGTAATGAAATATTAAATGTAGTTCCTTTTCCGGGTTCTGATTCAACATTTATTTCTCCTCCATGGTCTTTAATAATTCCATGCACAATTGATAACCCAATGCCTGTGCCAATTCCTACCGGTTTAGTTGTGTAAAATGGATCAAATATTTTAGCTTTGGTTTGCGCATCCATTCCCATACCAGTATCTGAAATTTGGAAAATAAATTTGTTTTCCTTCTAAAGGTTGATAGTTTTTATAATAATTTTCCCTGTGTCTTCAATAGCTTGTATAGCATTAAGAGTTAGGTTTAGTATTACCTGCCCCAGTTTTCCTGGATAACATAAAAGCTCATTTTTTGTATCCAAATCAAGCTCAATTTCAATTTTGTCTTTATACTTATTTCGTAAAATAATTAATGAAGAGTTTATCAGCTCTTTTATGTCAGCCATTGTTTTCTCTTCACTATCAAGTCTTGAAAAGGTTCTTAAACCTTTTATGATTTCTGTGGTACGATCAATTCCATTTTGAATTGGTTGTAGTAATTTAGGTATGTTTTCAAGGGATTTTTCAATATTGTACTTTTCTCTAAGTTCTTTTATTTCAGTAATACATGATTTCTTTTGATCGTTTAGGCATCTTTGGTCTCTTTGATTAACATAGGATAATAGTTCTTCGATAGCCATTTTTAAACCTATAGTTCCACTGCTTATGAAATTGATTGGGTTATTAATCTCGTGAGCAATACCTGATGTTAATATTCCAATGGAGGCCATTTTTTCAGTTTGAATTAATTGTGATTGAGTGTTCTGAAGTTTATTTAGTGTTTCTTGCAATTCTCTTTTTTGTTGCTCTAGTTCCTGGTTAATTTCATTTAAATATTCGTTTGAAACTAGTAATTCGCTATTGAGTGCACTTATTTCTTCTGTTCGTTTTTCAACCTCTTTTTTTAGATCTTTTTGATGAGCTTCAAGTTTATCCTGTAATTCCTTTTCTGCTGTTAAATCGTATGAATATACGACGTATCCTTTGATCTTTTTCCCTTCTCTATACGGGGACCAAATAACTTTAAAGTATAAATGGTTATTTTCATGTTCAAACTGAATGTTTTTTTCAATTATTTTCCCATTCTTAAGTTCTTCAATTGGAACATATTCAAAGTGTTTCGTAAGATCATTGTTTGGGAAATTGCTTGTGTGTTTGTTTGTTAAATCTCCCCATCTTTTTTTTGAGAAGCCACTTTGCGCAATAATAATCCCATTAAAGTCAATTACCCACATCTCAGTAGCTGTAGAGTCAATTATTGATTTTAATAATGATTCACTTGAAATAATCTTCTCAATTGCCTTCTTTTGCTCTGTAGAGTCTCTTAAAAATACTTGAATAATCCTCTCTTTCTGATAATTCTCATAAGATTTAGCATGAGCAAAACCACTATGCTTACTGCCACTTTTATGTATCCAATTTACTTCTATCGATTGGGATTCATTTTTGTTTTTAATGTAATTAAACAACTCAACTACACTAGACATACTCTTTTTATCTAAATCAAAAGCTTCCGTAAAATGTAAGTTTAAGTATTTACTCTCTTCATGGCCTCCAAGCTGACAAAATGCTTTATTCACACTTGTAATAAAACCTTGGTCGTTCATAGTAAAGATTCCGTCTGGGGCCAATTCTACAAGGTTACGGTATTTTTTTTCACTTTCAGTTACTTTTAAAAGGGCCTTTTTTTTGTCGTCAATATCTCTTACAATAGCTTGATGAAGACCTGGCTCGCGTCCTGGTATTTTACTCAAAGTTATCTCAGCATGGAATGGAGTTTTATCTGCTTTTAAATGAACCCATTCAAAGAATTGAGGTTCATTGTTGAGACATTTATTGATGAGTTCTTTGGCGTATTCATATGATAATCTACAGTTTGGTTGTGTTTCAGGATTTAGGTTTTTAAAGTTTTTAATAAACTTTGGGTTGTTTGTAGCTCCAAAAATATCTAATGCTTTTTGATTGTATTCTAATAATTGATCATATTTATAAATAAGAATTGCATCATTCGAGTTTTCAAATAATAGTTTGTATTTGGATTCGTTTTCTTCTTGTTTTATTTGGATCTTTTTGTTTTTACTAATATCCTCTACAATACCAATATTATTAGTTTTTTGCTCTTCATTATTCCAAAATGGGCGTATTGATAATCTGACATCTATTAATGATGCGTCTTTTCTTTTAAAACGTATCTCAAATGAGGAAAGCTCTTTTTTTCCAGCAATTGCATCTATTAATTTATTCCGTATTTCAGGATTTTCATATAAATCATCTTCTAGAGATTGTTTATGGTCAAACACATCCTGCTTTGATTCGTAGCCCAATATTTTTACAAGTTCGTTATTTAAGTCAATAAATTGTCCTTCTGATGTAGTTTCAAAAATACCAATAGGTGCATTTTCAAATAATTTCTCTATCTGTGTAAATAGTTACATCCAATAGTTTTTAATCGATAACTAATTTACGAAAATGCTTATTAAAAAGACAATTTTATCTTGATTCGATTTTTTTTCTTTTTCTTTTTCTGTAGAATAGATACCCACTAGTTAATACAAGAAGCGAGGTTAAGCCAGATATTGGCACAAGTAATATGTAAAAATCTTTTAAAATATTGCTGAAAATTCTTCCTGTATGAAGCTCCAGGGCAAAGTTCCATAATGACATATTTGACTGTTCTAGTATTTGATTTGGCATTTTTGGGAAGCTGTCATAGTGCCATAATGGTTGAACTCCTTTGTTATAATCCACCATAAAAAGCCTGCCATATCTGTTTTTTATTACTCCCGAAGTTGCAAACTGTCCGACAGGCCTTCCAGAACTCTTTATCCTGTAAAATTGCCCTTTTGCATAATCAAATACTTGATCATGAGCGGGATGCCAAAGAAAGAGTCCACTGAAAGATCCCACCAAATATGCACCCTTTTCAAAAGGTTCTAGTACCGTAATGCCCATTACACTTATTGGTGGCTGGTTTCTGAATTTTAAAGGTTTGTCATTATTGAATGTAGTGCTGAAAAGCCCTTCAGATGTGCCTAGAATAAATGTTTTCCTGTCCTTATCGTATTGTAAATCTCTTAATTTATCATACCATGGGTTTGACTGATCTAAATGCGTGAATTTTATAGGAGGTATTTTTATATTGGCTATGGGGATGAGCAATGGTGGCCTTAAAAACATACCTGTTAAATACAGTATTAAAAGGAAAACGAAAAGCCAATTGCCTGTTTTATTGTGCCACTTAAGAGACCATTTATTGAGTTTCGATATTTTTTTAATGTTTTTACTCTTTTTCTTGCGTTTTTTTATTATTCCTGGTAAGAAAAAGAAAACAATGCCCGTTAAGCTTATGAAAATAGTGACAAAGCCAAGCACATCTACGTAAAGCTTCCCCGGCGTACCGAATAATTCACCTGAATGTAGCTGCCATATTGTTTCAAATAGTGATACTTCTTTTTTATAGCTCGAAGGAGCCGGTATTTCAAATTCGGTAAGTTTTGATGAAATGCCGTTGTCCATTCCTATGAATAAATGAGATCGGCTTATAACATATAAACTGTCATCTATTGACTGGATACCTACGATTTGCTCTGAAACAGAATGTAATTCTATTTTTTTCCAGGCT
>PKTE01000332.1 GCA_002869335.1 Salinivirgaceae bacterium | reverse complement strand
TATATAATAATCAGGATTTCCATCTAAATCATGCAAAGAAGGATCAGGTATATTCAACATAAATCCCAATCCATCGCCATCTTCATCATAGCTTGTCCAGTTGTCAGGTGAAATGTAACTATTCACTTTATCAAAATCAACAACACGCACTTCAGAATCACCAACTTTCATATAACGTATTAGCGTATCATTTGAATGTACATCATCAGTTTCATCCATTGAAGGATAATGAACAAAAACATACTCACCCATTTGCCATGGCCAAACATTTGCCCTTAACATTGTTGTATCTTGCTCTCCAACAGGAACAGTCGCAATTGGATCAGTTGTATATGAATTTGCTAATGAACCGTCCTTCCAAATCTCCACATTATGCACAAAATTAGTCTGTGGCTGCCCGCCGAAATTATGATAAGCTGCATGAAAGCCTTTATACTCCTGTACTAAAAACCATGGATACTCAAAAAATCCTTCGGTAAAATCACTGGAAGTTGATATTGTCCAATCTCCATACCAGCCAATATCTCTGTAAACAAGATAATCGTTCCAATAATCTAAAAACTGTATATCATTATCCTCAGGTTCAAACATGATTAAATCGTCAATGAGCCAGTAATAATGCGATAATCCTTGCATATGGAACCTAAACCAGACATTAGCCTCACCAGCAACCATGTTTGTAATATCAAACTCTGTAAATTCTGCAGGTTGTCCCGGTCTACCTAAACCACTACCCAAGTCACCTTTATGCACACTCAATTGTTCCCATGAAGTGCCATTATCTTTACTCACACTAAACCATAAATCAGCATCAGGGCCAAAACCACAACACAGTCGGTTGATTTGCTCAAAAGCAAGATGCACAGCATTAACATTGGTAAAGTCTAATCCTCCCTGATATTGAAAATAGCTATCCATAGCGACTTCGAAAAATTCAGAACAATCATCGGCAGAATTAAACCAATCAGCCTCAAGCATCATATAGCCATTAGCCTGAGTAGTTGATAACATAGGTTCATTAGGAATAGAACAATCGCCGCCCATAGGAACAGGACTTGTGAAAATACCTCTTGGTCCGATGGTGTCCCAACGCCAACAAAAACCGGTATCATTTAAATCAGTAATGGTCCAATTGGCGGGTGCATTTTCTGGCACTGGCACACCATTATTTGATGTAGCTGACCAGTCGGCACCATCGAAATCTTCAGAAAAAATCACATCACCGGGCGCTTTAACTTGATTATTCAAATGCAAAGCACTCTTAGGATGAGCAAAGTCAAGATTACGTTTTATAGGCTGAAAACCTTTTTGGGCCATTAATTGCACACCAATCGCCAACATTAACAGTAGGGTAAATATTTTTCTCATAGCTTAAAATTTAGTAGTCTACGAAAGATACAAAATTTTTAACAAAAAGAAAAGCCGAATGAAACATTCGGCTTTCTATAGTTTAAAAGTCTTGCTTAATCAATAATAAACCGTGACGAAAATTGTTTGTCAGCACTTACAAAGCGTATAATATACATTCCTTTCAGTGCATCACCCATCACTATAGACAGCTTATTATCAATTACTTCGTAATTTGAGATCAATTCACCGGCTACATTGTAAATAGAAATGTTATAACCTTCAGCGTTTTCAATGGTAAAGTTTCCGTTGGATGGGTTTGGATACAAACCAATGCCATATTTTGCCAAATCAGCCAATCCTATGTACTCATTTACTGTAATCGTCGTTGAACAGTCAACCGAATTACCACCGGCATCTGTTATTGTCCAGGTAATTGTATGCGATCCAATTGCCAGCAATTCTCCATCGACTGTAGCACCACTGTTAAGATCATTTGTAACCGATACTATTCCACAATTATCATCTGCTGTAGGATCAAATTCAGTTCCTGAAACTGTGTAAGATGTTTCTCCTTCAGCTAAATCAATGGTTTGATCAGTTACACATGTGATTGTTGGATCTGTAATATCTTCAACTGTAACAGATTGGTCTTGCGTAACGGTATTACCATTACCATCATCATAAGTCCAGGTTATGGCGTATGTACCTTGCTCTGTGTAAGATAGCGGGTCAGAAGTAGTTGCATTAACAGCTCCCACACAATTATCAGTTGCTGTTGGAGTATCAGTCACATCTACGCTACATTCACCTGTTAATGCAGGTAAAGTGGCTTCATCAGGAACAGGTGCAGTAATATCATCAACGATTACAGTTTGATCTTGTGTTACTGTATTTCCATTTCCATCATCATAAGTCCATGTGATTGTGTAGGTGCCCTGCTCAGCATAGTTTAATGGATCAGAAGTCGTTCCTGTAATAGCTCCAGAACAATCATCAGTTGCTGTAGGTGTATCAGTTACCTCAAAACTACATTCTCCGGTTAAGTCCGGTAAATCTGCCACATCTGGCACAGGGGCTGTAACATCGGTATTATTAATTGTAATATCTACATTATCAGAGGCTTCGCAAGTTCCATCATCAATTGTCCACATTAATGTATATACTCCATTTGCATCAGCAGTAAATACAGCATTTGGACTATTTGCATTATCAAAACTACCTGTTCCTCCTGAAACTATTGACCAGGTTCCTGTTGCAGCACCCGGGTCATTTCCATTCAAAGTATAAGATAATCCACAACCATTTGTATCATCATCACCTGCGTAAACATATGGTAGCGTTGCAAAATCAGTTTCAATGAAATCAATATCAGTATTTCCTAATACTCTATTTGACGTGGCTCCTGTTAAAGCAAAATTGAATAATGAACCATGAATATCGTTGGTTGAATAATCTTTCAAAGTAAACAATTGTGAATTATTTCCTCCAGGTATTCCGTCTCGAATTGGATAATAAGCAACCAGTCCAAATTCAACTCCATTGAACTCATTATAAGCTACAGAGCTGATTTCACAACCTGCCAAAGGTCTATCCCATACTCTTATTTCGTCCATTTTACCCTGGAAAAAATAATCTGTAGAACCAATACCACGACCAATCTGTAATGGTAAATCTGAAAAATGAGCGTCAGCGGTTCCAATATCGCTCGCTACCTCAACTCCATTCACAAAGATTTTATAAACTCTAGTTAACTCGTCGTAAGTAACTGCAACATGTGTCCATTCATCCAAGTTAAACGTACCATCATTCGTGTTGATATTCACAATGTAACCGCTTCCATCGAATACCCAAAAACGTAATACACCATTTGCAGCATCAGCAATTTGCAGTGAATAAGAACTTTCAGAGTTATTATTTTTTCCAATTACAGTTGACAAATTATCTGTTCCACTTTCCACATACATCCATAATTCAATGGTGTATTCAGATAAATTTAATAAATCATTATGCGGTACTTCAATATAATCATCCACTCCATCAAAATGGATTCCTTTTGGCTGTAAATCAACTTGATCACTTGATACAGGGCTACCTGAAATAAAGTTTGAAGACGTTCCGGTTAATGCAAAACCACTTAGAACCCCATCAATTTGATTAGCGGTAGTGTCCACTAGCATTCCTATGCCAGTATTATCTTCGCCAGCTACACCTTGATTAAAATTATAGTATGCAAACAAATTAGTATGATTAGCAACAACCTCATTATTCATCATGTATTGAATAGCAGTTTGCGAAAGCACAGTATCCCACATACGAAACTCATCCATGGCTACCATGAAATAGCTGCTTGAGCCTGGACCATTTCCAAACATTACATCATGTGTATTAAATGACATTGGCAAATCACCAATTGCCGAAACAGCAATTTCTCCATTCACGTATAAGTGATATTGTTGCGTAATAAAATCGTGCGTTAAAGCAATATGTGTCCATTCATCATATTCAAAAGCATCTGCATCGGTGTACATATTAACTACATATCCAGGCTCTGAATCATCATAACCCCAAACACGAAGTGTTTTATCTGCACTATTTCCAATCTGAATTGAATATTGACAATCATTCCCTAAATACTTACCAACAATTTGAGTGGCATTACTATTGCCTGATTCTATTTTCACCCATCCTTCAATTGTAAAATTTTGTTCGTAATGCTCATTTGCATGTGGGATTGCTACCAAATCATTAATTCCATCAAAATGCAATACATTGTTTTGGTTTCCCTCTGCTGTTAAATGGGCTAGTTCTGCTTTAAAAGCGAATAAATCACCCTGATAGGCTTGATGCCCTGCCCCAATTAATTTATTATCTGGTGTTATTCCAATACCACTTAAATAATCATCAGATGTTGGAATCACATCCAATTCAGCTTGTCCAGAAGGAATGAAATCAAAGTTTGTGCTTCCATCAGCGTTATGAATCATCAATGCCGTTATTGAAGCTCCACCCCCACCTATTTGATATATTGATGCATACATTGAGTTTCCTAATTCTACCATTCCTGCAGGTGGTGTCCAATATGAATCTGAAGGATATGGCTTATCGAAAGTAATTAGCCCTGAAGTTCCAAAAGATGTGTCGTCTGACCCATCAAAATTGTATTGTTTGATAAAGCATTGTGAAGAACCACCATAATATACTTTATATTTTCCATTCGAAGTAAACTCAATATTAAAAATATCATTATAAAAATTTGGTAGTTCACTATAATCATTCACAACCGATGCATCTTGGTTGATAATAATCAAGGCTCTGTGTGCCTGAACTTCAACGTTAGCAACAACAGCAACACGCCCAGCAGTATCTCCAGTTATAGCTAAAGCTTTATGATAGGCAGTATTTGTATAAAAACCGTTGGTTCCAAAACCAGTTATTAATTGTCCATTCATATTGAACTTTGAAACTAACAAATCAGAATCTAACTCACCACCTACATAAAACGTTGTTTCATCATTTGAAGGTGTAATTACATATAGATAGTCTTCTCCTCCATAGTTTATTTCTAATCTGCCGCCCGAACCAAAACCACTCACTGGAGTACCCGTATTATCTAGCTTTACCAAAATTCCATTGGCATCAGAAACCCCATTACCATCTGCTCCAACGGCAATTAAAGAACCATCACTTAAAAAAAGTCCAGATTCAAGTTCATCGGTTGTTATTCCAGTATAGTAAAAGCCACTATCAGCATATGCAGTATCCAATATTCCATCGGGGTCTACTTTTGCAATTAGACCTCCACCAACTCCATATCCAAAATAATACACAGAACCATCATCCGCAATTATAGATTTATTCACAAAAAATCCTGTTCCGGATGTATCTGCCACAGTTACAATTCCACCATTACCATAGTTATCAACTAAATCCATATTCCAAGTAATTGGCGGAGGTGGCGCTGCCGTTCCATAAGCTGCAAAAGCTAGTTCAAGTTGCTCTTCTCCATCAAATTCGCTCAAAGGAATTTTAAACTCATACAGCTTATGCTGATATACAGCATTTTCCGTATAGGTAAATCCCGGTATGCCCCACTGCTGTTCAGGTACAGAAAGCTTGTAAGTTTTTACTCCATCATTTGTTTTCACAAATACTTTTGTATAATCTTTATCGCCATCAATGGTATTATCTGGCACAAAATCAATGGTTACATATAAATTCTCATCGTCATTCATTACCCAACCATAGGTAAAAGCATCAGGATGGCCTGTTCCGGGTTTATTATATATTTTAAAGAATGGGCTTCCTAGCTCATCCAATTGGCCATCCATGTTCAGTGTTCCTTGAACGCTATTT
>PKTE01000068.1 GCA_002869335.1 Salinivirgaceae bacterium | reverse complement strand
TCTGAAAATGTCTTATAATGCTGAAAAGCCAATATAGTTGTAGGAACAAGCACAGCAACTTGTTTACTATCACATGCTGCTTTAAATGCTGCCCGGATTGCGATTTCTGTTTTACCAAATCCAACGTCTCCGCAGACCAATCTGTCCATTGGAATATCATCCTCCATGTCAGCTTTCACATTTTGGGTAGCTTTTATTTGGTCTGGCGTATCTTCATAAATAAAAGACGCCTCTAGCTGCTCATTTAGATATGAATCCCCGCTGAAAGCAAATCCTTTCTTTTCACGTCTGGCAGCATAAAGCTTGATCAAATCACGGGCAATATCTTTAACTTTTGACTTGGTTTTGCTTTTTAATTTTGCCCAGGTAGCAGATCCTAATTTATGAATTCTAGGTGGAGTTCCATCTTTCCCCTTATATTTTGAAATGCGATGTAATGAGTGAATATTTACATACAACACATCATTATCACGGTAAATTAGCTTAATAGTTTCCTGCGGCTTTCCGTTAATGTCAATTTTCTCTAAACCCCCAAATTTACCTACTCCGTGATCGATATGCACCACATAATCACCTGGATGCAAACGACTCAATTCTTGCAGCGAAATAGCCTCTTTTTTATTGAATCGCTGCTTCAGTTGAAATCTTTGATAACGCTCAAATATCTGATGATCAGTATAGCAAGCTATCTTTAGGTCGTGATCAATAAACCCTTGATGCAACCTACCTATAAGTGGGTCGAAGTTAACACTGGTTTCTATTTCATTAAAAATATGAGAAAGTCGGTCTATTTGATTTTGTTGGGTAGAAACAATAATATTTCGATATCCATTTCCGGCATTTTGCTTTAAATTATCCGCAATAAGTTCAAACTTCTTGTTGAATGCTGGTTGTGGTGAAGTATTAAATTCAATTTGATTGCTGTTCTTTTCCGGAATCAAACGAGCATCAATGGTGTAAAATTTATCATTAAGAAAATCTACCTGCTCTTTTCCAACAACAGCATCTTCTACATCGACATTAAACTCCTCCTTTAAGTCCTCTCTTTTCTCTATTGCTAACTGAATTGTTTGACTGATCCGCTCTTTAATACGATCGATATTTTTGCCAATAAATACTACGTTTTCATCCAACAAACTAAACAAATCTGTCCGATTCTTAAATAGCGTTTCGTCATTTAAATCCGGTATGATTTTAACCTCATCAAAGGTTTCTTTAGACAGCTGGTTTTCTATATCAAAAGTTCTGATACTCTCAACCTCTTCACCAAAAAAGTCAATTCTGTAAGGCCAATCTGCCGCATATGAAAACACGTCAATTAGTCCCCCTCGCATAGCATACTGACCCGGTTGATATACAAAATCAACACGCTCAAATCCATATTCGATTAAAACCTCTTCGATAAAATTTGTGGAAAGCTTATCCCCTTTTTTAACCTTTAAAGTATTATCGACTAACTCGTTAGGCAGAAACACTTTTTCTGCAAGGGCTTCTGGATATGTAATCAGAATCATCTGACCAAAGCGGGGATTGAAAAAATTGGTCAATGCTTCCGTGCGCAGCAAACTACTCTCTGCATCGGGCTGGCCATAGGCTATTGAACGCTTAAAAGCAGAAGGCATAAAGTATACACATCCATCACATGAGAATAACTCCAGCTCATTTTGTAGCTGTGCACCATCCTCTTTTTCATCAACAACCAAAACAGCCTTTTTCCCTATTCTTTTTGCAAGCAAAAGGCTCATCATAGATAATGATGAACCTTTTAATCCGTTCCACACAAGGTGGTTATTTTTTTCAAATTTTGTTTTGGTTTCTGCTAATCCAGGATGTTGATTTAGTAATAATAATAGCTCTTTTATATCCACTTAGAATTCTTTAAAAATCATCATCATCGTCGTCATCATCGTCAACGGCAACCAGTTTTATTGGAACCTTTTTAAGCATTTGATAAATCTCACCTTCAGATTGAATATCATCATCATCAGAATTATAGTACCATAACACACTTATTTTCAAACCTGATGAATAAAACTCTTCTAACTTAGTCAATATCAATGAAATCATTTTTGCAGATGCACTATTTAAATAGTCCATTTTGAACTTCATTTTGATTTCATTTTTAGTATCAGCCAAATTTCGTTCAATCCACTTCAAAACCGGATCATACGTCTTAACTACATTTTCTGGTAATGATCTTCCTGAAATCTCATAGTGATTTTCTCCAGGATCAAAAACAACTTTTGGTGTTTTCGGGGTTGACTCAATTATCAATGGTTCCATAAAATTGACTTTCATTATCAAACTTAGATTGATAAAGATATAATATCTGAATGAAATAACGAAATTTATCAATTGTTAAGTCAGCAGATATTATAAACTTTTAGCTAATAAAATTTCTCTTATTATTCAAGCCAATTCCAGTATCTTCTGGTAGAAGGAAATGATTTAATATTATGCTCTAAATCTTTGAATGCCTTATTTAGTGCTTTCAAATCCGTTAAAATTCCGTAAAAAAGCTGCTTCAAATCTTCTTCTTCTATTTTATCAGAAAGAGTATCGATTAGCCACTTCAAAGAGTTTTTTCCATAATAAAAATGAATTCCATCGAGCCTTTCTGCTTTTCCAGAAAGGCTGCAATAAACCTCTAATCCCTTATTTGATAATTCTGGATATTCAGCGGTTACTTTTTCATAAAGTGTGTTGCAATTACATGCCATTTGAGTATTTATTAGTTTATATTTGTCAAATAATCGGATATATAAGTTACAATTTTTTATTGCCGCATCCAAATTTATTTTTGTTCGAATTTGAACATATAATTAAAAGATTTGTATTATTTAAAAATCATTCCTATAATTGTACCCAATATGACGAACACAAATATACATACTACAAACCATCATCATCACACTAAAGTGTGACGACAGGCAGTAGTATGCATTAGCAAAATATATAAAAAGGCTTGCAGATACTGCAAGCCTTTTTTTTATCTAATTAGAAATGAAAATGAAAAATACACAAACCATACAAGTACATCATCATATGCATCATCACTACCGATACCGAAGGTATAAGGCAGAATGCGTATGGTTATAAACTCATTATTTTAGTTAACGAGGGCCGGCAGCAAATGCCGGCCCTTTTTTTATTCAGAATTATAAACATAAACAAAATAAAAATGGAAAAACTTACAATCGCAGTACAGAAGAAAGGTCGCATGAGCGACAAATCACTACAACTTTTTAAAGAGAGTGGAATAAGATTTACCAATGGAGAACGAAGACTAATAGCTCTTTCTAATGATTTCCCGATAAGACTGTTATATCTACGCGACGACGACATTCCTCAATACGTAGCAGATGGCGTCGCAGATGCGGGTATCGTCGGAGAGAATGAAGTATTAGAAAAGAAAAAACCTGTTGACGTTGAACTTCGACTCGGGTTTGCCAAATGTCGTCTCTCTCTTGCCATCCCCAAAGAAATCCCATACAATGACGCTAACTATTTCAATGGGAAGCGCATTGCCACAAGCTACCCTCAAATCCTTACAAAATATTTAATCGAAAATAGCATAAGAGCAGAAGTTCACGAAATAAGTGGTTCAGTAGAAATTGCACCAGGCATAGGTTTAGCTGATGGCATATTTGATATAGTAAGCTCAGGGAGCACACTCATTAGTAATGGATTAAAAGAAGTTGAAACTGTGCTTAAAAGTGAAGCTCTACTCATCAAGAACAAAGCCATTACCAAAGAAAAGCAGGCATTACTTGATCAATTAGTTTTCAGAATCAATGCAGTGCGGGCCGCTGAAAACAACAAATACATACTTCTCAATGCGCCTAATGCCAAGCTTGACGAAATCATCTCTCTAATTCCTGGAATGAAAAGCCCAACAGTGGTGCCATTAGCAGACAAAGGATGGAGTTCGGTACACTCGGTTGTAAATGAATACAAATTTTGGGAAGTAATAGATGAACTTAAAAATGCAGGAGCAGAAGGAATTCTGGTTACATCACTCGAAAAAATGATTGTTTAAATTCAAGCTAAGAAAACATGCAATACATTCAATATCAATCAGAAAAAGATCTGGAACGTATTATTGCCCGCCCTACTCTAGATAGCAATGATTTATTGCCTGCCGTGCAAGAAATCATGAATAAAATAAAAACTAATGGGGATAATGCATTGATTGAACTAACAGAAAAGTTTGATGGTACAAAACCTCGGTCTATTTGTATTGAAAAAGATCAGATTGAAGCATCATCAACAGTCATTTCAAGTGAGCTAAAACAAGCAATTGAACTTGCGGCAGCAAACATTAAAAAATTCCACAGTGCGCAAAACCCCAAAACGCTTGAAGTTGAAGTTACGCCTGGTGTTAATTGTTCTCAAAAAGCAGTAGCTATTGAAAAAGTTGGTCTTTATGTGCCCGGAGGTACAGCACCGCTTTTTTCATCTGTACTGATGCTTGCCATTCCAGCAGTTCTTGCCGGGTGTAAAGAGATTGTGCTTTGCACACCTCCAAACCGTCAGGGAAAAGTACCTGAACCAATGCTATATGCAGCTAAAGTAGCTGGTTTAAAGAAAATCTATTGCGTTGGAGGCGCGCAGGCTATTGCAGCCATGACATTTGGTACAGAAACCATTCCCAAAGTCGATAAAATTCTGGGACCTGGTAACCAATACGTAACGGCAGCAAAACAACTGGCATTTTTGCAAGGAACAGCCATTGATATGCCTGCTGGCCCAAGTGAAGTGCTAGTAATTGCCGACGAAACATCAAACCCGGCTTTTGTAGCTGCAGATTTACTTTCACAGGCTGAGCACGGGGTTGATAGCCAAGTCATATTAGTGTGTACTTCAAATTCACAAATTAGAGCAATCAATAAAGAAATTGAGCAACAATTAGAGATTTTACCAAGAAAACTTATTGCCACTGAAGCATTAAAAAACAGCACAACCGTTCTTGTTTCTGATTTAGAAGAAGCAATGTTTATATCAAACAGTTATGCGCCGGAACATTTAATCATTGCTTCTGAAAACTTTGAAAGCATTTCACCAAAGGTAACAAATGCAGGATCAGTTTTTTTAGGTAATCTGACACCGGAAAGTGCTGGCGATTATGCATCGGGGACTAACCACACCTTGCCCACAAATATGGCTGCACGAGCGTTCAGCGGAGTCAACATGGATACTTTTATGAAGAAGATAACATTTCAGCAAATTACAGAAAAAGGAGTCCAAAACATTGGCGAGGCAGTATCCACCATGGCATTAAATGAAGAGCTACAAGCCCATGCCAATGCGATGCTTTTGCGATTAAACAGTATTCAAAATCCATTAACATGAATTTAAACGAAATAACCAGACCGAATATTCGCAACCTCAATGCATACAGCTCTGCAAGGAGTTTAACCATGCAAAAGGATGTGATTTTGTTGGATGCCAATGAAAATCCGTTCTCAGAAAACGGTCGCTACCCCGACCCTAACCAAACGGAGCTTAGAATGGAGCTTTCGAGATATTACGATATTCAGGCATCATCCATTATGCCCGGAAATGGGTCTGATGAACTCATCGACTTGCTTTTCAGAGCGTTTACTGAGCCGGGCAAATCAAATGTTATTTTACCTGAGCCAACTTATGGGATGTATGAAGTAGCTGCCAACGTGCAAAACTGTTTGGTAAAAAAAGTTTTACTTAAT
>PKTE01000075.1 GCA_002869335.1 Salinivirgaceae bacterium | reverse complement strand
TTCTATTTGCAATAAGAATCCTGTTTTAAAGCTGACAGGCCAATTACCTTTTTCATAATTTAAATCAGGATATCCACCAACGGAAATCTCCCATCCAATACCATTAAAAGTATATACCTCCTCATCAAAATTACTCAGAGAATAACCAGCTTTGTATTGCCTATAATTATAAATTAACCAAAAAGCCCATTGCTTATTTGAAATTGATCTGGTTTTAAGTTCAAAATTTGAGGATAAAATTGGCTTCCATGCATCAGAAAGGCCTAAATCAGGAAAACCCGTTAAAGTAACATTCTGTATTGCCTTATTATAGTTTAGATCAATTCCGTAACCTTTTTTATTTGAAGCAGGAAAGAAAAACTTCACATTTAAGCCCTCATATTCTACTCCATTAAAACCTATTTCATCAGCCTCTGAAACAAATCCCAGATCATAAGAAACCAATGTATAAAAATCACTTTTGGGACTCCCTCCTGCTTTAGGTTCGAAATAGCTTTGAGGAATCATCTGAGCACTTAACTGGAAAACAAAGAATAAAATAAATATGCTAAGTGTCAATATTTTCGTTTGTATAGTATTCATCTTTATCATCTTAAGAATATTAACTTGCTTTTTTAACTGTAAATGGCATTGATTTTACAACATCCATAAATGACATTTGCTCTTTTATTAATTTTGCCAATTCTTTATTGCCATTATCTTTTGCAATACGATATGGAGTTTGTTTCCATTGGTCTCGTATAACTGGAGAAGCACCTTTAGCAAGAAGTATTTTTGCTACTTCAATCTGATTCTCTTTTGCTGCAAAATGCAACATTGACCACCCATAAAGCCCCTGAACATTTATATCTCTTACAGCACTAGCCATTTTCGCAGCATAACTATTCTTTTTGTATATGGCAAACATCAATGGGTTCATGCTATTATTATTCATTACATCAGGACTGGCACCAACTGCAAGTAACGCATCAATATGACCCTGCTTGCCAGCTTTTAAGGCCGTCATTAATGGTACATCTCCAAGCCGATCTTTATGATCTACTTTTACTTTTTGCGCCATCAGTGAAATAAACTGGCTGCTTATATTATTGTTAATAATCCAGTGTATTTGGTTTCCACCATTTTCGTATCCAAAGTCGATCGAAGCATTATTTTGTAGTAACTTTTTGGCTTTATCTTCTTGTCTTGCTCTTAAGGCAATCTCCATGGGTAGCTTTTCTGCATCATCCTTAGCACTCAAATCAGCACCCTCTTTTATTAACCTGTCAAATAATTGATTTAATCCAGACCTTGCTGCAAGTAAATTAATTAAACTCCCTCCAGAAGAAGGTATTTCCTTGGCATCAAGACCATCATCTAATAATTTGAGAGCCATTTTTTCTGCATCTTTTAAGATTGCATACTCTAAATATTCTGCATTATCATCATCTGTAGAAACTTTATATCCTTGCTCTACTAGTACATTATAAAGTGGAACTCTATCGAATTTAATAATTTGAGCTATAACTGAAAGATCTTGAGAATTCTTAACTTTATATGCATCAGTAGTCTTTTCTGATGCATATTTAAAATACTCCATATTATCTTTCTCAATACTCCAAAACATTATATTATGCAGCGAGGCCATATATGTTTCATTATCTCTATATCTCAAACTATTCAAAGGTTGTTCAAATGGATATGATTTATCAAGTAAATAAGCGGTAATTGCATTCCTGTTATACCTTGAAGCATAGCCAAATACATCATAATCCCCTAAGTATACCGGTCTAGTCAAGTCTTTTCTATCCAGGTACATTTTAGCTGTATTTTCTCCTCCATACTGCATACAAAGCAATAATAATTGATCATCGTCGTATATGCCAGCATTCAGCTTATCAATCATATCTTTCTTATCCATTTCAATGGCATACATAAGTGGAGATTTTTCTTTATAAGAAAAACCCTTTAGCAAGTTATAAGAGGAAGCTTTATCTATAAATGTGGTATTACCATCTTTAATTGCTGCAAATAAAGCTTCTCCAAATTTATCTCGAGCCTGATTGAACTCTTTCTTATACAGACTATTACCTCTATCTAAGTACAATGCAAATGCACTCATAGCCATTTTTTCAATCATATCCTCACTAATATGTCCAAGGAAGGAATAGGCCTCTGCATTTGATCTGTTTTCAGATATCTCTGCCTCCACATACATTTTAGCAGCTTCTAAAAACTCAGGATAATTCATACTTGTTCTGTACAAATTATATTTTCGCTTTGCAGCATCAAGATAAGGTTGATAATTATTTGTATTTCTCCTTACCGGCGGAGTATAGGTTTGTGCGGGTTGACTTGTATTTGAGTTTACTTTTGCTTTATCAGCGTTTGCTTTATCGATCAATTCCTGCTTCATAGACATCAAGTCTATTTTCTGAGCTGGATCAGTTGTATTTTCTATTAGTTTTTCAAGCTTGGCCATTGATTCTTGGAATTTCTTTTCAATTTCCTGAATCTGTTGCTCAGGAGTCATGTTCCCCTGTGTCATGGCGTTACTAAAATCAACATTATTAGTGTTCTGCCTATAATTTACATTTGGCTTTGACGCACCATAATTCATATATGTACGAGGAGGCTCTGTGCATGTGGTTTCAAGCCAATTAGTTGATTTGAAATTGTAGTTCTTCTTCATATAATCAAGGGCGCAATCATGATATTTATAGTTGGCTATATATCGTTTTTCTTCATTTTCATCGAAAACATTTGCTGCAGCCTTTAAGTATTCTTGCTTTGCTTGCTCATTCTCTGCCACAACCTTATTATATACTTCATCCATTGCAGATTTCAATTGTGCATCCAATTCACGTTGAGCTTTTGCCTTTTCAGCAGCAATTTTTTTCTTGGCATTATTAATTGCCACATTTTTTGCACCTGCAGCAACCAAATCTTTGGCTAAATTCCCCCAGGTTCCAAGATTTACGTCTGCCGCCTTCAAAGCTTGAGTAGCAGCTTTATTAATCAAATCGATCTTTTTATTCAATTCGATCTCCTTTTGACGGGCACGCTGAGCTGATTCTCTTTCTAATTGAGCCATACGATTTTTATACTCAGCTATCATTTGATGTGGGTCAGTAACAGTAATTTGCGCATTTGCTATACTGCTTATCCTGTTAGTAAAGCTCACATTGTTTCGATGTCCGGTATAAATCGAAGCAGCCAAACTAAATGCATCCTTCACATTTTGATTTGGTTGAGGTATTTTAAACCTTTGACTGTAGGTTAACAGTGGTATAATTAGTACCAAAGAGAGTAAAAATCTTTTCACCATGATGTAGTTATTTTATTGTGAGAAAAAACAATTATTCATATTAGATTTCTTTCAGGCTATTTTCTAGCAAGTTATGTTAAAATTTATAACAAGTCAATTAATAAATGGTTGCAACATAAAATTAAATTTGTTTCACATAGAATTACTTTAGTTATTATACAATCCAAATCTATTTAGTATAAATCAACATAATATCACCCAAAAGGGGTATTTTTAATATACAACCACATTTACCATTTTAAATGATTTTATTTTACAAACCTGCTTTCTAGAATTGATTCACCAAGTTCACCCTTCTTTCTACTTACATTTATTAATGGGTTTAGAAATCTATCAAGAATACTAATATGTTTTTATTGAAATTAGAATAGAATTGAAAACCATAAATCAGATTATATTTATTAAAGAAAAAAGGTATCTGTCAGCAATCTTAACATTTTATTTAAACTCAAAATAAATTAGGCCTCAAAACCCCAAAAAGGCTGTTATTAAGCATCTTTATTTTTAAAACAGTGCTACTTTTGCCTGAAGATTCAAAAAGAGAATTATTCGATGATAGAGCACGACGGAGTTATAGTTAAATCGACTGATAATCGGGCCACCGTAAGAATTTTGAACAAATCAGCGTGCGTTTCTTGCGAAGTAAGCGGGAAATGTAATCTTTCAGACATTAAGGAAAAAGAAATAGATGTTTATACAAATGGTAAAACCTATGTAGCTGGCGATAAAGTTATTGTAACTGGCGCTGAAAGTATGGGTTTTAAAGCATTATTTTTAGGGTACATTTTTCCTTTTATAATACTACTAAGTACTATGCTGACGCTATCTTACACTGGCTTTTCTGAGTTAACAGCCGGCTTAAGTGCATTAGGCACATTAATCCCTTATTATATAGGATTAAAATTAATGAATCATAAAATTCAAAAACAGTTTTCGTTTTACCTGAAAAATAGATAAATCAATGAGTGACATTATTATTTACACCGTAATTACCTTAAGTGCATTGGGAGCAGTAGCTGCAATTGTACTTTTTTTCATTGCGAAAAAATTTAAGGTTTACGAAGATCCCAGAATCGATCAGGTTGAAGAATTACTACCTGCTGCAAACTGTGGTGGTTGTGGATACCCCGGTTGCCGAGGGTTTGCAGAAGCACTAGTAAAGTCCGACGACCTTTCAGAATTTAATTGTCCGGTTGGAGGAAACGACACAATGGCCGCAGTAGCAGAAGCACTTGGCAAAGCAATTGAAGAAAAAGAACCTCAAATTGCTGTAGTCAAATGTAATGGAACACCTGAACACAGAAAAAGAAAAACCAATTATGAAGGAGCATCCTCCTGTGCTGTAGCACATTCACTTTACACAGGAGAAACAGATTGCCCATTTGGTTGCTTAGGCGAAGGCGATTGCGTTGATGCATGTGACTTTGATGCCATTTACATGGATAACGAAACGGGTTTACCAGTTATCAAAAACAATTGTGTAGCTTGTGGTGCATGTGTTACAGCCTGTCCTAGAAATATTATTGAACTTCGTAACGTAGGTAAAAAAGAAAGAAGAATATATGTTTCATGTGTCAATCAAGACAAAGGCGCACCAGCTAAAAAAGCGTGTGATGTTGCCTGTATTGGTTGCGGAAAATGTGTAAAAGAGTGTCCATTCGACGCTATTACACTTGAAAATAATCTTGCATACATCGATTACGAAAAATGTAAACTTTGTAGAAAATGTGAACCTGTATGTCCTACTAACGCAATTCACGAGATAAACTTTCCACCTCGAAAGCCAAAACCAGCAGCTGATCCGGAAAAAGCTAAAGAAGCTGTAGCAGCAAAACCGAATATTGCAGCAGCGAAAAAAGAAGCTGCTCCGGTAAAAGAAGATGCAACTGAGAAAAAGGCAGAAACCGAAGCTAAGCCAAAAGAAGCACCAACAGCAGATAACGCTAAAAAAGATGCTCCTAAAGCTGAAGCCCCTAAGGAGGAAGACAAAAACAAAGAATCAAACGATAACACTAACAAATAATACAGGAGGTATTGATGTTAAAAACATTTAAAATAGGCGGTGTGCATCCTGCAGAAAACAAAATATCAGCAGGAGCTGCCATAGAGCAATTACCTCTGCCCGAAGTAGTAAGCATACCTGTAGCACAGCACATTGGTGCTCCTGCCAAGGTACTGGTAAAACGTAACGATGAGGTAAAGGTAGGTACTGTGATTGCCGAAAGTGGTGGTTTTTTATCAGCTAATATACATTCATCCGTTTCGGGCGTTGTGCAAAAAATTGATAACGTATATGATGCCAGCGGATATCGCAGGCAAGCGGTTATTATTAAAGTTGAAGGTGATGAATGGGAAGAAGGTATTGATAAAACTTCTGATTTAAACAAAAATATCACCCTCCGAGGGTGATAT
>PKTE01000027.1 GCA_002869335.1 Salinivirgaceae bacterium | reverse complement strand
ATCAATAATTAAAAAATATCGCTATGACAAAAGCTACACTAATACTCGGTTTGTTACTTTTCTTTAAGATAGGGTTTGGTCAGTTACCAGATGGCTCGATTGCTCCTAATTTTACATTACAAGATATTAATGGGAATTGGCATACCTTATATGATTATTTAGATTCGGGTAAGACCGTTTTAATCAATTTGGCCTCTACCTATCCAGATGCGGAAGCTGGCCAATCCTTTTTGTATTTCGCAGAAGGACACTTAAATAGTTTTTACTCAGAAAATGGTCCTGATGGAAATAATACTTGTATGGTTTTAATGCTTGAAACTGATCCATATACTGATGTAAATGCTTTATTTGGTATTGGAAATACTTTTGGAGATTGGGACGGTTATGCGAATTTCCCTATTATTAGTAATGACTCAATTGGAGATTATTATCCTGTAGGACCTGTTTATCCTTCTAGTTATATGGTTTGTCCAAATCGAGAGACCATGCATGTAGGTTGGGCTACAGGTGATGGACTAAATTACTATGTCGGGCTATGCGGAGAGGCTGAATATCAAAATAATGTGGCAATCGAAGAAATTATTAATCCAGGTTTAGGATATTGTGGATCAACTTTAGAGCCTATAGTGCGTATTCAAAATTTAGGAATAGAGGTTTTAAATACCCTTACAATTGAATATTCTCTGGATGGAAATAAAATGGGAAGTTTTAATTGGGAAGGAAATGTTTCAATGTATACTACTGATGAGGTTGTTTTACCATCTATAGAAATACCTTCAGAAGGAGAGCATACTATTTCTATTTCGTTGATTAACCCAAACGATAGTATCGACGAAGATGACACTGACAATACTATGCTAGTTAACTTTATGGCAAACTTTGATGGTTCGCCTGTAACGCTGGATATTTTAACGGATGATAATCCAAATGAGTTAATTTGGAGAATTCGCCAGGGAAGTGATATTTTGTATTCTGTGCAAGGATATGAAAAAGCAGGTCAAATCTTTGAAAATATATGCCTTGATATAGAACAGTGCTATACACTGGATGTATTTGATGTAAATAGTAATGGAATGTTTGAAGGTAATATTGGCCATTTTGTGCTTTCGTGGAATGGAAATACACTAATTGATTTAAGTGGAACCGATTACAGTGCTGATTTTTACCAGGAATTTTGTTTAAATCAAACTAGCATAAAAGAAAACAACCTATTAAACACAATGAAAATCTATCCGAACCCTGCAAAAGATGCGATTTCTTTAGATTTCAAAATTGAAAATGCTAATGTGAAAATAATGGATGTATCCGGTAAAGTTGTTTTATCTAAGGAAAAAGTTAATAGAAATGAAGAAATCAATGTTTCTAGTCTTTCACATGGAATGTATTTTATTGTTTTAGAAAATAGTAGCTATTATATAACAGATAAATTGGTTATCGAGTAACTAATTCTGGTTAATAGTTGGGAAGGAGCTGCCAAGGGGTAGCTCCTTGTTTTATTATGCTGAAGTTCGAAATAATTATACAATACACTTTTAATTATCAATATTTTTCTTGTAATTGAAATTATGCTATTAAAATGTTAATTTCTTAGAAATAAAATACCCAATGATCAACATTTAGTTGTATATTGGGCTAAGAATGAAATGGTAAAATCAGGGACACCATATATTCACAAACTTTTTTAACGAATTTTGCGTAACATAAAAAGTTACCAATATTAAAAATTAGTAGTAAGATGAATATTTATCCTAATCCGGCTAATGAATCTATCAAGCTAGATTTTGAGGCTAAAGAAGCAAATGTTAAGCTTTTTAATGTATCTGGTGATGTTGTTTTTAGTAAGGATAATGTTAGTCAAAAGGTCGATATTAAAGTATCAGATTTTGAACAGGGATTGTATTTTTTAATTATAGAAAATAAAAAGTTTTTTGCGACCGACCAATTAATTATTGAGTGATCGTATAATGATTTAATAGTGAAAAGGAACTTCAATTTGAGTTCCTTTTTCTGTTGTTTGAATGAATTGTTTTATTTTTCTACCATATCGCTTACTTTTGCACTAAAGATAATTAACTGTGAAGCGTGTAATTCTTTGTGTAACCAATGATTTAAGCACCGACCAACGGGTGCATAAAATTGCTACAACACTTTCTAAGAAATTAGAATATGAGGTGTTACTGGTTGGTCGTAAATTAAAGCAAAGTCCTTTAATTAAAAGAGATTACACAACAAAGCGTCTCAAGTTGGTCTTCACGAAAGGGCCTCTGTTTTACTTTTTTTTCAATTTTAGGTTATTTCTTTTTTTATTATTTAACAAGGTAGATATAATTGTAAGTAACGATTTGGATACATTGCCGGGTTCCGCAATGGCTGCAAAGATTAAAAGGAAAAGGTTATTTTACGATAGTCATGAGCTATTTACAGAGGTTCCGGAATTAATTCATCGCAAAAGAGTACAACGAATTTGGGAAAAATTGGAGCGAAAATATATTAAGTGTGTAGATGAGTTTTATACAGTTTGTAAACCTATTGCTGATTTATATACTGAAAAATATGGAAAAAAAGTGAAGGTTGTGCGCAATGTTTCTTTGAAAAAAGATTCATTACAAATAGAAAAATACGAAAAGCCCACTTTAATATACCAGGGGGCACTAAATTTAGGAAGAGGCATTGATCTTATGATTGATACAATGGCGTTTTTACCCAATTATCAACTTATAATAGTGGGCAAAGGCGATTTGGAGAAAGAGTTGAAAGTAAAAGCACAAAAGTTAGGTGCTAATAATATTGACTTTAAAGGCTATGTTTCATTCGAAGAATTGCATGAATTAACATCGAGGGCTCATATTGGTTTGTCGTGGGAGGAAAACCTTGGACTTAATTATTATTATGCTCTCCCAAATAAAGTTTTTGATTATATACAAGCGAGAATTCCGGTTTTGGTTTCAAATTTGCCCGGATTAAAAAGCATTATAGAAGAGCATGGAGTAGGAGAAATGTTAAATAACAGAACACCTGAAAAAATAGGAGCGCAAATAGAACGATTGTTTGAGAAACGACATACCTTTGATGACGCTTTAAAAAATGCAGCCCGGGAATTAATCTGGGAGAAAGAACAAGAGATATTGATTGATATTTATACATCCTGATTATGTTATTGATATACACACATAAGAAAAGCAATCGCTTACTTTACACACTTGAGTTTATCTTTAAGGAACACTTTAAAGTTCCATATCAGGTTACGGCTAATGCTTTGGAGTTTAAAAATTATTTGGGTCCAAAGCTCAATTATTCAATGGAAGACTTTAATATTGAAACTTTTGATGTATTTCCAGTACTATTGATGTTTCAGGGTGATGTAACAGAACATAAAATAGATGTTTCTGAATGGGATGGTGTTAAAATATTTTATAAAGTAAGTAAAGGAGATTTACCATTTGATATAATTGCGGCCACCTTTTTCATGATTTCAAGGTATGAAGAATATCTATATGCTAACAGAGATAGATTTGGCCGCTATGACCCTCGTAACAGCCTTGCCTGGAAGAATAATTTTTTATATGAACCGGTGGTGAATATCTGGCTGAACAGATTTGGAGAAATGCTTACAGAGAAGTTTCCAGATTTCAAAATTGAAAAGCCTCAATATGAATTTATTCCTACCATAGATATCGATAATGCATTTGCGTACGTGCATAAAGGTTTTTTACGTACAACTGGCGGGATTTTGATGAATATGCTTAAAACTCGTTTTCATAATTTTGGACGCAGGTTGAAAGTGCTTTTAGGAATGCAAAAAGATCCTTACGATACCTATGAAAAGATCAATGAAATTCATCAGAAAAATAATCTTAAGCCTCATATATTTTTTCTTCTGGGTAATTATGGTGGATATGATCGTGCTTTATCGCCATTGAATAAGCATTTTCGAAAGCTAGTCCAATCTTATACCGATATCGCACAAGTTGGCATGCACGCTTCGTATGCTTCATATTCTGACAAGAGGCGATTGCAAGAAGAGGCACAACATTTAGATGAAATTGTCGGTCATGACATTATATCAAATCGATTTCATTTTGTGAAGTTTGATATGCCTGATTCATTAAATAACTTGATTGAAATTGGAATCAGGAATGAATTTAGCATGGGATATGCTTCCCGATCAGGGTTTAGGGCAGGGTACGCCGGCTCTTTTAAGTTTTTCGACTTACGTAAAAATATCAGTACTAATTTACGTATTTTTCCGTTTCAATTGATGGACGCCACATTGCGGTTTTATGCTAAACATACTCCAGATTTGGCTTTTGATAAGTGTAAAGAGATAATTGATAAAATTAAATCAGTAAATGGTACCTTAATAACAGTATGGCACAATGAATCATTAAGTGGAATTGCTCCCTGGAAGGGTTGGGATGAACTTTACGAAAAGGTTGTTAGTTATGCTGTTAATTCTGATTAGGCTATAATTCAAATGAAAGAGAAATCTACCATAAGATTAATCCCTTATGAAAAAATAGATTACAAAAAGTGGGATACTTGCATAAATAATTCTTCAAACGGACTTCTTTATGCTTATTCCTGGTTTTTGGATAGCACTTGCGATAAATGGGATGCTTTGGTAGAAGATGATTATGAAGCAGTATTTCCGTTGCCACTCGTGAAAAAGAAAGGTCGTTATAGAATCTCAGTCTCCAGATATTCTTTACAACTTGGACTTCTTGCAACCTACCCGGTAACACCTGAAAAACTTCAGCGATTTATTGAATTAATTCCTGGTAAATATAAAAAGTATGAATTGCCGCTTAATGTACAAAACCCTTCTCCTGTAGGTAAATTTCAGTTATTAGATAGGTTTGTTTTCAGAAAAGATATGATCTTTTCTATGGATATGCATGCGCATATGGCAAAATCAAAACTGGTGACTGATAAGGGCGAATCCATGACTGTTACAAAGGGTGTTCAGTTAGCTGTAATTATAAACTTTATATTACGCATTTGTAAGGATAAGGTGAAAGCCAGAGAGGTGTTAGCCTTACGTAAAATAATTTCGTTTTGCTCCCGATTTGGATTTGGTTTTTCTTATGGTGTTTACTCCTCAGCAAATAACCTGATAGGTTTGAGTTATTTAATTCGTTTCCATAATAGGGTATATTTGCTTTTTGCAACCACAGAGGATCATGAGTACCGGAGAAAAATTCTACAAACTTTACTCGATAAAATCTATAAAGACTTTGAAAATCAAGATCTTGTACTTGAGTGTATTGCCATTGGTGATAAAGAACTTCAAAAAACTCTCGTAAAGAACGGCTTCAAACGAGTACATTATAAGGTAATTAAAAAGCGTCGTAGATTGTTTTAGAATAAAAAAATAATGGCCCTATTCTAGCAATTCTAAACAGGAGGAGTATAATTTTTTTTCTCCAAGTATAGTAGCACTATGAGCCCGTAGACTTTAGACAAAGTTTAATAATTGTACTCATTGAACCATATGGAAATATGCCTTCTAAATTTTCCTTTTGCTGTTACGTTCGTTTATTTCACTCTTACAAAACATCTATTATTAACGAATCTGGTTGATCGCTCTAGCCGCTAGGCTTTTACTTTTTTTGCTGCAGCTCAAAAAAAGTAAACAAAAAAAAGCCGCCGCTGAAGAAAAATAGCTAAAAATCAGCTATTCCAACTAAAATTTACGAACTCACTCTAATTTTAGTTGGAATAGCTGATTTTTAGCTATTTTT
>PKTE01000238.1 GCA_002869335.1 Salinivirgaceae bacterium | reverse complement strand
TTGTAATACTTACCAATAGAAACTGTTACAGCGCTACTTCATTTTTTGCAGCTGCGGCAAAAGCATTACCAAATGTTACACAAATTGGCGACACAACAGGCGGCGGAGCCGGTGCCCCACATGGTGGCCAAATGCCAAATGGATGGTACTACCGATTCAGTGTAACCCGTTCAGCATATCCATCTAGTGAAGGTTTAATTGATTTCGAAGTTGGAGTTGCTCCTGACATTGCTGTTAATATGGATCCTATTGAAGAAGATCAAGGTATTGACAGTATTTTAGAAACTGCTATTGAATTTCTAATAGATCAATAGTATTATAACCAAAAACCTACTCGAAGCTTATATCCAATAGATGGGAAAATTCCTGATTCTTCGTGAAAATTCTCTCCCCATGGTCCGCTCTCAGAAAAGCCCTCAATTTTCTTTGGTGATTCGCTAAAGATATATTGAATCCCGGCTCCCACAGAAAAATCAACTACAACATGGTACGATTTAAAACACTGATAGCCTATTAACGCATGTAATTTGGCAGCATGTCGGTATGTTGTATATAAACTACCTATATCAACCTCACTTTCAGTGTATTGATAATCAGTCAACCAACCAGTATAATAACCAGCATTCCATTTATTAACGGTTTTATATTGAAAAATATGGGGCGGGAACAGCAAGACTCCTGGCTCCCACATTTTTGTTTTATTGAAATATCTTCTTATCTCTCCTTGCACCCGAAATCCATTATTATTTTCGGTTGTAAAATTTAATAAGGAAGTACCTTTACCATATATGTAACCTACATTCAGCGCAATTGAATAGTTTTTATTCAATGAAATATCTGTACCGAGATTGAAAATTGATATAGGTAATCCCACCATAGCTGGTGCAGTTTCAAATACACTTGTCGTTATTGTAAACCCACCTTTATCTTTTACTGGTTCTTCTTGAGCTCTGGCATTGCCATAACCAATAAAAATAATGCTTAGAATTATAAATGTATTTCTCATAGCTTACTTATTATTATATTAATGCAATTTAACAAAATTGGTTATAAAGCCATATAATGTTATTTAACGATATATCAATTCTCATTATTGTACCACATAAATTACTGCTAATTCATTTAAAATATAATACACAGATGATATTAAATAACATCGAAAAAAAAAGCCCCGACAACAATTTGCCGGGGCCTATATCTTATTTTTAAAATCTAGTAGTTAAATATCTCTTCTAACGTAAGCTCTTTTACTACACCAATTTTTGCTAATACATTCATATCTACTCTATCGCGATCACCCATCACAAGGAAAGTATAGTTTTTACCGCTAATATGATTATTGAAAAACTCTTTGAATTCATCCATACTCATATTTTTCACTTTATTGTAGACATCTTTTCTGATATCATAATCGATACCACGCTTGTTGTTTGTACGCCATGTCCAATATACACGATCCTTTGTAATTCTTTCGCTCTCAATTTGTTTCATAATTGCTTCACGAGCACCTTCAAATTGTTTTTCAGCATCAGGCATATTATTCATTAAGTCAATCAACGCATTTGTAGCAGTCTGAATCTTATCAGGTTGTGTACCTACAAAACCGTAGATTAAATGATTATCTTCTTTTTTACTTGGAGAAGTAAATGCAGAAAAAGCGGTATAAGCTAACGCTTTTGCTTCTCTAATTTCCTGGAATACAATTGAAGATAATCCGCTTCCATAAAATTCATTAAACATGCGTCCATAAGGCATTAGTTCTTTTTTGAATTTATCATCTTTCGATAATAATAAGATATTGGACTGTACCATATCATAATCCACAAAGAACACTTCATTTTTATAATTGTCACGCAATGGATAATCTTTTGCTTCAGCTACTGGCTTAAGCTCAGCAGGAATTTTATGATTATTAGCCAATACTGTTTTCAACTCTTCTGTAGGACGACTTCCATAATAGAATATTTCATGCTCATAGCTATATAGATCTTTCACTAAGTCAGTTAATGCCTTAGGATCAATATTCTTAAGTTTCTCTTCAGGAATTATATTTCTGAAAGCTGATTCTTCACCGTAAAGACCAAAATTCATCATTCCTCCCCAAAGTATATTACTTTGAGATTCTTTAGCGTTAGAACGATCTTTCAAAATCTTTTGAACATATTTGTCATAGGCTTCCTGATCAGGTTTAGCATTGGCAATCATATGTTCTAAAAGCTCAATACCTTTATCTAATGACTCTTCCAAACCAGAAATATACACATATGAATCTTCCTCGCCAGCTGATACTCCAAAGCTCAAACCATGCTTAAATAACTCTTGTTTAAATTCAGCAGGAGAATATTTATCTGTTCCAAGATATTCAAGATATTTTACAGCCAAAGGAATCATATTGTTATGATTTTTACCCATTGGAATGATATACTGCATACGGAACAACTCATTTGTTTTATTTTCGATAGTGCTAAGCTTAACACCTTCTGTTACTTGAGAATGAGCAATGCGATTCTCGAAATCAAGGAACATTGGCTCTAATCTTTTGGCAGGCTCCGATGTAACTGCTTTAAAAAACTCAGATTGACCTGAACGATTTAATTCAAGGGAAGTTATTTCAGGTTTATCAACCTTTACAGCGTCTGCTTTCTCACCTTGCTCTTTGAAAATGATTACATAATCTTCTCCATATTTAGCATTGGCAAAAGCAACTAAATCTTCTTTTTTGATTTTTTCTAAATCTTCGAGGTAAGTAATATAGTTTTCCCAGGCAAAATCATTGGCAAAAGCATCAATAAAGTCATGAGCGCGCCATTTACCTTCCATACGACGTATTTTACTCACTTTCATATCTTTGATACAAGCATCCATTAACCACTGATCAAACTCACCTTTTTTAATTTTATCAAGTTCGGCAAGCATTAAATCAGCAACCTCCTGCAATTCTTGTCCCTGACGAGGCATTCCGTAAAATACATGCATTCCATAATCTTTCATAAAAGAAGTATAAGTTCCTGCACGTTGTACTTTTTGCTCTTGTACTAAATCTAAGTCAATTAACCCCGCAGTCCTATTGCTTAACATATGATCTATTAATCCAGCTAGTTTACGATCATCAGACTTCACTCCATTCAAACGAAAACCAACCATAACATTTGCAGGCTGTGGCCCAGTTACAGTTTCGGTAACAACACCACTAATATCTTTAGCAGGTTTATGCTCTACAGGAGCAACCTCTTTTCTCTCAAGTTTACCAAAGTATTTGTCAATCAGTTGAATTGTTTCATCCATTTTGATATCTCCAACCATAGCTAAAGCCATGTTATTTGGACGATAATAAGTATCAAAATACTTGTGAATATTCACCATTGATGGATTTTTCAAATGCTCAGCTTTACCAATTGTAGTTTGTTCTCCGTAAACATGTACTGGAAATAAGTTACGATATAGAGCAAAATAGGCCTGACGACCGTCATTATCCTGCCCCATATTAAACTCTTCATAAACTGTTTCAAGCTCAGTGTGGAACAAGCGCAAAACTAATTGTCCGAAGCGAGTACTTTCAACCTCTAACCATTTTTCCATTTCATTTACTGGTATATCGTTCATATACACAGTACGTTCATTTGAAGTATAAGCATTTGTTCCTTTTGCTCCAAGTGATGATAAAAGCTTATCATACTCATTAGCAGCAACTAACTTAGCAGCATCAAATGAGATTTTGTCAATTTCGGCATAAATCTCCTTTTTCTTTTCAGGATCATCTGTTGCTTTATGCTTTTCATACAAATCAGAGATTTGCTTGAGCATCTCTTTTTCAGTTTCCCAATCTAAAGCCCCAATTTTACTGTTTCCTTTGAACATCATATGCTCAAGGTAGTGGGCCAAACCTGTTGTTTCAGCAGGATCGTAGCTTGAACCGGCTTTTACACCAATGTATGTTTGTACACGTGGTTCGTCGTTGTTTACACTTAAATAAACTTTAAGTCCATTTTCAAGTGTATAAATACGCGCATGATAAGGGTCGTTGGTTACTTCTTTGTATGCATAACCATTCTCATCTGTTTTTTGAATTACTTTGTGATCATTGCCGCCTCCTGCACAACCTAATAAGAATAAGGCCGTTACAGATATTAGCATCATTTTGATTTTGTACATGACTATTAATTATTTATTTGGACTGATTTTTCGACTCAAACGTAACAAAAGTTTGAGTCATTCACAATTTTATTTTTTCAGGTTTGTAACGTAAATATTTTCAATAAAGTGCTTTATTATAGAAAAATAATGGGAATTCGTTCAAAACAAATTCCCATTTAATATATAATTCTTATTCAAATTTCCCGTGTCTAATAAAACTCACAGCATATTTAATGTCCTCTGCCAGCACGCGATCATTTTCAATGAATGGAAATCCTTCAGTAAATGCAGCAAGGAACTCTTCTAAATAAGGTGAAGTTTTTAATGGACGTCTAAAATTAATAGCCTGCGCCGCATTGATTAATTCGATAGCTAATAAACGCTCTACATTATCCACAACTCGTAATAGCTTGGTAGCACTGTTAGCTCCCATGCTCACGTGATCTTCCTGTCCGTTTGAAGAAACAATACTGTCAATTGAGGATGGTGTACACAATTGTTTATTCTGATTTACAATAGATGCTGCTGTATATTGCGGAATCATTAAACCAGAATTTAATCCTGGATTGGCCACAAGAAATTCTGGCAAACCTCTGTTACCCATAATCAATTGAGCAACACGGCGTTCAGATATATTTCCCAACTCAGCTAATGCCATGGCTAAATAATCCATTCCTAATGCCAATGGTTGCCCATGAAAATTTCCACCGGACAATATTTTATCCTGCTCAATGAAAATAGTTGGATTATCTGTTACCGAGTTTATTTCTGTTTCAACAATTTGTGCCACGTGATTCACAGCGTCTTTCGATGCTCCATGAACCTGAGGAATACAGCGGAACGAATATGGATCCTGAACATGCTTTTTAGGTTGTGCGGCGATTTCTGATCCATCCAAAATAGCTCTTACGTTCTGAGCAGTCTCAATTTGGCCATGATGTGGTCTAATCTGATGCAATTCGTCGCTAAAAGGCTCCAAAATGCCATCGTACGCATCAATTGAAAGCGAACCAACCAGATCAGCAAATTTTTGTAATTTGAAAATACGTATTAAGGCTAATACGGCATGTGCACTCATAAACTGTGTTCCATTTAACAGTGCCAAACCTTCCTTACTACGCAATTTTGTAGGCTCCCATCCTTTCCATTCCAACATACGTTCACTGCGCATACGCTGACCTTTTAAAATTACCTCTCCCTCTCCAAGCAATGGTAAAAATAAATGTGCAAGTGGCGCCAAATCACCAGATGCTCCAAGTGAACCTAGCTGATATACAATAGGAATAATATCATTATTGTACATATCAATAATGCGCTCTACTGTTTGCAATTGCACTGCACTTTTACCCAATGACAATGCATGAACTTTCAAAAGCATCATCAACTTTACTATCTGAGAATCAACCTCATCACCTGTACCACAAGCATGAGACATAACCAGGTTACGTTGCAAATCAGAAAGGTCTTCGCGTGATATTTTTTTATCGCAAAGCGAACCAAAACCAGTATTTATGCCATAAATTGGCTCTGTTTGGTTTTGCATTTTTTGGTCGAGATAGTTTCTGCTAGCCTCAATTAAATTCTTTGACTCTTCAGAAAGACATAGTTCATATTTATT
>PKTE01000081.1 GCA_002869335.1 Salinivirgaceae bacterium | reverse complement strand
TTATGTTTCTTGAAACGGTATCTTTAGGTGAAATTTGAATGCGTACTGGTTTATGAACAAGCGAATAGGCAGCATCTTTGACTTTTTTGTTGATGGTTGCTGAAAAAAACAAGACCTGCCTTTGTTTAGGAAGCTTTTTTATGAGTTGATTCATGTCGTGTTTAAATCCAAGCTCTAACATGTGATCTGCTTCATCGAGAATAAGTGTTTCAACGGCGTTGAGCATCAGGTGTCCCTGGCTGTGCAAATCGAATAATCGACCAGGCGTAGCCACGACCACATCTACTCCATTGTTCAGATTTTTAATTTGTGGATCTTGATCGGTACCGCCGTAAATACCCTCAATTTTAACCGATGTTCCGGCAGCTAATTTTTTAAATTCACCGCTTACCTGTATAGCAAGTTCATGGGTTGGAACCATCACAATGCAGCGTACAGTATATTTGTTTGCTCTATGGCTGGTCGATAGAAGTTGTATCATTGGTAGGGCAAATGCCACAGTTTTGCCGGTTCCGGTTTGGGCTACTGCCAGCACGTCTTCGCCTCGTAGAATAGGAGGGATAGATTTAAATTGAATATCTGTGGGGCGTTTGTAACCCAGTTCCCTGAGATTTTCTTTTATTTTATCTGTAAAATTATATCTTTCGAATTTCATATTTCTTGTTGATAATGATAGAATTACATTCTTATTCGTCGGTTTTGTAAATTTCTTTAACTCGGCCAACCTCTCCGGAAGTTAAACGGACTTTTATACCATGCGGATGATGAGGGCTATTGGTTAGAATTTGTTTTACAACTCTTTTGGTGATATTCCCTGAATGTTGATCCTCTTTAAGGACAATTCCCACTTCTAGACCTGGTTTAATATTTGCTCTTTTTTGTCCTTTCATAGAATTTTGGTTTTAATTGAATTATTCAGTTGTTTTCTCGTTTTCAACAAATTTTAAAATTTTTGTAATAGTTTCAGTTGCGTCCTTCCCAATCCAGAATAGATGACCCCATTCATTTTCCAAAGTTAATAATTGTGCATTTGGAATTTGCTTGTAGGCGTGTTCTGCATGGTCGAATGAAACGCTTTTATCGTTTTTACTATGCGCAATGAGCGTTGGACAATGGATTTTAGAAAGCATGTAGTTTGGGATATCGTGCTCCAGATCGCTCATAAAACCTGTTTTGGAACGGTAATGGGCAAAGGTGGCAATCAATTCTTTTATATCTGCTTTGTCCAGGTTATGGGGTTTTGCACTGGAGAATTGTTTGAAAAAATTTTTGGCAATCATACCGGGAAAAATGCCTGAGAAGGTTCTCACCATGCTCCAGGTATTTCGCTCCATGCGTGGGTTGAATAGTTTTTTCCCTGCTTTGTATACTTTATCGGTTTTTTTGAGCCATTTTTTTGTCACTGCAGAGGCTAATATTAGTTTATCAACCTTTTCAGGGTAAATTGCCGCAAAAGCAATACCCGACAATCCTCCGGCAGAAATAGCATATACAATTACTTTATTGATGCCCAGATCATTAATTAATGCATGAACCAGTTCAGCAGTTTTTTCCGGTGTGGTGTGGTCTTCTAGTGGTGTATAGCCATATCCCGGTCTGGAAGGGGTAATTAGCATGTATTTATTGGTGTCAAATCCTTTATGGAATAGTGTTTCTCTGCAATTGGAGTGTCCACCGTGAAAGAATAGGATGGGAGTGCCTTTCCCGGTGTCTGAGAATTCTATGTGTCCTTTTAAAGTTTTTAAGATGTTGATATCCATTGTCTTAGTTTGCAGTGAGTTCTTAAGGTATTTTAAATTAAGTTGCAATATAAGAACGTTTTAGTTATAAACTGATATTGGATATTTGATTTAAGATTATTGTTTGTTTCACACTAGACTAAGAACAATCGAGTTAGAGATAATGTCATAGATTCAACTTAATTATCCTACATAGCTTTTTTAGTTTAATCGATAAAAAGAACCCCGCCGTTGAATCAACGACAGGGCTTTAGTGTAGTCACTTTCTATTATTTCCGGGATTTTATTTTCCTTGCACAATAGCTCTAATGGTGCCTACATGATTTTCTGATTTTGCCTGAATCATGTAAATTCCATACGAGTATACTGAAAGATCAATGCTAAATTGTTCCTGTAAATTTACAGGGTAGGTGTGTAGCAGTTTTCCATCGATGCTATACACAGAAATTTCTTTTAAAGGTTCAACTTTACCAACAACTGTAAAGGTTCCACTTGTTGGGTTTGGATACCCGCTGAATTGACTTGTAGCAGTAAATACATCTTCTGTTCCATTATTGGCGCCTTCGTACTGCACAAAATAGGAATGGCAGCGATAATGTGGTTCTGTATGTGATCCACTGTTATATCCTGTATTTAGAAGGTTTGTGTAGTCAGCTAATACAAAATCAAGCGCAACCGGAACTCCTGGTGTAAAATGTCCTTCCATATCCCATTCCCATGGCTGTACATCTTGTCCGGGGCACCATCCTGCACGTGAATATTGCCATGTACCGTTTTGAGGGCTGCAAGAGTTTGCATTACAGTCAGCTTTCCAAAGGTGTTGTTCAAAAGTTTCTACGCCATCTACATGAATATGATGTGTAAACTCTGAAAACTCCGCGGCATTGTCAGTATTGCCTTGTCCGTGTCCTGTCATAGTCATCCGAATTTTAGCTGCGTTGGTATTTGCACCAATAGGTACAACCATTTCATCAAAGTCGTAAGAAACTTCAGGATCACCATATACCCAATTGTCTGTGCA
Source organism: Salinivirgaceae bacterium (assembly GCA_002869335.1). GTDB lineage: Bacteria > Bacteroidota > Bacteroidia > Bacteroidales > Salinivirgaceae > Salinivirga. The sequence goes on along the minus strand of PKTE01000081.1, from coordinate 3,130 downwards.
CCAGAGTTTTGAAATATGCGCTGCATCGTATGGCATTTCACCTTCGATAAACTCAAGTTCTAAGGTTAATAGCCAGCCTGAAGAACCCCACACTTGAATGTAACTTTCCCATTCTACTTTTTCGGTAAGTAGTTCACGAAAATCTGAAATATCCCACGTCCAATCACCACAAGCTATTCCGTATGGAGTTATATAACGTGCCAATTCCCAGCTTTCTGCATTTTTATTGATACTAATCTTAGCAGGCTGATCCCATGGGTCGCAACCACCACTAGGACAAGTTAAATCAGCATGCATCAATACCTGACTATAAGCATCGAGATTTTCAGGCATATAAATGGTACGGTTTTGTGTTTGTCCATAACTTCCATAGTTGTGACGAGTTTCATCAAATACTAAAATATTCAGAGATGGAGAAATTACTTCCGTTACAGTATCATTCTCCATGTTAGAATCGCCATCAAGTGTTGTAAATGCAGTTATTTCAACTTCACTTACTCCACTCAAATCAATTGTTCCACCAAAAGCATAAATATATGTTTCAAAGGCAGCAATTTCTGTATTAACTGTTTCGGTAACAGTATCACCACCATTTACTACGTACGATACGTCAAAAGTGCTAATTGGACTGTTGGCAAAGTTCTTTACTTCAACTTTTACAGCTTCAGTACCAGTAAAACCACTTCCAACTGCAGATGGAGAAGCAATACCCAATACACCTACATCAGATGTGGTTGGTTCAAAACCAGTAACCCAGTCTTCAGCAACCATATTGATAAGTTGACCTGTATTTTCGTTTCCTGTTAAATCAGCAATAGTGTCGCCTTCACCTTCATTCATTGGGTAGTAGGCTACTAAACCTGTTTCTGTTCCTGTAAGTTCTGTGGCAAGATTATCTTGAATTTCTTGCCCAGTGCGTGCTACATTCCAAATACGTACTTCATCAATTACACCATTCCAAAAACGACCTGGCCATGTGGGGTTGTCGCCCAGATTCATAACTACGCCTGTGCCTGGAGTAAAAGTGCCTGTTACATCTGTTGTATTTTGCAGAATTCCGTTAACATAAATTTTCATAGTTGTTCCATCATAAACTCCTGCCACATGGTACCATGCATCGGTTCCTAAAATAGCTGGTGTTGCTACTGCACTCCATGCTTCGTCAAGCGATACAGTAAATTCTACTTTTCCGTTTTCACCACCCGTAAAACAGTATCCTTTATCAGGATTAGTACCTTGTTTTCCAAGAATTACGCCTGCCCAAACGCTGCTTGGCCATTCGTATGCTTTTATCCATGCTTCTACTGTAAGTGCATCGGTAGGGTTGAGCTCTTCGCTGTCCATAATACCAACTTTATTGTCGGTTCCGTCCATCTGAAGCGCATAATTTTGTGCCGTGGCACTCCATGAGAATGCCAGCAAAATGATCAGTGAAAGTAGTGTAATGTTTAGTCTCATAATATTTTGCTTTAGTTGTTTTTAATTATTTTATGGGTAGAAATTTGATTGCTATGTTGTAGTTTTAGAATATAAACTCCTTCTTTTAATTGACTTAAATCCAGTGAGTTGTTGTTTAGTCTTTGGTTAATTATTTCCTTGCCACAAATATTGAAAAGAATAACTTGTGTGTATGGTGGAATACCTTTTATCTGAAGGTTTGATACGACCGGATTAGGTGAAATATTCACGTGTGCAAATACCGATTCGTCGATGGCATTAGGGTCTTGTATTTCGAATGCTTCAGTTGAATATCCAACTGCATAATAACCGCTTGCAAAATGGCAATTGTTGAACTGCAATATACCTGTAAATGGCGAAGTAGGATGCATGATGCTTGTGTATGGATCAGATTCATTTTCGCGATAAAGTAATGCATAATTGTCCATCGAAGCATCGTCTGGGAATCCATTATTAAACTGAGCTTCATCAAGGGTTACGGTTAATCCGCCCCAAAAGTTATTGCTGCAGTTTATATACCATTCGCGGGCTGTACGTTGGAAGCCGGCTGGATTAATAATTGGTGTATTATCAGTAGTAACTCCTGTAGCTCCGTTGTGTCCTTCCACAAGGTATTTACGGAAATCTTTTTCTTGCAAATCACTGATAATGGTTATACCATGGTCAGTTACAATGCGGTGGAAATTTTCCTCGTTTCGGTACCAAATAGCGCCCACATCTTGCATGCTAGCCATGGTCAAATCACCTACAGGTGCTCCACTTGGCGCAAAAGAAGTACTGATATGGTCGTAATTTGAGAGTGTCCCGTCAAATTGATTGGCGGATTTATCAGGGACATTGGCTCCATCAGCCTCATTAAAATTGTAATAAGCTACAAGTCCTGTTTCTGTACCTTCAAGTTCTACGTGCATTGATTGTTGAATTTCAGCTTGTGTTTTAGCTTGATCCCAAACGCGCACTTCATCCAGATCTCCGTAAAACTGGAATGAAACTGTGTCCCAAGGTGCATTTCCAATGATAAAAGGAGCATCATTATCTACAATAGGATCAGATGGAAACATGGTGGTTTCTCCGGTTAAAATTCCGTTTACGTAGTTTTTAATATTTCCAGTGGCCGATGAGTAAGTAGTAACCATATGTACATAGGCTGAATCTGCAGGCATCGGACCATCGCCTGGACGAGGAACTTGTTGTAATGTAGGATTGAGATACTCCGCATACACATGCAAGTTCTCAAAACCAAGTACATATCCATTATCGATAGGATCGTAGTATACGATTTTTCCCAGTACTTTGCGATTTTCAGCAAAAGTATAGGCGCGTATCCATAGTTCAATGGTAATTTCCTCTCCAGCGTTAAATAAATCATCCGCACCGCAGTTGATAAACAAAGAGGGTTGACCGTTATTGTCCCATGTTTCATAATCAATTGACCAGGCCAGATTTTGTTGTGCAAAACCCGCCATTGTCAATATGAATAGGGGAATCAATAGTAAAAGTTTATTCATAGTTATGTGTCGTTTATTGTCTATTTGTATGTTAATTTCTTTATTTCAATTTTTTTGTTCTCTCTTAAGTCCTTAGCTCTTGGCCCTCAGCTCTTGGCTTTTTTTATCTTTTTAATCCTTTACCGTTTTGCCCCATTCGTATTACACCAAAACCTTGTCGTAAG
>PKTE01000334.1 GCA_002869335.1 Salinivirgaceae bacterium | reverse complement strand
TATTTTGAACTGGTGTTGCACCAGTAGTGCCCGGAATCAACTAGAGATTTTCAATTCCATAGAGATTTTCATTTACTGCCCATTGCACAAAATCATCCCATTCCCAACCAGCTCCAGTTTTTACATGAACAGTTTCCTTTGTAGATTCCACCTTTTCAATTGATTTATCGGTACAATGTAATAAGCAACCATTGAACTTTTTTGTAAATAATAAATTACTTCCAGTACCAATTGGCAATAATCGATCAAATTTTTTTGACTCAGGGGAAAGCAGAAATTCTTTTAGTTCTGCAGGGTTGTTAAATTCAAATAAGCCTTTTGAATATTCTTTTATTCCAAAAGTGTGAAACGATTCCAGGCTTAAGTTGTTATATAGTTTAGACATTTGCTTTTTTTACAAAATAAGTGTTATAATTTGTATGGTGCAAGTTTTGAATGCAATGTCTGTTATGATATTCCTATTTATTGTTTAATTTTACACTTTAGAATTCTAAAAAAAACCGATACTTATGACTAAAATTTTTGATGTAGTAAAACCAGGTGTTCTCGTAGGAGAGGATGTCAATAAAGTTTTCGAAGTAGCGAAAGAAAATAAATTTGCTTTACCAGCAGTTAATGTTGTTGGTACAAATTCAATTAATGCAGTTCTTGAAGCTGCTAAAGCAGTTAACTCACCTGTAATTATTCAATTTTCTAACAGTGGTGCTGCATTTGTAGCCGGAAAAGGATTGGATTTACCTGGGCAGGAGCCATCAATAGCAGGTGCTCTTGCTGGGGCTTTACATGTAAATCATATGGCTGAATTGTATGGAGTTCCGGTAATTCTTCATACTGACCATGCTGCTAAAAAATTGTTACCATGGATTGACGGTTTATTGGATGCTTCTGAGAAGAACTTTGAAAAAACTGGAAAACCATTGTTTTCATCTCATATGTTAGATTTATCTGAAGAGCCAATTGAAGAGAATATTGAAATTTGTAAGCAGTATTTAGCTCGCATGGATAAAATGGGTATGACTCTTGAAATTGAGTTAGGTGTAACTGGCGGAGAAGAAGATGGTGTGGATAATTCTGGTGTTGATTCTTCATTATTATATACTCAGCCAGAAGAAGTACACTATGCTTTCACAGAGCTTTCAAAAGTATCTAAAAACTTTACAATTGCTGCTTCATTTGGAAATGTACATGGTGTTTATAAGCCTGGTAATGTGAAGTTAACTCCAAAGATTTTAGATAACTCACAAAAGTATATTAATGAAAAAGAGGGTTTAAGCGGATTACCTGTGAACTTTGTATTTCATGGTGGATCGGGCTCTTCATTAGAAGAAATCAGAGAGGCTATTGGTTATGGAGTAATTAAAATGAATATTGATACTGATACTCAATGGGCAGCCTGGGACGGTGTTCGTCAATATGAGTTGAAGAATAGAGATTACTTACAAGCACAAATTGGTAATCCAGATGGTGATGATAAGCCAAATAAAAAATATTACGATCCTCGTAAATGGCTACGTGAACTTGAAGTATCAATGGCTGCACGCTTGAAACAAGCTTTTGAAGATTTAAATTGTATAGATAGAAATTAATTCTGAATTAAATCATAAAAAAAATGGCAGTTTCAAACGAAACTGCCATTTTTTTATAAACTATTTCTTAATTATTTAGTATTAGTGGCATTCCGTCTTTTCCAGAACCAATAATAACGGTTTTGCTATTAGGTGATTCTGATAGTTTTACTGTAGCTTCAATTCCTCTCATTCTAAGCAGATTTGTAGTCAAACTTTGATTAATAATTTGGTTTGCACGAGCTTCTCCTTCTGCCTCAATACGCTTACGTTCAGCTTCACTTTTCTCTTTTTCAAGTTTAAACTGATATGCTAGAGCTTCTTGCTCCTGCTTAAGTTTACTCTCAATAGCCATACGGATGTCTTGAGGAAGTTTGATGGAGCGAATAAGTAATGCTCTCATATCGATGTAATTAGCATCTAATTTCAAGCCTGCTTCGTCAATAATTGCTTTTTCAACTTCAGACCTTTTGGTTGAATATATTTCCTCAGCTGTATAACGCCCTGCAACCTGTCTTACTGTACTTCTGATTTCAGGAATTATTAATTGATTTATATAGTCTTGTCCAAATTGTCTGTGTAGATATGGAATGTCTTTATAATTTGGGTTGAAACGTACCGAAATATCAATGTTTACAGATAGTCCGTTTTTATCCAAAACGTCCATTGTTTCTTCTGATTTTTGTTCTTTAACATTATAATTGATAAAATCATTCCATGGAGCTACTACGTGAAATCCAGGTACGTATACGTGTGAAGTATCTAGTCCACCTGCAAACTGACGGAAGATGATGGCTCTTTCACCGGGATTTACTTTGTAAAACATACTGCTGCCAAAAAATACGATAAGAATAAAGATGGCAATTGCTGCAATAATAAGTTGCTGAAGTCCTTTTTTCATTGTAATAGGGTTTAAATTGTTTATTTTTCTCTTTTTATAAATATTTAACGATTTGATAGAAGCACTATCAAATCGTTATGATATAATACAAGTAATGTTTCTTTTTGTTGGTTAATCAGTGCCAGGCATTGTCATAATTGTTTTGAATGTACCTTTAGGTACTATACTTAATACAGGAACTGGTGCGCCATGGATTACCTCTTCAGCAAATGATCCAAGGAAGAATCTAATAATTTCTGCTTGCTGATGAGTTGTAATCATTACAATGTCACCTTCTTTTTCCTGAATATATTCTACTAATTTTTCATCTCTGCTTCCAGAGTTATAATATTTATATTCAGCTTCAATTTCAATACCAGCTTCTGAAACAAAAGTTTTAACCTGTGCTAGTTGTCTTTTCAAATGATTTACCACATATTCATCATTGGTTGATGAGAATGAAACTGCAAATATTTTGCAATTGAGTTGGCGTGCAAGTTGAATTGCATCACTCACTTTTTCTTTTGTCTCTTTTGTGAGGTCTAATGGAACTATAATTTTTTCTATTTTACTGCTGGCACATCCTTTTTTAACCGTTACAACAGGTACTTCTGCTTCTGTAGTAACACGAAGAGCATTACTACCAATAATTTTCTTTTTGATATTATCTTCAGTAGAAGTTCCCATAACAATCATTTCAACGTTGAGTTCTTTTGACTGCTCTAAGATGGTATCGCAAAGTTTTCCTTTTTTTACGATGGCTGTAAAAACAGGTGGCTTGCTATCTACAAGCTTTTCAGCTTCTGCAATTAATGCTTGCTCAATTGTAACTATTTGATTTGTAAATTCTTTTTCGTCCATGAAATTCCATGGCGGAAGGTTAGTTCTTATTACATGTAACAAGCATATTTTAGAACCTGTAACTTTGGCAATTTGTATAGCCTGATATATTCCTTCTTTTGATTTGTCTGAAAAATCAACCGGAACTAATATTTTTTTATCTTTTTGTTCCATTATATGTATTATTTTGTATGTTTTTTCTAACTAATAATAGCGCTATTGTTAGCGTACTTGAGATAATTTTAATAGTTTTGATATCTTAATCGCATAACAATTACGTACGCGGAAAAATTATTGTTAATTACAAATTTAAACATATATGGCGCAAATACAAGCATCTGAGTTGATAGTTAATCCTGATGGATCGATTTTTCATTTACACCTTAAACCTGAGGAAATTGCTGATACAATTATATTGGTTGGAGATCAAAATAGAGTCGATGTAGTGGCTGAATTTTTTGATAAGGTTGAGGTAACTAAACAAAACCGTGAGTTTAGAACAAAAACAGGTACATATAATGGAAGCCGAATAACTGTATTATCAACAGGTATTGGTACTGATAATATCGATATTGTTGTAAATGAGTTAGATGCACTGGCTAATATTGATCTTGATAAACGAGAAGTAAAAGATACTCATAGGCAATTAACTTTTGTAAGAATTGGAACTTCTGGGGCTTTACAGGCTGATATTCCTGTTGATACTCCTGTAATCTCAAAAATTGCCTGTGGTTTTGATGGATTGCTGAACTTTTATGAAGGAAGAGACAAAATAAGTAACCTTGCTCTTGAAAACCAGTTCCTTGATCATATGGGGTATTATAAGAAGTTGGCTGTACCTTATTTTGTTGAGTCTGATGAAGATTTATATGGTATTTTAAAACCGGGTTGCACTGAAGGTATAACTATTTCTGCACCGGGATTTTATGGACCACAGGGTAGAGTTTTACGTTTAGATATAAAAGATGGCGACATTAATGAAAAAATAAGCAACCTTGAACTTGATGGCGACCGTTTTACAAATTATGAGATGGAATGCTCTGCTATTTATGGCTTGTCAAAGTTACTAGGGCATAGAGCTGTTACAATTTGTAATATTATAGCCAACAGAAAAAGAGGTGAGTATAGTAAAGATTATAAAACAGAAATTAAAAAAACGATAAAAACCGTTCTTGACAGGTTAACTTATTAACATGAACAAAGAACTCGATTTTTTACTTAATTTGATGGATGACCCCAGCGATGAGGTTTATCGTGCAATTGAAGAGAAATTTCTAAAGTTTGGAAAGCCTATTGTACGTGAATTGGAAATGTTCTGGGAGAGTTCAGCTAATTCTCTTGTGCAGGGTAGAATTGAGAATATTCTTCAGAAAATTAATTTCGATTTTTTAAAGAAGCAGATTTCCAGTTGGATCGATAATAGCGATTTCAATTTAATATATGGAAGTTATTTGCTCACATTATTCCAATATCCTGATTATGAGTTTAAAGATATTAATTCTCAATTTGAGGAGGTAAAAAGAGATTTATGGTTGGAAATTAATCCACAGCTGACAGCATTGGAAAAGGTCCGTGTTTTAAATCATGTTCTATTCCAGGTTCATAAATTTCAAGGTAGTAGAAGTAATCCAACTAGTCCACAGCATTTTTTTATAAATAATTTGCTTGACACGAAACGGGGTAATCAGTATTCAATTGCATTGCTTTACGCTTCTTTGGCGCAATCTATTGAAATGCCTGTTTATGGTGTTAAACTACCTCATAATTATTTATTGGCATATCATGATTAGAAATTGGCACGGTATGCTGGTCAGGATCAAACAGGTGTTTTATTTTATATTAATCCATACAATAATGGGGCTATCTTTGGAAAAGAAGAATTGTCCAAGATGTTGAAGAAAAATAAAATGGAATCAAGGGAAGCTTATTTTCAACCAGCAGACAATGTCCATTTTATTAATCAGGTTTTTAGTTCATTGCTGTTGACATTTCAGAATTTAGGATATACGGATAAAGTTGTAAGGATAGAAGAGCTTCAAAGATTTATCACTTCTGAACAAACTAACCTTCAAAAGCGTAATAAGAAATAAATATTTCAGAAACAGAATGTTGCATTAATTTTGTTGTGTTTGTCTGAATTAATCTAATATGGGAAGACTTTTTAAATACCTTAGAAAACATAAAGAAGACATATTCAGGTCTTTACTTTTTGTTATTACTGTAGCAATATTGGTTATTTTATTGCCTACCGAACGAAAATTTGGTTTCGAATTTAGAAAAGGTGCTCCCTGGATGCACGAAGATTTAATTGCTCCTTTTGACTTTGCTATTCAAAAGGACAAGGATGTGATTGAAAAACAGCAAGATAGTATTCTGAAATTAGCGAAAATATTTTATCGTTTTAAGCCTCAAACCTTTATTGACTACGATTCCGTATTTAATGAGGAGACTGAAAAAGGCATTGAAGCCTATGCCGCAGATAAATCATTGTCAGGAGAACAACTGCGTGATATAAATTTCTATTTAGATATTATTCGGTTAATGTATTCCAACATAATGCATCAGGGAATTGCGGATACATTATTTACAGAAGAAGATCAGCGAGAAATTGCCCTTATTCG
>PKTE01000240.1 GCA_002869335.1 Salinivirgaceae bacterium | reverse complement strand
GAATAAAAATTTTGGGCAGAAAAAATACCTGAGACTAAATTGCATAGGATTAACCCCTAAACGTTAAAAAAGATGGATAAAAAAGGATATATCAAAGAGTTTGTAAATACCCATTTCAAACACTTCAACTCAGCTGCATTGGTTGATGCCGCAGATGCCTATCAGGCACAATTAGACAAAGGCAACAAAATGATGATTACCCTCGCCGGTGCTATGAGTACTGCTGAACTGGGAAAATCATTAGCCGAAATGATCCGTCAGGATAAAGTACAAATTATATCATGCACCGGAGCCAACCTGGAGGAAGACATTATGAACCTGGTAGCACACAAAAGCTATAAGCGTGTGCCGGAATATCGTGATCTTACCCCAAAACAAGAATGGGAATTATTGGAAAAAGGATTAAACCGTGTAACAGATACTTGTATTCCGGAAGAGGAAGCCTTCCGTAGATTACAACAGCATATTTTCGATATTTGGGAAGAGGCAGAGAACAAAGGCGAAAGGCTTTTCCCACATGAATTTATGTATCGCATGTTAAATTCAGGCATATTGGAACAATACTACGAAATTGATCCACAAAACAGTTGGATGCTAGCCGCTGCTAAGAAAAATTTACCCATAGTTGTTCCCGGATGGGAAGATTCAACCATGGGAAATATTTTTGCCTCATATTGTATCAAAGGCGAGTTAAAACCTCAAACCATGAAATCTGGTATTGAATATATGATGTGGCTGGCAGACTGGTACACAGAAAATACACAAGAAAATAAAATCGGATTCTTCCAGATTGGTGGTGGAATTGCCGGCGATTTTCCTATTTGTGTGGTTCCAATGCTTTATCAGGATTTAGAAAGAACAGATACACCTTTCTGGGATTATTTCTGTCAAATATCAGACTCTACAACCAGTTATGGATCATATTCTGGTGCAGTTCCCAACGAAAAAATAACTTGGGGAAAACTGGATATTGATACTCCGAAATTAATTATTGAATCGGATGCCACTATTGTTGCACCTATCATTTTTGCGTATCTTTTGGGGTATTAATCAAATGATTTTCAAATGAAACAATGGTACGAGCAACTATTCGAAAATTACGGAAATAAATATGATAGCGAACCATTCACTCAGGGTACGCTGGGTGAATGTGACTTTTTAGAAAAGGAGATAGACAAAGACGCTTCAAAAAAAATTCTTGATATTGGGTGTGGAACAGGTCGTCATACTATTGAACTCACGAAAAGAGGATACAATGTTGTAGGAGTTGATTTATCTGAAAACATGCTTCAAAAAGCGAGAGAAAAAGCCTCAGCAGCAAACCTAACAATCAGATTTGAGCAACAAGATGCAAGAAAACTTCCATACATAGAGGAATTTGATTGTGCAATTATGCTTTGTGAAGGTGGCTTTTCACTGATGGAAACAGACGAAATGAATTTTGCAATTCTTCAAAGTGCATTTAACACATTAAAATCCGGTGGTAAATTTGTTTTTACCTGCCTGAATGGCCTTTTCCCACTTTTCAATTCTGTAAAAGAATTTATGGAAAAAGAAGCAACTTAAGGACAAGCAGAATATGGAAATCACAGTTTCAATTTAATGACATTTAGAGACCATAACATAACCAGTTTAATAGATGATAATGGTAATGAAATAAAACTAGAGTGTAATGAAAGGTACTATGTGCCATCAGAGATCACATGGCAACTCAAGTCGCTTGGGTTCAAAAAGATTGAAATTTTTGGCGCAAGACTGGGAGCATTTAGTCGAGAAGATAAACTTACAACCAACGATTTTGAAATGTTGGTAATTGCGGAAAAATAACACTCCCCCTTTCAATAAACATTTTGTATATTTGTACTACAGGGACAAATAATATTCATTTTATTTCAACGTTTCATAAAGGTTAACCAAAGGATAAAACCATGAAAAAACTTATTATAGTAGCATCATTTATGTTAGGCATGTTCTCCATGTCGCTTGCACAAAATTTGACTGCAGTAACCACAAAAAAAGATTTTGACAAAAATGTAAACAAAGAGGTTGCTCTAATCGGAGTATACAAAACAATGATGCTACCCGAAAGTGCCAGACCAGACAGTCCCAAAAAACCATCCAAAAGAATATACATTTAACTTAGCGATGGTTCACACATTGCCCTTGAAACACACGACGCAGGCATACGGCCTGTAAAAGAGAAGGTAAAAGTACTAAACAAGAAAGTAAAAGTAATCGGCACCTTACACGCACATCATCAATTATGGGGCACCAACATAGAAGCAGCCATTGTGATGGATGCTATTAAGGATGTGAAGAGTGTGGAGACTACTAACTAAGATCTCTTAATATATTTATTACTCACCGTTGGCGCGAGCTCAATGTCCTACCGCGCGAAACGAAGTTCGACGAAGTCAATCTTTCGCGTGGTATTATTTAAATATAGCACTACATTAGCTTAAAAAGCTATCAATTAGTAGTTTAATTAATTATTAAGACAGCAAAAAATTTAGAAAAGCCACGCAATGAAATCGCACGGCAGCGCAAAAAAAACGGACACTCAATTGAGCAACCGTTCAAATATTTTTTAGAATTTCTTATTTTCCTTTCATTTCCACCGCCATCAGTGTGTTTTTTAGCAATGATGCAATGGTCATTGGGCCTACGCCTCCGGGAACTGGCGTGATATAGCTAGTTTTGTCTTTTACCTCATCAAAAGCTACATCTCCTTTTAGTTTCCAGCCACTTTTGGTTTGATCTGATTTTACGCGGGTTGTACCTACATCAATAACTACAGCGCCCTCTTTTACCATATCAGCTTTTACAAACTCTGGTGAGCCAAGGGCTGCAATAATAATATCAGCCTGACGCGTAATTTCAGCAATATTCTTTGTGCGACTGTGACACATAGTAACGGTTGCGTTGCCTGGCTTTGCTTTACGAGACATCAATAATGTCATTGGTGTACCCACAATATGGCTACGACCTAATACCACACAGTGCTTTCCTTCAGTTTCGATATTATAACGATCCAACAATTCCATTATACCGGCTGGAGTAGCTGGCAAGAATGTCGGTAATCCAGCGACTAATTTACCCATTGAAATTGGATGAAAACCATCCACATCTTTTGATTGATCAATGGTATCAATTACTTTCTCATCAGAAATATGTTTTGGCAATGGTAATTGCACTAATAACCCGTCCACATCCGAATCGTTATTAAATTCACGGATTTTATTGAGCAATTCTTCTTCTGAAACGGTAACAGGATAGTCAATTTTTGTAGATTTGAAACCAACGAACTCACATGCTTTCACTTTCATGTTCACGTAGGTTTGACTACCTCCATCCTCTCCCACAAGGATAACTGCTAAATGAGGTATTTTTAGCCCTTTCTCTTTGCGTTCAGCAACTGCCTGAGCAATTTCCTCTTTGAGTTGCAGGGATATTTTTTTACCGTCTATCAATTCCATTGACTGTCTTCTTTTGAATATTATTGTTGTTGCGGCATATTGCGCATCATATTTTTCATTTTACCTGAGGTCATCATCTTCATCATCTTGCGTGTTTCAGCAAATTGCTTGATCAAACGATTTACCTCCTGTACATCAGTACCACTACCGTTAGCAATACGCTTGCGTCGTGATCCATTAATAAGGTTTGGCTGCTTACGTTCCTCTTTAGTCATTGAACGAATAATAGCTTCAATTCCTTTGAAGGCATCATCATCAATATCCATTTTCTTCAAGGCTTTACCAACTCCTGGAATCATAGATGCCAACTCTTTGATATTACCCATCTTTTTAATTTGCTGAATCTGACTAAGGAAATCGTCAAAATCGAACTGGTTTTTGGCCAATTTCTTATTCAATTTACGAGCTTCGTCGGCATCATATTGTTCTTGAGCACGTTCCACAAGTGAAACAACATCACCCATACCCAAAATACGGTCGGCCATACGATCAGGGTGGAATACATCAAGTGCATCCATTTTCTCTCCCGTACCCACAAATTTGATAGGTTTATCAACTACTCTACGGATAGATAGGGCTGCACCACCTCGTGTATCACCATCTAATTTAGTAAGGATTACACCATCAAAGTCTAACTGATCATTAAACTCTTTGGCAGTATTTACAGCATCCTGACCCGTCATTGAGTCAACTACAAATAGAATTTCTTGTGGTTTGATAGCACTCTTAATAGCAGAAATCTCTTTCATCATCGCCTCATCAACAGCCAAACGACCGGCAGTATCGACGATTACCACATCATATCCTTTTAACTTGGCCTCTTTAATACCAGCTTTTGCAATTTTTACCGGATCCTGATTACCTTCTTCGGTATACACAGGAGCACCAATTTGCTCACCAACTACTTTCAACTGGTCAATCGCAGCAGGACGATAAACGTCACCAGCCACAAGTAAGGGTTTCTTACCTTTCTTATTTTTAAGGAAACTGGCTAATTTACCAGAAAAAGTTGTTTTACCCGAACCTTGCAAACCAGCCATTAATATCACAGCGGGTTGACCTTTCAAGTTAATCTCTTCAGCTTTACCACCCATTAACTCAGCCAACTCATCGTGCACAATTTTCACCATCATTTGGCCTGGCTTCACTGCATTCAGCACGTTAGCCCCCATTGCCTTTTCTTTTACCTCATCGGTAAAATCCTTGGCAATCTTGTAGTTAACGTCAGCATCGAGTAATGCACGACGCACATCTTTTAATGTTTCGGCGATATTTACTTCCGATATTCTTCCTTGTCCTTTTAATAACTTAAAGGAGCTTTCTAACCTATCCGAGAGATTGTCAAACATAGCAAATTAGATTTGTAATTTGGAGTGCAAAAATACAATAAAAATGCGGAAATTAGAAATTGAATTTTGAATTAACTCAATTTAAAATAAGGAAATTAACCCGGAAGTATATTAAATCGAAACTTTACCCCCATTTGAATCCAGCAACTAAAATATCATCAATTTGCAGGGAAGTTCCATCCATCCACTCTTCGAGTTCACGTCTTAATATGTGTTTTTGATTCAACATTGGTTGCTGATGCATTTTAAGGAGAAGTTCTTTGAACTGTTTACTGCCAAATTTTTTGTTAGTTTTTCCATTAAACTGGTCCATATATCCATCTGTAAATAGATAAACTACATCTCCCTTTTCCAATTTTATAACCTTATTAGTAAATGGCTCCTCTTTATGGAATACTGCTATAGGTTGTTTATCATGCTCAAGTTCAATCATTTCATTATTTCGAATAATAATAATCGAATTATTAGCTCCTGCAAAATCCAAGGTCTGTTCTTCAATATTTATTGCTGCAAAAGCAATATCCATTCCATCGCGGGCTTCACGCACATCACCTGTTTGGTGCAAAGATCTTTTGACTCTTTTTCTGAGCAACTCAAGAACTTGACTTGATACCACAATATTGGGCTGTCTGGCTATATCATTAAGATATGAAATACCTAACATACTCAGCATTGCTCCTGGGACACCATGTCCGGTGCAATCCGCTGCTGCTAATAACAAATTATTCTCGACCTTTTCCACCCAATAAAAGTCACCGCTCACAATCTCAAGAGGTTTATAAAATACAAAATGGTCAGTAAAATATTCTTTCATATCCTCTTCCAAAGGTAATAGTGCATTTTGAATGCGCTCCGCATAACGTATGCTATCCTTTATTTGATTATGACTCTCTTCTAATTTATCTTTCTGTCTTGAAACCTCACTCATCAATTGGTTTAACTCCTCATTCTTTTCCTCTATTTCTGCTTTCTGGTATGCAAGAAGTTGATTAGCCCTTTGCTTTTGTTTAATACTCCGCACAACAATTACAATTATGACCAAAACCAAAATAAAGGCCATAATAAAGGCATTTCGAAGCCCTTT
>PKTE01000242.1 GCA_002869335.1 Salinivirgaceae bacterium | reverse complement strand
TCTTTTTCTGTTGATTCTAATTTCTGTTACAAAAATAGGAATGGGGCTTCCGAAATACTGTCACATATGTTACACCCTTCGCTTTTTTTTTAATTTTGTATGAAAAAAATGGAAGAATTAATCACCATATTGCAAAAAGCTCCTCTATTTAAGGGTGTTGAACCTGAAAAAATGTTTGAATTATTGGGACAATCCAATTATCAAATTAAGAGATATGAAAAAGGTCGATTGATTTTTCAGTCTGGTGATCCCGTTGATAAACTCATTGTACTTATAAAAGGCAAGATTTCAGCTGAAATGCTCGATCCTTCGGGTAAATCACTGAAAATTGAAGATGCGGAAGCCCCACAATCGCTAGCCACGGCATTTATGTATGGTCAAAAGCAAAAAATTCCTGTGAATGTAACCGCTATTAAGGACAGTGAATTTATGTATATACAAAAAGATCAGTTTCAAAAAATGCTGATACAGTCTGAAAAGCTATTGACCAACTATATTAATATGATTTCCACCCGCGCCCAGTTTTTATCAGATAAAGTGAAGTTTATGTCATTCAATACGATAAGACAGAAGCTCGCTCATTTTCTTTTAGATAGAATGGATGCAGAAAAAGAACCCTTCAATGCGGGAATGTCACAAACGGCAATGGCAGAATTGTTTGGAGTAGCCCGCCCCAGCTTAGCTCGTTGTATTGGTGAATTAGAAGATGAAGGTGTGATTTATTGTGAACGCAGCTTTTTTACAGTTTTTGATATTCAGGTTTTAAAAGATGAGTTGATGGATATGTAATTTTCCATCAATTATAACACAGTTTAAAAGATTTTGAATAGTTTTGCCACAAGAAAAATTTCAAAGGATAACAGCATCGTATGATTAAATAGCGTGAGTATGTCAAGATATTTTTTTTGAATGATTTTGAATGTTTTTTGTCTTTCTTTTAAAATTGAAAGCTTAATTGCTAGAAATTAGTATGAAGCAAACCCTTTTTTGAAATTGTAATTGGGTCAATACTTGACCTGCATTTTAGGATTTTAATATATTCAATTTAAATATGAAGTATAGAATTATTTTTATTATAAATATTCTTTTGATTGTCAATAATACTTTTAGTCAAAACGATTTCAGGAATGGATACATAATTACTAATGAAAATGATACCATAGTTGGCCAAATAGATTACCGATCGAATCTACAAAATTATAAGTCGTGCATTTTCAAAGTTGAAGAAAAGAAGATAAAGTATAATCCAGGTGATATTTTTGGTTATGGATATGACAATGATAAATTTTTCTCCTCTCAAATAGTTAATGGTGAGTTTGTTGAGGTTCTTGTGCTTGGAGATTTGAGCCTTTATAAATCTCTAAACAAGTATTTTCTTAAAAAAGATACTACCATTTTTGTTTTGGAGTCTTTTTATGAAACTGTGATGACAAATAATAGATATGCAGTAAGAGTGAACACCGAGTGGTATGGCATTATTTCTTATTTGATAAGTGACTGTTTTACAAACACTAAAAATCTTATAGAGAGAATAAGTTTTAATGAAAAAGAATTGGCAAACCTGGTTGTGAAATATAACAAATGTAAAGGAGCGAGTTTCAAGGAATTTAAGTCAAAAAAGCAATGGGTAGAATATAATTATAGCGCTACAATTGGTTTGGTTGGATCAGATATTCAAATTTCAAATTCTTCAAGCTCTTTTTCCTATTTGTTTGATAAGAGTTATTCTGTTGATCCATCAGTAGGAGTGCAATTCAATATCTTATTTCCACGAATTGCAGAAAAAATCTCATTACAGGGTGAGATGTCATTGATGAAATCAAGTTACTACTCATCAGTTTTGATAAAAGGTTATCCTGATGTATCATATGATAATAATATCGATTTGATAAAATTATCTTTTCCAATATCAGTTAAGCGCTTTTTTCCTGTCAGAAATTATTTGCTATACATTCAAGGAGGTTTTAATTATGAATTATTATTAAGTGCGAAGGCGAGTTTGGCAACAGGTATTGTAACTGAAGTTGGGGTAGAAGAAACTGAACTTTCTGAAATTGACATTAATAGAAATCAAGTTGGATTATTTGGAGGAATTGGGGTTTTAAAGTCTTTCAAAAAACTAAAAGCAGGCCTTGTCGCTAGATATTTTAAAATTACATCAGAAAACAGCGATCAAAATTTTAAATTAACTAGTAATAGTATTGCAATAAGTTTGATTTTGATGAAAAATTAGTCCTAAGGATTTTGGTATAAATATTATGCACACTAGCGAAACTATGAGATATATTTATTTTTTACTTGTAATTATAATTTGGCCATTGACTTTTTTAGGGCAGAGTAATTATTACACAACTGATAGCGTATCATATGTCGGTGTCGAATTGAAGGATGGAGGAGCTAAAGATAACTCGCAATTTTGCCAGGTCATGAAGGGCTCTGAAATTATTCGATATACTCCTTATGAGGTTGTTGAGTATGGCTTTAATGACGGACGCATTTACGTTTCCAAAGAAGTTCAATTGAATGGAAAAACAAAGAGGGTATTTCTAGAGCAGCTTTATCTGGGGAATGTCTCTTTATATTTTTATAAGGACAATGAGAAGAAGTCTTTCTTCTTGCAAAAAGACAGTTGTTCACTTATTGAAATACCCAAAATAAACGAGAATGGTACAAACTATACAGAACAGTTATTAAGCTTAACTGATGATTGCTCAAATGTAGTAGATGCTTGCAGACTTGTCGATTATAATAAGATATCATTTGTAGAATTAATCTCAAGATATAATAGGTGTGAGTTGAAACCCTTTCAATTTTTAAATTATGGATTGTTTATCGGAATAACCCAATCAAAATTGAAATTAAATTCAGAAACTTCTGATGACGTTATACCGGGTTCAGTTTTTAAAAATAGTAACAGCTTTTATGCGGGTTTATTTATTGATTTTCCTTTAATAAGTACTGATTTTAGCGTTTTTACCAGCTTGGGATTATATAAAAGTTCATTTTCTACTAATGCTATGGATAGCTCAATTGATGTTGACCTACTAATTAACCAAACTACCTTTAAAGTGCCAATAGTCATAAAATATACACTACCATTACTAAAGTTTAGACCATATTTAAATTTTGGCTTTAACTATTCTTATAATTTTAAAAATGAATCTATTATTTATAAAGCATCTGTTAATGATAATGTAATTCAATACGAAACTCCCATTAGGAAAGAATTAATTAGCGATAACCAGTTTGGTTATGTTTGTGGTTTGGGTTTACAATATTATCTTAATTATAAAAGGTTTTTATTCATGGAGATTCGTTATGATAACTCTTATTCAGTAAAAACACAGAATAAGTTTGTAAAACCATCATTTGATATTTTAACAGGCATAAATTTTTAGATATGAGTAAAAGAATATTTTACTTTGGAATTGTAATCTCCTTTTTTCTTGTTTCATGCACTAAGGATGCCGAATTTATAAGCAAGCCTTATCCAATAATACAGACTCAGGATGTTACTCAAATTGATTCTAGCGGTGCTACCTTTAACGGAGATTTTATTGATTTGGGGTATTCTCCTATTCTGGAGTATGGTTTTGTTTTTAGTATAGATGAACCAAGTCTTGAAAATTCAGATTCATTAATAGTTAATATGAATGCTTCTGTCGGGGAGTTTTCGCAATCAATATCGGAAAAATTAGCAGGTAACATTGCATATAATGTAAAGGCTTACGCTAAGACAGATAGTAATATTATTTATGGTAACAATGTTGAGTTTTTGAGTCAAGGCAGTACGTATAACCCCTGGGACTTCCTTTTTCAGTTTCATATTTATGGTTGGGGTTTTTTGCATGGTAATTCAAATAATGAAGTTGGTTTTATTTTGTTTCCAAGTGAAGATTTTTATTTGATTTATCCTGATATCAATTTAGTAATTAAGAAACAAAATATTCCAATTGATGGCAATTCAGGTACTGTATATGCTTCATTCTGTTTAGATAATTACTTGTATGTTTTAACTAATCATTCTACTAAAGTTTTACAATATAATGTTGAAAATGATCAATGGGTAATGCTAGGTCCAAGACCATTCGGGCCGAATGCAATCACAGGTTTTTTTGGATTCTCAATTGATAATATTGGATACTTTTTGGGAAGGGAAAACTTTTATTCATACAATCAATCAACTGACACCTGGACAAAATTGTCAGATCTTCCCTCAAATTATATATTTGCCGCAGAAGTAATTGATAATAAAGTTTATGTTTTAGCTGACAATAATAAAATTTGGGTGTTTGATCCAGGGCTTAATACTTGGGTGCAAGAAAGTGAATACCCAGGTGAATGGAAAGGGGAAATTATTAGTCTTTCGGATTCGGAAAACTTGTATTTAGGATTGAGCTACTACGAGTATTCGTCTTACGGAGATGCTTCTCAGGATTTTTGGAGATATTCAATAAATACAAAGACATGGGAGCGTATTGATGACTTTCCAATTAAACATTCTCAAAAAGACTTATTTACGTTTAAGATAGGTGATTTTCGGTATGTTGGATATAGGATATCAATGTACGATTATAATGTTTGGACGTTTTCAGGAGTAGAAAATGCAGATTAGAAGATTTGCCTGCATCCTGCATTTAAGTTGAAAAGTTATTAATGATCTTCAAATAAAATTATGCTTAAAATTAATTTCATATAGTTTTGTTTTATAGCTTGATATTGAAGTTAGTATGGTAAGAGTCTAAAAAAAAATTTTAAAATTATATTTATAGCTTTGTAAATTAATCTAAATGAAAATAAATTAAAAATGAAAACAAAGATTAGAATTATCTTTCTGCTTTCGCTATTAATATTTGCATCATGTGAGAAAGAAGAAGAAATGGAAAATGGTGGATATTTAAAAATTTCAATTAGTCGAAGTTCAGGGATTGATGGATATAGGTTAGCATATCCGCAGTTTCATCCAGTTGAAAACATGGGAGTTGATTTTGAACTAACATTGGAGTTAACTAAGAACACAAACACGACCAAAATTTACAAATCTCAAAAACTATTACCGGGTACATATTTTTTACGATTTTACGTTGAATCTCCTGATGGCGATTGGAGTGGCGCAAAAGATAATGTAATACAGATATTTGCAGGAGAAACAACTACTGTAAATGGTTGATATTAAATAGGAAATATTGCTAACAGAGGTGCGTGAGTATTTTGTGCTTCCGGTGGTTTTAGAAATATAAATAACATCTCGATAATTTAATTTTACTCACATTATTAGTTTTTTTAATGGCGTTTGTATTTCTCGTTTTAAGATTATGGAAACAAAACTGTAATGCAAAGCTATATCTTTTCTAAGCTCATCGATTAATGGCATTTCCTTTGGTTAGTGCATATTTTAGGATGTTACAAGTTAATTTTGTAGTTTTAACATTATATCCAAATGTAAAAAGAGAGAATAATGAAAAGCTATGTAATTATTTTAATCTTGGCAATACTGGTTGCTTCGTGTGATAAAGAGGATGAAATTACTTTTATCAAAAAACCATCTGATGAGATTGTAAAGTACGAAATTACTCTTGAAAACAATCAGATTGTAGAGTATGTCAAATTTGTAAATGACATTCAATCTCAAACAACCATCTTTCAAGATTTTGACTCTGTCGTGAATATGATTAGGACAAATTCTTCAAATGAAATTATTTACAAAAAGGTTTTTTATATTGGTGATAATGATTTAGCCATATCAGCAACAGATTCGAGTTTCAGTGATTATGGGTTGTTTGTAACTAATATGGATTATGTATATGAGAATGGATTTCTGACTTATGCCGAAATGAATTGGAAACAGTATGGTGAAAATGCAGATTCCGGAGTGGTTTATATCTCAAATACAATTGAAAATAATAATATCATTGAATCAACCGAGTCTTTTCCGGATTTGACATCGGGTTGCACGGATTATTTT
>PKTE01000293.1 GCA_002869335.1 Salinivirgaceae bacterium | reverse complement strand
GCTAGTTCCAGAGCAATATGCGTTTCTGAAGGTAATTCGTATCTGTTATTGTTTTTCTGATACTTCATAATTCCCTCAACTATTTCATTAGCTTTTGTATAGTTGTTTGTCTTTTTTGCCTCTTTTAATGTTTCAAAATAAAATGGAATTACATTCTTTACAAAGGCTGAGTCTTCTTTGTCTTCTATATGTTTAAAGGCTTCATCAGGCGTCTGCCATTTATGTAAAGTTGTGTCAGATGTTGGGAAAATATTTAAAAATTGACCTGTAATAATCCCATACGCTATATTAACTCTTTCATCTACTTTGAGTAGTTCTTTGTCAAGTTTACTACGTTGAGCTGGAGCTTTTGCGTATACTTTTTCAGCCATACCGCTTAAAATGTAACCCCGGCCAGGAACAACCAATTCTGAATACGTTGCATAATTTCCTTTTATGCCAATTTGTTTTTGCAAGCCATCATTTCCAACTTTGATAAATGGTACATTCATCCAATTTTCAGGATTTACATGTAGTTCAAGGTAAAACTGAATAGGAGATATTCCTTCTATAGTTGATTTACGTGCAATTTTTCTAAGTAAATCTGATGCAAGCGTATTCATAGGTTTTGTACGCCCTTGATTATCTTGTACCAGCAATTTCCCAAACATGTTGGCATGCTTGGCATCAATTATCTTAGTTGGTTTTTGATGTGAATGTAGCGCGTGTGTATTTTGACCTGATACTGTTGAGGCTAATCCAATAAACGCAAAAAGTAAAATTGCAGAAACTGTATTATTTAGTTTTTTACGTGTGTTCTTCATATAAGACCCTTTACTTACAATTGACCATAAGAGACCAAGTACTAAAAGAAAATATCCTATGTAAGTTATCGTTGTTCCAAGTCCATCATGATTCACAGAAAGCACTGTTCCTTTTTCATCTCTGTCGTATGATGATTGGTAAAATCTATAACCTCCCATTTGTAAAATATTATTCATATATATATGGTATGGATGTGGTTCTTGTCCTTCTTGATATACTACAACGCGACTTGAGAAAGATGAAGGACTCATGGATCCAGGATATCTTTCAATTTCAAAGTCATTGAGGTGAATCTTAAATGGTAATTCAATTACTTTTTTCCCATAGGCGAAATTTAATTTTGTATCGCCAAATGTTACCGAACTTTCAGTGCTGTTAAAATCGAAACTCTCCCAAACCGCTATTTGCTTCACCGTTTCATTGTTTTTAATATTCAATACAATAGCAGGTCTTCCATTACGTTGCGTTTGCCCATTAGCAGCTGTTGCAGTCATAACTGCATTTTTAAATGTTTCTTGTACAACAATATTGTTATCCTTTGCTTGATATAGTTTTTTAGATTCTATGGGATTTTTACCACTTATTGTTTCAACTTCATCATTGTTGTTCATGTCACTCACGGCCATTTCCATGTTAGATTCGATATAAAAACCATCTGCTTGAAGGCTAAAGTTTATATCACTATCACCTATCGAATCTAAAAAGGATATTTTTAGGTTTCCAAGTTGTTTAACGTCTCCTTTTCGAATATATGTAAAGGCTCTGTATGTTTTTCCAGCCATTATAAATCCAATTGTTGGGGTGCCATCGTCTGATGCAATTGCTTTCTCAATAGCTGAATTATAATTACAAACTAACTCGATTTCATAATCTTCATCATTAACACTTATATCATCACTAAAATTATTCTCATGTAGATTATCAAAGTCTAAATGGTATGAATATGCTTGTTGATTATTAATGCGAATTTTAATAGCTTTTTCATTCATTACTATTTGATTGGAGCTATTGCCTTCTCTAATATGCATAATTCCCTCATAACCAATATGTCTTGTAATGCCTGCTCCTAGTAAAATTATTACAAATGCAATGTGGAAAAGCAGTATAGGCCATTTTATTCTTTTATATAGCTTCCGCGTAAAGATGGCGCCTGTAAAATTCACTGCGAGTAAGAATAATAAAACTTCAAACCACCATGTGTTATATACAGCTCTTTTGGCAGCTTCAGCTCCAAAGTCATTCTCAATAAAGGTTGCCAATCCCATAAAAAAAGCAGCCATTACAAGCAGGATTACCATTGTAATGGGACTTGATAAAATCTTAAAAAATCTATTTAGCATAATATAAAAATTTACAGTTGAACAACTACATACCTGTTTAAACTGTATTCAAGAGGGGGTAAAAGTATAGTTTAAGATTTGTTTTTCCAAAATGGGTTATGCAAAAATATTATCCTGATTGCATAATTTTAGTAAGTCTGTTTTTGTCCATTATTTTTAAGTTAGAGCCCTTTACTTTAACTATACCTTCTTCGTCAAACTCTTTTAATAGACGTACAACACTCTCTTTTGTCATCAGCGTTAATTCACCAAGTTCCTGTCTGGTTAGGCAACAATTGAATTCATCTGACTGAAATATTTCGTCACTTAAATGCAAGATTCCTTCAGCAAGTCGACCGTTCATTTTCTTTTGGCTAATGCTGAGGATTTTATCAAAACTATTAAGCGCTTTGGCACTTATATCTTCAATAAATCCCTGAGCGAATCTACCATTTTCAAGTATTAGCTCTTTAATAATGCCAATATCCACGAAGCATGCAACAGTATCTTTAATAGTGGCTAAACTATAATGGTGAATATTATCTACAAAAGTTCCTGGCCCTGTTATAAGACGTCCTGGCTTCGCAATTGCATATCTCACACTCTTGCCATTCTCAGTTTCCGTATAAATTTTGGCCATGCCGGAAATAATAAATATCGCATTTGAAGTAGGCGAACCTTGCTTAAATATTACCTCCCCCGATTTAAACCTTGCTTCGAACCTTTTTTCATTTATTCTGTCCATTTGTTCGTCAGTCAAATTGTCGAAGTTTCTCCATCGACTGGGACAGACTTTACAAGACTTACAACTCTTTTTATCCATAATTCAAAGTTAAGAAAAAGAAAACAAAAAGATAGTTGATTTATATCAATTGTGCAAATGATATATACAAATTAAAACTACACAAACGATCAATGAAGTAGCTATAAGCTATCATTACTAATTTTTAATCGAAAAAAAGATATTGGCGTATTTTTATCAACATCTAATTACACAACAGTTTTACACAAAAAAACATTATTTGTGAACTTTTAAATTTTAAAGGATATGAAAAGAACATTAAACTATTTACTATGATTTGTAGC
Organism: Salinivirgaceae bacterium; assembly: GCA_002869335.1. Lineage (GTDB taxonomy): Bacteria > Bacteroidota > Bacteroidia > Bacteroidales > Salinivirgaceae > Salinivirga. The sequence goes on along the minus strand of PKTE01000293.1, from coordinate 2,772 downwards.
CATGTTTGGAATGGTTACATTAATTAGCTGTGAAGGCCCAGAAGGCCCAGCTGGTATGGACGGTGCTGATGGTACTGACGGTGTTGATGGAAATGTGTCATGTTTATCTTGCCACACTCAAGTGAAAATGGATGCTATTGAGGATGCATTCGCAGAACACAAACACGTATCAGGAACTTCATGGTCTTATGCAGGAACTCGCGAATCTTGTGCTCCTTGTCACGATGGCGAAGCTATTGTTACATTCCTTAATTCTGGAGCTTTAGTTGCAGGTTATGGTGTTGGTTTAGAATGTGGATCGTGCCACAATGACCATGCTAGTTTAGAAGACGATATTGATGCTCCTGTTAGAATGGTAGCTTCAGTTGCTTCTGTAGCTTTTGAAGGTGTTACTTATGACCATGGAACAGGTAACGTTTGTGCTACTTGCCATCAGGCTCGTAGAGATGCTGCTAGTTATTATGGAGCTGAAGATGCTACTTATACACGCAAATTCACAGGTGATGACATCGCTGCTTATGAGAACGCATCTGTAGGTCCTAATGGATCTATTACTTTAGATGGAGATACTTTGATTGTTGTATTTGATGTACCTGCTGCTACACACGTTTATACTAGTAGTACACATGCTGGTCCTCACCATGGCCCTCAGGCAAATATGTTTGCTGCTGACATGGGTTCTGTAGCTGGAACACCTTTCGAGCGTGATCATCATACTGATTGTGCAAGTTGTCACTTAAGTGATACAACAGCTGCTACTGGTTACGGTCACAGCTTTGAGCCAGACATCGCAATGTGTGATGCTTGTCACGGTGATGCATTAGATATTACTGCTGAAATGGCTGCAATTGAAGCAAGAATGGATGCTGTTGCTGAAGCATTAGAAGCTTTACACGCAATTCACGTTGATGAAGATGGAGCTGTACATCCAATGTATGCTTCATTACCAACTGCACAATGGAATGCATTCTGGGATTATATGTGTCTATGGGAAGATAAGAGCCACGGATTACATAACTTCAATTATGCAAAACAGTTATTAACTGCTGCTGAAAATGCATTAGGATTATAATATTCTAATTACAATAATATAAAAAGTTGTCTGGCTTTGCCAGGCAACTTTTTTACATTTATAGAAACCATGTTTTATTGTTATTTTCGGTATAATTGATCTATATCATCTTTTTTGATGACAGTAATAAGCTTCATTGTTTTACAGTCAAAATTTATTAATATTGCTTAAGAAATGTCTAAATATATAGCTTAGCTATAAAAAGTCGGGGTTGAAATATATCAATTCTCATATTGACAGAAATATACATAATTAAAATATTGAATTAATATTTTTAAGAACTATAAACTAAAACTATAATCTAATGAAAATTAAGTATTTAATCGTTTCAGTGTTTTTGATAGGCGTTGCGTTTACTGCTTGTGAATATACGCCATTTGAGCCAGTGGTTGTTGAGATTGAGGGTGATGTAGATTTTGAGGCTGATGTTGAACCAATCTTTTCAGATGCTGGATGTACAGGTTGCCATAACGGTGGTTTAAACCCTAATTTGACTGCTGGTAATGCATTTCAGAGCTTGACTTCTGAAGCTAAGTACACTGACTTGAATGAACCAAACAATATTTACGAGAAAGCCAGACCTGGAAATTCGCATCCTGCAAATTATTCTCCGGAGCAAGCTGCTATAGTATTGAAGTGGATTGAACAGTATAATGCAGAGAATTAATCATAAATCTGCGATTATATTCTAATTATTGGATTAGTTCTAACAGTTAAAATTAAAACTTAGAAAGATGAATAAATTATTATTTTTAATAGGAATCGTTTTATTAAGTACAGGATTTGTGTTTTCACAAGATGAACCTGTTTACTCTCCTTTTGAAAGTCCGTATATATTGGATAACCAAACAACTTTCGTTAATTACGAAAAGACACTTGAAATGGCTATCCAGCATAAGTTTGGAACCTTCGAAAATGGAATAACTGATATATATGGTATATACAGTTCTGCTAATATTCGTATTGGTTTTGATTATGTGCCAATTAAAAACTTACAAATTGGTTATGGTTTAACACGCATGGAAATGACCCATGATTTTAACGTGAAGTATACCGTATTTGAGCAGACACAAAATAATTCTAAACCTTTTGCTTTGGCTGTGTATGGTAATTTGGGTATTAATGGTTTGGAAGAAGAGCAATTAGGAGCAAATAATGATTTCTCACAAAGGTTGTCAATGTTTGGACAATTATTAATGAGTCGCAAATTTATCGATAAAATTACAGTGCAATTAGGTGCTAGTTATTCACATTTCAATATGGTTGATATTGCAAAATACGACTATGACAGGGTTGCACTACATTTTAGTGGTCGCTACAAATTCGCTGGTACAGGTGCTATTATAGTGAATTATGATCAGCCATTGGACGTACTCCGCTTAACTGGACATGAGGATTTCGACTTAAATCCAAATATTTCTATTGGATATGAGTTCTTCACCGGTACACACGATTTCCAAATTTATATGGGATACACAAACCATTTATTGCAGCAACACGCAATGGTGAAAGAGACCAAAGATTTTGAATTTGAAATGTTTAATTTCGGATTCTTGATTACAAGACTTTGGCCTTTCTAGGAAAATCTTAATAGATAATATTATTATAGAAAAGTCTTCTGCAAATAACTGAAGGAGACTTTTTTTATGGGTGTATTTCTGATATTAATTCCAGTGGATTTTAATAATTATGGTTATAAT
>PKTE01000058.1 GCA_002869335.1 Salinivirgaceae bacterium | reverse complement strand
GGCGTTTTTTTGTTTACTTTTTTTGAGCTGCAGCAAAAAAAGTAAAAGCCCAGCGGCTAGAGCGATCAATCAGATTCGCTAATAATAGAGGTTTAGTAAGAATGAAATAAATCAACGTAAAAGCAAAAGGAAAATTTCAGAAGGCATATTTTCATTTTGTTCAATTAATACTTTAATCAAAACCTTATCTTAAACCGTCCATATTAGAGCTGCTAAGAGAGAAAAAGATTTTAAATTCTTGCAGTTTAGAATTGCCAAAATATGGGCATTGATTTTAATACCCACCGGGAATTTCAATTGATCCGCAATGATTCTTCTAATAATCTAAATGCATTTTTAACCCGATGAATAATTTCACCGATAGAAGCATATCGTTTTCAATTTCGGACTCGTCGCGGCGAATTAATTAACTTCACTATAACCTTGGATTGCATCCAAGGCTAATGATATTTAATCCCTTCAGGATTAATAATAACACATACTGATTTCAAATTATTATCAATCGATATTAAATGAACACCGCAGGTGTGATATATCGGTAGAAAAATTTTAAAATGGTTCACAAAACTCCGAAGGACTGAAACAAACTTATTCATATAATTATTACAATCAAAAAACAATCTCAATTCCTTAATTTTCTCTTTAACACTACTTAACATACATATTCTAAATTCGCAATGTAACCCAAAAACAAAAGTTATGCGTGAATTTGAAGAACTACAATTAATGTCTCCAAGCGAATTACATCAAGTGTATAACGACTTGCTAATAAGACTAGAATCGGAAAGATTAACTCGCGAAGAAAAATACAAAATTGAATACCTACAACTACATTTCGAAGAGCACACCGAAGATTTTTACGAATTTTTAACTAATTAGGAGGTTGTATTAATTCATTAAATGTTATACCTTAGCATCAAATATACGATACAATGATATTTAGTGAAGGCAATAAACATAAGCCAGCAATTAAGTTTGATAAAAATACGGGTGTACTCAGTATAACAGGAAGTTCATTCCCTGAAAACGCAATTGTTGTATACGATCCGGTAATAAAATGGATTGAAAAGTTCAACTTTAACGAGGTTGAAACCTTTACAGTAAAAATCTCTCTGGAGTATTATAATACTGCGACTTCTAAAAAGCTTTTTGAAATCATTAAAAATCTCAATCAAACCTATCAGAACGGTAAAAAAATTGAGATTATATGGGAATATCTGGGTGACGATGAAGACATGTTCGAATCTGGAAGATATTATAGTGAACTGGTTGAAATCCCATTTCGTTTTATCGAAATTCAAGACTAAACATCACAAGTTTATATACAAAGCCCGGGCGAATTCTCACCCGGGCTTTTTTACTCAACACTACTCTCAACCACATCTACAACCACATATACAACCACTTTTCTACAACGATTTCGATAGTTTAATTAACTGGATCATTTCGCTGCGGTAACCTTCCAAATCTCTTCCTTTGGCATTTTGAGCCATCTGAATTACTTTATCCCAGGTTAAGTCGCCTTTGTATTCTGAATCTCTTAGCAACATCCCAAAACCTGCTACAGATGCTGAGAATCTAAAATTATCTGACATATCATCAAATCTCTTTTCTTTGTATGCAATGGTTTCTTCAATCAACTTACTTTTGTTGCCATCTGGTTTTTTGTAACGGAATTTTACGGTGGCAATCTCATTACCTTTTTTAGCCAGATTATTCAAATTTGCAGTCTGATATTTTAAAGTATTGGAATTATCAGCATTTGATCCAGCAGGTACAATCTCATACAATGCCGTTACAGTGTGCCCCGAACCTAACTCACCTGCATCTTTTTTGTCATCGGCAAAGTCCTCATTGTTCAAAAGGCGGTTTTCGTAACCAATTAATCTATAAGAAGCAACCACTGCAGGATTAAATTCTATCTGTATTTTCACATCTTTAGCAATTGTGAACATAGTACCTCCAAACTCATTTACCAATACTTTTTTGGCTTCCAAAATATTGTCGATATAAGCATAGTTTCCGTTTCCTTTGTCGGCTATGGTTTCCATTTTGCTGTCCTGGTAATTTCCCATTCCAAATCCAAGCACTGACATAAACACGCCACGGTCTCTTTCCTTTTCAATCAAACGTTCCATTTCGGCGTCTGAAGAAATACCTACGTTAAAGTCGCCATCAGTAGCTAAAATAATACGGTTATTCCCTTTTTTAATGAAATTCTCAGCTGCTACTTTATACGCTAAGCGAAGTCCTGCTGCTCCGGCAGTTGATCCACCTGCCTGCAAGTTATTCAGCGCCTGAAGAATTTTTTCCTTTTGGTCACCACTGGTTGAAGGCAATACCAAACCTGAACTCCCGGCATAAACAACTATAGCTACACGATCTTCCTCATCAAGTTGTTTTAGTAACAATTCAAAAGACTTTTTCAATAAAGGAAGTTTATTTGGCGAACTCATTGAACCCGATACATCTAAAAGAAATACAATGTTTGACGGTGGTAAATCTTCCATGTTCAGTTTTTGTCCTTGAATACCTACATGAAGTAGTAAATTATTCTCGTTCCATGGACACGCATTTACTTCTGTATTGATTGAAAATGGGTCGCTATTATCAGGTTGAGGGTAGTCATAATTAAAATAGTTTATCATTTCCTCAATACGTACTGCATCTTTTGGAGGACGATTTCCATTATTCAAAAATCGGCGAACGTTAGCATATGAAGCAGCATCAACATCAATGGAGAAAGTTGAAAGTGGACTCTCAATAGCTTTTTTGAAACCATTTTCACGGATGGTGGCATAACCTTCTCTATTAAACTGTTCCTGTGCCATGCGATAATTGGCAACGCCTCCCATTCCGGTTGACATTGGCGCCATTTTTTTGGTTCTACCAAACACTTTGGCTGGACGAGCTTCCTCACATACTGATACCATATCCATCGATATTTCTTCTTCGCATTCAACTACAGTAAGTTCAGTTATTTCCTTTTTCTCATCTTCGAGTAATTTAACCGGGTCAAGTGAAACATTAATAAACGTAAGACCAGAAACTTTTACCTCTTTAGTTTCCATGCCAGCAAATTGAAACACTAAAACAGCATCTGCTCTGGCTTCAATTTCATAGTAACCCTTATTGTCAGTCACAGCATGACTAAACACATTGTCTTTTACAATTACATTTACTCCCTGAAGCGCCTTTTTTGTGGCAGATGAAGTTACGATTCCGCTAACCTTGTGTGCTTGAAGGTTGCTTACGATTAGCATTAGTGCCATTGCGATAATAAATTGAATATTTTTCATTTTTCTAAAATTTAGTTCAACATTCGTGTTTGTATTAAGGATGCAATGGCATAATAAATTCCATAAAAAAATTTAAATAAATTTCGAAAATCAACACATAGCCTTGTTTTTCAACATGTTAAAATGCTATTATTTTAATCAAACCAAAATGGCAACAAGTTATAAATAAACTCATTGAAGATTTAAAATCAGTTTAATCTGCGTCCTAAATTCTAATACAAATCATTATAAAAATCTGGTCATTACAAGTTTTATCAATAAAGTGTAATACATTGAAAATAATTTTGAATTAAATATAAAAGTTGCCACTCATATTAAAACCATGTATTTTTACAATGCAAAGCATCAATAATTTTTGTGAGTAAAACATTATCACATAAAAAATCTCAAGACGATTCAGTGCTATTAACTGAATTCATCCAGACACAAAATCTTGATGTGTTAGGTGAATTATTCAATAGGTACATTCATTTAGTATATGGTGTGTGTTTGAAATATTTTAAGGATCGGGAAAAAAGTCAGGATGCCGTTTCTTCTATTTTTGAAAAGCTAATTACTGATATTGGTGATTCGAAAATCGAAAATTTTAAAAGCTGGTTGTATGTAGTTACCAAAAACTATTGTTTAATGGAATTACGTAAAGAACAGAGCCAAAAGCGAAGACATGAACAATTTTCTGCAGATAGTTTTATGGAATCTACACAGGTTTTGCATCCTATAGACGAAGAGACAAATACGGAGATAGAAGCACAATTAAAAAAATGCATCGAAAAGCTTAAAAATGAACAGAAAGCATGCATTGAGTTGTTCTACTATCAAGACAAATGTTATAAAGAAATTGCAACAGAACTAAAAATAGAAGAGAAAAAAGTAAAGAGTTTTATACAAAACGGGAAGCGTAATTTAAAAATATGTTTGGAATCAAATTCCGGAAATAATGAGTAAGAGAAAGCTGACATACGAAGATTTTAAAAGGTATTTTTTCAATCGGCAAAAACCGGACGAGAAGCACCAATTTGAAAAAGAGATGATGCAGGATGCTTTTGAAGAAGAAGCATTCGACGGGCTCTCTATGCTTTCTGAGGAGGAATTAGAAAACGACATTCAATCATTAAAAAATAAAATCAATCAACGCGCACAAAAGCGCAAGCGTGTTATTCCTCTTTATTTTCGTTATGCAGCAGGGATAGCTATACTCATTGGAATTGGGCTTACTACACTTTACATATTCAACAACTCCTTAAAAGATAACATACATTTTACAGAACCTATGCACGAAAACATGGCATTATCAGATGAGAAAAAGCCTGATGAAGAAAAAATGGTGCAGGAACAAGAAAATGAGGAAGTAACAGCTAGTAAATCAGTTGAGTTTGATAAGCCAGAAGCAACAAGTAAATCTGAAGATATTAAGCCAGCAAAACCAAAAAAAGTAATAGATGAAATAATAGTCATTAGTGATGATGCTGAAGAAATGGATCTCGATACTGAATACAAAGAAACTGAAAAAATGGCCGAAATTGTAATGGAAGAAGAAGCTGAAGAAGAAGAACCATTTTTAATAGCAGCAAACGAGGAACCCAAACAAAAAGCTGAAAAAATGTCTGAAACAGTTGTAACTGGAGCTGTTCAAGATAAAGGGGTTCAAGCAAAAGGCGACAAAGGAAACGAAACAAATCGTAGCGAAAAAGACCGAAAACTATTTGGCATTAGCAGAGCAAAAAAATCTGCAGGTGTTACTGCAGAAGAAGCTATTGCTGAAGACGCCGCCCCTCAATCTCAATCTATTAATGCACAGCAACTTATAGAAGTCGCCCCACCAAACAATTGGGCAATAGATACACTAGAGGTTAAGTTGATTTCTGAAATCAAAAAGCGTTTCGACCTAGCCAACGAAATCTACAAAATTGATATGGAGCTGACTATTAATACGAATGGTCAGGTTACTCAAATCAACCACAATAAAGAAATACCTGAAAATCTTCAGCAGACTATTCAAAGTGTACTAAATGACTTTGGACCATGGAAAGCTGCCATTGAGAATGGACAAGCGGTTGATAAAAAGGTTAGGATTAGATTTAAACTGAAACCCTAAAACTATTCTACTATATTAAAAACAGGTTGTGTAACAAAACGACTTTTTTCATCTGCCCAAACCCAACTTTCAAATGATTCAAAATTGCTATTTAACTCCGCTTCAACTGGAATTGATAAGTAATCAATATCAAAGTTCATTGGATCGTCTTTTTGTACAGCAAAATAAATATTCGTTAAATTATCTATCTTTCTTGCTGCTTTTAATACTGCGTTAATATCGGCAATAGCAACATCTCTATCTATATATAAAATGAATATAAAATCGACCCCTAATTGATGGGCCTTCAATTTCTCCTTAAAAAACATATCCTTCGTCATTGCTCTTGATATATTTCTCGAACAATAATTATCAAGATTACAAACTGTTGATATAAATCCATTGAATTGAATATAACATTCCTTGGCAGAACTGAACCAGTGAGATTTATAATAATTGCTTAAATAGACTTTAAACGAATTATTCCATGTAATAATACCCTTCAAATCATCGCATAAAGAATCCGTATCATTTTGTATTGGTATGTCAATTCTTATCAAATAGCTTTGAAATCTGTCTTGCTCTTGTTTCTCTAAATCATTTAGTGCATATCCATAATAAGTC
>PKTE01000267.1 GCA_002869335.1 Salinivirgaceae bacterium | reverse complement strand
GTCATTTCACGTTTTCCCATCTTGAATTCAAAACTTGAAATGGTTCCTACTTTTCCAAACTCACCTTTAATAATTTCATGCCTTTGCAGGCCATTCATCCATTTTGGATAATGCTCAGGATTGTGAAACAAGGCCACAACCTTCTCTCGTGGACAATCAATATCAATATTTACTGTGTATTTCATAGTTATTTAGTTAGTTGTACTTCACAAACAAAAATAGCCGTCAGAAAGTTCCGACGGCTACAGATTTAGTTACAATATATTTTATTCAATTACGATGCTCTGATTACCAAACTTACTATTAGAATTAATTAAGATGACATAAATACCACCTGGCAATCCTCTCAAATCAATACTTTTTGAATTATCAATGGTTGATTCATATACAACCTGCCCAACTGTATTCACAACTGTCAATTCATATATACCATCAGTTTTAACTGTAAACTGTCCGGAGGTCGGATTTGGGTATACATCTAAACTGGCTTTTGATATTTGCTCCACTCCTACGAAATTAATATCAAATGACCTGTCCTGTCCGCTTAAGCTGAATGTTTCTATAATTTCAGGGTGTCCTTCCAGTCTCACATGGTATTGATATGTACCATTTACCATTTCAATAGCTGCTGAACCATATTCATTTGTTGTTAGAGTCGTTCCATACACATCAATTTCGGCATTTTCTATTGGTACCCCAGACTCAGTTACATTGAAAGTAACCAAATGTGTTGTACCCATAGTAGTTAAATTTGAAAGCTTAACCTGAACAGCGTTATAAACTTCTCTGTTTGTTATAAAATTGCTCATCTTATTCACAAAAGCAACTAAATAAAGCTCCGAATACTCCCAATCACCATCAATAGTAAATGTATAGTCCTTTTTGAAAAAGTCGCCTGCCCCTGTTGGAGTTAAGATAATATCGCCTAATCGAGCTGAAATAGCATCTCTTATTGCATATCTATGTACCCAATTACTAGCTCCGGCTTGATCTACTGCGGGGATATTATCTTCAGTAATCCATAAAGAAACACCCAGATCTTGTGGGAAATCAGCTAAAAACTCACCACTAACAGTTAATTCTAAATTTCCTCCCATGTTAATGCCATTCACATTAATCTCTAAGAAAGCAGGTGTCTGAGTCCGCTCATCAATAGCATTAGGACCATAAGGATTTCCATCCCAAAATACAGGCCCAGGATCATTTCCAAAATAATAACGGTCCACCATTCCTGCAGGAGCGTAAGAACCACCTCCGTAAAACTCTGTATGAATTTGACTTTCAGGTATCGTTAAAAAGTCCGTGTAATAACCAGCATGATGACACATCATAACAAAATTTGGATTATCATCCATGTATCCCTCAAGTAAGTTAAGAACTCCCGGACAATTGCTACACAATTCAGTGGTAAACTGTTCCAACAATGCTATACGCTGCACCGAACTACTTGACACAACTATTGTTTTAGAAAGAGAATCATTTGAAGTATTTGTATCAGAACCTTCATTTACATTGCTAATAGCAACATTCACCTGATACGTTCCATCTTGAGAAAGGTTTACAGGTACATTATGTGTAAATTCATATGTTTCACCCGAATTTACATTTATTCCTGTTACTGAATAAACATCACTTTCTGCACCTCCATCAATATTGTAGGTTAAGTCAAATGAAGTTATTACATCTGTACCATAACTTTTAACTGTTCCGGAAATAAAAATTTCACCTGATAAATTATGCTCAGGGATTTAAATAGTGCGTAAAGCAGCATCTATATTTCTATTTCCCTTAGGTGTAGAGCTTTGCAAAAAGTCTTTCTGACCGTAGATATGACTTACAACCAAAAAGATGAAAACTAATGATAAAAACTTTTTCATATTAACATATTTAAAAATTACATAAACAACTCAATATGAGCTAGTATAAAAACCAGCACAAAAAGTTCATCATAGCAAGAATTGTAAAATAGTTATTCTAGTGGTTTTATTGATTATTTACCTGAAGGAAAACTTATTATAAAGTTTTAAGTACAATAATCAAAGATGCAAAGATAGAAATCCTCATAAAAATACGAAATGTTAAAAAAAATAGAGAGATTGCATGTTTACAACCTCTCTATTTTGGAAAATATTTTTACTCTTTAACAATTTGTTTCACACCTATTTGCGTATCATTTGACACTTTCACAAAATAGATACCTGAACCTAATTCAGAAGTTGAAATTGAACCACTTCCATCAATTATTTTGGAGCTTACAACTTGCCCTACAGCATTAAGAACTTTAACGTTGAATTTACCAGGTAATTCAACATTCACTGACTCTTTTACTGGATTAGGATAAACGTTAAAGTTAATGCTACTTGCAGCATTAATACCAACGTAGTTAAGAACCACATCTTCAGTTACATCAGCATCTACTATAGAAGCAATACCATATTGAGTCGTATAATCTGTGGCTGAAACTTCGTAACTATAATTTTCTGCTAAAAGATCAGTAATTGCAACGTTACCATCAACATCTGTAAAGTTCTCACCAACTCCAAGAACAAAAACTCTTGCACCTTCTATAGGATCAGTTCCATTTGTAACGTTAAAAGTTAGAGTGTATGTTGGAATGAATACAAGTGTTACGTCCACAGTCTGATCTGCTCCGTTTACTGTAAATGTGCCACTTGCTGGTTCATAACCTTCTAATGAGGCATCATAAGAATAGTCTTCATTAATAAGTTCAACTACAACAGCACCTGTATTATCTGTCATATATGTCATTCCATCAATAACAACTTCAGCATTTTCTAATGGATTACTGCTATCATCAACAACGTTAAATGTTACATTATATTTAGTAATTTCAACATCGTTAGCATTTAAAATAGCACCTGAGTTTTGATCAATTAAAAGACCAATAAAATCCATATGGTTTGGATTATAGTTCTCAGGAACTGTATACTCATATGAGTAAGAATGAGTTTCACCAGAATTAACAGTTGCAGGAATACTACTTTCAGTTCCATCCCATCCACCTAAAATCTCGCGAGCTACATGCATATAAACCATTTGAGAAGCAGGTACAGGGTTTGGAAGATCTTCATATCCTGCCATTGGACCATAATCCCCACCTGAGTAATAGTTTGCTTGTGCATAAGTACTTTCTGTACCTGTAACATAACTTTCAGCTATAACTGCATTGAAACGCAAATCAGCATAGTCAACAACAAATTCTGAGCTTACATCAAATGTAACAATTCTTGTTGATGGATCCCATCCGGTTAATGTTACATCCATTGTTGCAGGAGGCACATTATTTATTTGTTGTAAATAAGCTGACTCAAATGTAGATGGATCAAAAGTTCCAGGAATACGATCAACTAACCCGCTTGGGTATCCACTAATCATGTTTCCAATTCCGTTATCATAAACTGTATTTACCATTGGATCACTATTATGTACAGCTACACCAATCCATGTATCAGGATATTTATATGCCATTGAGTCCATGTAAACATGACCTCTTACACACCATCCGCACCATGTACCTGTTGCTTCTTCTCCAAATACTTTTTTCTCAGGAATAAAAGAAACTACATGAACAGTTTTTTCGATAGTATCATTAATATTAAACTCATCGCCACCAGTTCCATTCATATTTGAAACCCATACTTTAAGGTCATGATCGCCTAATGCAGCAGTCCATGTATCAGTATGTGAGAATGAGTATGTATCATTTAGACTTAGTGTTAAATCACTAATTGTTTGAGTATTGATTGTACCACCATCAACCTGCCAGTTAATATCAATGGCAGTTAATTCAGTTGATCCATAATTAGCAATAGTACCACCAATTGTTACATCACCAGCTGTGATATAGTTATCTACGTCAATGTTTGCAAGAGCAGCATCATTAGCTAGAATTTCACCAACCAATGCGCGAATGTTCCAGTTGTATGGTAAAGTTGATGCTAGAATATGCAAATTAGTCCATGCTCCATCAAAATACATCCAATTACCTGCGCCACCAGCAGCAACAGGACCTGCATCACAACCCAATGGGTAACCACCAGTAACATTTAGGAAATAACCTAAATAAAGATCTTGTGAAGCAGATAATTCATAAGGAGTTGTCAAAATAATAGTGTTCCATCCATCAACTGCATCAAAAGCTTGTGTGTAAACAGCACCACTTGATTGATCGTGATGTATTTCAAGCTCAGCTGAACTTATTACAGATGCGTCATTAATATAAAGCATCACTTGTTTAACATGCTTACCTACATAATTTGATGTAGTATCTGTTGGCAAATACATATACGCTCCATATGAATTAGCAGTTCCAGTACCAATACCATTATTATTGATTCCATCATAATGGATTGTATCTGATATTGACTTTGAAGCTTTTGAATCAGCTTGCTCAAGTGAGTAACCCTGAGATTTTTGAGCTTTAAATACAACTTGCTGCTTTTGTGCGGCAACATGAGTAATACTTAGGCCTATTAAGGCAATTCCGAGTAAATAGCTTAATCGCTTTCTCATAGTAAATAATTTGTTTAGGTTAGTAAAAAGTAGTTCATAGTGAACATAATTAGTTTAAATACATTAACCTACACAAAAACTCGCAGAAAATTCATACAAACGAAATTGACGTTATTGAACATCAATACTCAAAGAAAACTTCAAAAATAACGAGATGAGTAACATTTTCTTAACGGGTTATTGCATAGCAGCCACAAATATATATTAGGATTTTACAAAAACAAAAAAAAGCGATAACTATATCGCTTTTAACATATGTAAATAACTTTCATACTATCCCTTTTTATAGTATTTCTGCAAGCTTTTTTGAAAAACCTCCTTATTCACTTCATTAATTTCATTAATTAAAGCTTTAATTGTTATTTTTCTTTCTTCCATTTCCTTATTAGAAATACTATTTTGGTCACGAAATACTATTTTATTGATAGAATATCCACCCTCATCAAGTGTCATAGCTACGGCAGCATTAAAATCATCTAAAATTATAACTGATGGCAACTGATTAACAGAATATCGACTCATCGATTTCAACACCCTATTTTTAATGTACTTAATTTGAGTTTCGCCAAGATAATTTGTAGCTAATAAAATTTTGATCAAATCGATTTTTGCCAACTTCTCAATTTCTTTGTTCTCTTTTAACGCTTCATATTCTTTATCATTTGTTTCCATGAATAATTCTATAAAATCACTTGGAACAGTTTGCAAATCTTTTAGCTCATTGTTCTTTTGCTTAGCCTTATATTCTTTGATGGCATTTTTTTGAGTAATCGGAACATAATATTCCCATTTACGAGTTCTCTTATAGGTTTCAGTCATAGGTTTAGGCTTCCAATTACTTTCGGGCCTTTTCATTAATGGAGCATCAACTTTAAGCTCCCCTGTTTCAAGAGCGTATAATACACAATTAATAAAATGGACATAAGATCCACCAATGGAATAATGTATTGCAGACCATAAAGTTTTATTGTTGGCTTTGTATTCATTTGAGGTAGTATCGGCATTTGAAATCTTTCTGCTTTTTAATTGCTCAATAAAACTATTACTCAAACCTACCGGGTAATATACTAACTCATCACGGTTATTTTTACTAAAATTAGCCGAATGAAATAACTCTTCAACGTTATACACATGACTTGAATCATTTGACAATTTCATTTCAACAGTAAACTCATTTCCCCAGGTCATTTCTTGAATTTCAGGAAATGGCTTCTCTGTTTGAGCAAACATCGAAAAAGAAATGATCATCAACACACAAACACCTGATAATCTTATCATAAAAAATTATTTTTATTTCAAATTTTGATGCATTAAGATAGCAACATAATTCCTAAATCGCTATTCTAACCTGCTATTTTTTCTTTTTACTTTTCAACAAACATAACCAAACGCGCTTAAATACGTATCAAAAAGTATTTATTACGAACCAAAATCGTGATTATTAAATGTTAATAAAATTATAATGCAAAATTTCACGTTATAAAATAAAAATACTACTTTGCATATTATTACAAATAATTCTAGAATATGAATCCTGTTTCGAACTCTGCTCAAAATATAAAATATTTTAAACGAATAATCCGCAATCTAATTGCCCCAGCCCTAATAGTAAACCAAGAGCAAACAATAGTTGAGTTTAACGACATATTTTGTGATTATTTCAAAACACAACCATCCACACTTAAAGGAGTCAATATCAACAACTTACCCCACGAAAACCAGACTCTTCAGGAAATTAAAATATTTGTTCAGAGTTTAATCCAAAAACAGATAAAAAGTGACACTTTACAGCTAAACCAAAAAAGCGGACATTCGGTCACAATTGATTGCCAGATGCTTTTCAACCAAAGTAATGAGCATATTGGGACAATGGTAATTCTAACCGAAGAACTTTCAAACCAGAACAAAACACAAACCGTTGAAGAATTAAAAAATAGAAATAATTCTGACCTATTTGGTATAGGAGAAGTATCTGCAAAAGGAGTGTTTATTTCAGCTAATGACCAGTTAGCTGAAAGCTTTAACAAGACTAGAGATAATCTTATAAATTCCAATATCAAAGAATACTTTGAAAAGGAGATTTATGAGGAGCAAGTAAAAAATATTGGCAAAGCCATTACAACAACTAACCCAATTGAGAGTGTAGGCATTAGAGATGGTCGAGAATTTCAAATACTATACATCCCATTCAATGGTTCTGATATTGTAAAAATCATTACAAGAGAATATACAGAAGAATTAAAAGCCAAACAAAAACTAGAATTAAGTGAATCTCGTTACAGAGCACTATTCGAATGGGCAGCTGATGGAATTCTTATTGGAAACCCCGAAGGAACTGTTATAAATTGTAATAATAGTATTACCCAGATCTCGGGCTACGAAAAATCAGAAATTATTGGCTATAAAATCAATAAACTCTTTCCGGACGATGAAATAAATAGAAAACCCTTCAATTACGCTGCAATTCTTGAAGGAAAAACTATCCTAACTCAGCGACTTTTAAAGCGAAAAGATGGTTCCCTTATTACCATTGAAATGAATACCAGAAAGGTTGCTGATGGTAGACTACAAACCTACTTGAGGGATATATCTGAACGTATTGCCGCACAAGAAAGAATTAAGGAACAAAACGAAGAGCTTTTGCAAGCTGAAGAAGAACTAAAATCAACAAATAACGAATTAATTGCCTTAACAGAAAAGCTTCTTAATCAGCGTGAAGAACTTAAAAAAGCCAAAGAAAAAGCTGAGGAAAGCGACCGATTAAAATCAGCATTTCTGGCCAATATGAGCCACGAAATAAGAACACCAATGAATGGGATTATCGGGTTTGCTCAAATGCTTAGAAGAGGAGATTATCCAATAGACAAACAGCGGAAGTTCCTAGGTGTAATACACTCTCTTACAAACCATTTACTCCAAATTATCAATGATATAGTAGATATATCAAAAATTGAAGCAGACCAGCTATCCATTTACAAAGAAACATTCTATGTAAACGACTTGCTGCACGAGATCTACAACACATTCTCTGAAGAAATTCAGAATCAGGATAAAAATGAATTACAACTTAAGTTAAAAAGTAACCTTAAAAGAGAGCAATCTCAAATTCATACAGATAATATTAGATTGCGCCAGGTGCTAGCAAATCTGCTTAGTAACGCTGTAAAATTTACTGATGCAGGACATATTGAGATAGGTTATAAGCTTGAGGATGATAACTACATTTTTTATGTAGAAGATACAGGCATTGGAATTTCTGAAACAAAACAAGAAGAGATTTTCAACAGATTCCGACAGGCAAATGAAGCCATGACCAGAAAATTTGAAGGAACCGGTTTAGGTCTATCCATTTGTAAAAGCTTGTCAGAAAAACTTGAGGGTACAATTTGGGTAGATTCCGAAGTAAATAAAGGCTCAACATTTTATGTGAAAATTCCTAAAGGAAACATAAAAGAAGTTAGAATTGATAATAAAACAGAAAAGAGAATTAACTATAACTGGGAAAATCATTCTGTTCTTATTGTTGAAGATGAGGAAGCCAATCAGATATTCATTAAAGAGCTGCTAGAACCTACAAAAATCAAAATGTCATTAGCTGAAAATGGGAAAAAGGCTCTTGATATGTTCAAATCAGGTTCCAAATTTGATGTAATTCTTTTAGACATACGCTTACCTGATATATTAGGATTGGATGTTGCAAGAGAAATTAGAAAGACCGATAAAAAAACACCAATTATAGCGCAAACTGCATATGCTATGGGTGATGATAGAGAATCATCACTTAAAGCAGGATGTAATAATTATATCTCTAAACCCATAGATATTAACCTTCTACTATCATTAATAAATGACTATTTGAATAAAAATTCAAAATAGAACAAACATTTTTGCTAATTATTGGTAATGTTCTGTAGAAACTAAATCATAAACTATGGAACCTACTATTCAAACAACCTATCTTGGTCATCTAAGAACTGAAGCAGAGCATGTACGCTCAGGAAATAAAATTATTACAGACGCCCCTATTGACAATAAAGGCAAAGGAGAATTTTTTTCACCTACAGATATGCTAGCCACATCATTAGCAAGCTGTATTTTCACAATTATGGGTATCAACGCAGAAGAGAACGGATTTAACATAGATGGAGCCACTGCAAAGTCATGGAAAATAATGGCTGATGATCCCCGCAGAGTAGCTGAAGTAAAAGTAGAATTCGACTTTACAAACTGTAATTTGGAACCAAAGCACAAAGAAATACTTAAAAGCCTTGTCAAAGTAAGTCCTGTGCCCCTGAGCCTGCATACAGATCTTATTCAAAATGTTTCTGTAAAATTTTAAATTTATGGATCTGAAAATTGAAAATCAAACTTTCATAGTTTGCGGCGCATCAAGCGGATTTGGTAAAGGAACCGCAAAAGCCTTGATTAGAGAAAATGCTTCAGTTATTGGCATTGCCAGAAATTTGGAAAAATTAAAACAAACACAGCTAGAACTTGGGGATAATTTTATTCCTTTTCAAGGAGATATTTCACAAACCGAAACCATAAACGAGCTTGTAAAGATAGCCTCAGAGAAAAAAATATCAGGTATTTTGATAAATGCAGGAGGTCCACCAGCAATGAGTTTCAATGAAACAGAATTAAGCGATTGGGATAATGCTTATCAAAACCTCTTAAGGTGGAAAGTTGATATAGTGAAAAAACTTCTTCCCTATTTTGAAAATAAACAATACGGAAGAATCGTATTTATTGAAAGCTCATCAGTAAAACAACCTATTGAAAATTTAATCTTAAGCACATCACTTAGATTAGCCGTATTAGGCATGATGAAAACCCTTTCACAAGAAATTCAAGGTCAAAACATTACGTTTAACATGATTGCTCCTGGGTCACATGCTACTCCTGCTATTGAGCGCCTAATTAAAAAGAAAAGTGAAATTGAAAATATATCATATAATGAGGCTAAAGAAAAATGGGAGGAAAACATCCCTGCTGGCAAAATGGGAGACCCAAATGATCTTGGACAATTGGCGGCATGGCTATTATCACCATCTTCAAAATTTGTAAATGGACAGGTTTATGCAGTAGATGGAGGAACTATTAAGTCGACCCTATAAAAAAAGCCCTGCAAAACAGGGCTTCTAATATCTTATAATTCAGCACTTTCACAAGGTATTTTCCGATCAACTTTTTTAATCATTCCCTGTAAAGCTTTACCCGGTCCAACTTCTGTAAATGAAGCGGCACCATCAGTAATCATATTTTGAACAGTTTGCGTCCATTTTACAGGAGCAGTTAACTGCTTTTTAAGATTTTACTTAATTACAGTAGGATCTTTCTCTGCTTTTGCACTTACATTTTGATAAATAGCGCAAACAGGCTCGCTAACCTCAGTTTCATTAATAGCAGCTTCAAGCTCAACTCTTGCTGGTTCCATTAATGGTGAGTGGAATGCTCCTCCAACAGGTAATTTAAGTGCGCGTTTTGCTCCGGCTTCAGTTAATTTTTCAATAGCCTTATCAATTCCAGCTACAGAACCAGAAATAACTAATTGGCCAACTGTATTATAATTTGCAGGAACAACTACTTCTTCAATATCTGAACAAACTTTTTCTACCACATCATCATCCAACCCAATGATTGCTGCCATAGTAGATGGTTCTATTTCACATGCTTTTTGCATTGCCATTGCACGCTTTGAAACTAACTTAAGTCCATCTTCAAATGAAAGTGCTCCAGCAGCTACAAGCGCAGAAAACTCTCCTAATGAATGACCAGCAACCATTTCTGGTTTAAATGCATCTCCCATCATTTTAGCTAAAATTGTAGAGTGCAAGAAAATGGCTGGCTGTGTTACTTTAGTTTGCTTTAAATCTTCGTCGGTGCCTTCGAACATTAGGTCTGTGATTCGAAAACCAAGTATCTCATTAGCTTTCTCAAACATATCTTTTGCCTCAGCACTGCTATCGTACATATCTTTACCCATCCCAACAAACTGGGCTCCCTGTCCGGGAAAAACAAATGCTTTCATAGTTATCTGTAATTTTTAGTTTTAAACGGATACAAAGGTAAAATTTTTAACTCTTTGCAGGAATTTTTTTTTAAGACCAATGAGTTTAATTATTTTTAAACAAAATTTACTAACTAAATTATAATCATGAAAAAAATATTATTAATTGGAATTGCATTATTAGCATTTGGCTATAACCAGGCACAAGTATTTACTATAGCAGGTAAAGATATTGGATTTGTATATGTAGGTCCAAAATATGGCATGGGAACTTCTTTTATTTCAAATTACACACCTGATGGCGTAGATACAAAACTATTTTTAAATGTCGTAGGTGGAGTTGTATGTAAATTTGGAATTACAGAAAACATTTCTATACAGCCGGAGTTATTATTTTCAAGAAAAGGGGGGAAGAGTAAAATTGAGTTTCCTGATTTTGTAGACCCGAATGAAACTGCAACAACTACAAGTAAAAATATTGCAAATTATATTGGTATTCCTATACTTGCTAAATTTTCATTTCTCAAAATAAAAGACATTAAACTACATGGATCGGGAGGTTTCTATACTAATATTACAACTGGTCAAAAGTTTAAAAGTGTAACTAAAGACACGAATGGAACCTCTTAATTCGAAGAAATTATTCCAAGTAATCATTACAAAACTGTCGACTTTGGTTTAAGTATTGGTGGAGGTGCTGAAATTGAAATGGGTCCTGGATTATTAGTTGGCGAATTACTTGTAGATCATGGCTTTGTTGACAACTACGACGACTTTCTTATGACTGGTAGCAATAGGCATACATCAGTAACTATCGCCTTTACATATTTATATGATTTAATGAAACTGATAAAATAAAATTAGAATCCCCGCTTAGACTTTTAAGCGGGGATTTATTTTTATATAAGAATTTCTAACTCAGTTTCGCTCCTACTAAATGTATAAACTCTTCTCGAGTGCTCATCTTTTCTAAAAATGCACCTGTAAAAGCAGAGGTTGTAGTTATTGAACTTTGCTTCTGAATACCACGCATTTGCATACACATGTGTTGGGCTTCAATTACAACAGCAACACCAATAGGATTAAGTGCATTTTGAATTGAATCTCTAATTTGGTTAGTTAAACGCTCCTGCACTTGAAGTCTGCGTGCGAAAACTTCCACAACCCTGGCAATTTTACTCAAACCAGTAATATAACCATCGGGAATATATGCCACATGGGCTTTTCCAAAAAATGGTAACATATGATGTTCACACATTGAATAAAGCTCAATATTTTTCACCAAAACCATATGCTTATAATCCTCTTTAAATTTAGCAGAATTCAATATATCTTCAGGCGACTTATGATAACCCTGTGTTAAAAACTGCATAGCTTTGGCAACTCGGATTGGCGTTTGTTGTAATCCTTCTCTATCTGGATCTTCACCAATTGCACCCAAAACGCCATGATAATATTTAGCTAACTTCTCTGTAGCCTCATCATTATATTGATCTATTCTACTATATCCATCGTCACTATTTGTCCCGTTAAATCTAATATCCATAATATTTCATTTATTATTCTCCAAAATACTCAACGTAATTATTCTCAGTTTCAGTTACTTTTACACAATGTAGTTCTGCGCCTAAAAGCTTAATATCATGTTCAATCTCTCTCCAAAAAGCTTTGGCTAAATTCTCCGAAGAAATAATCATTCCTTTTAAAAATTCAACTTCAAGGTTCAGATTTTTGTGATCTACTTTATCTACAATTTTTGTTTTTAAAATCCTGCTCAAATCTTTAAGATTGACTACAAATCCTGTTTCAGTACTAACTTTACCCCTTACCGTAACATGTAATTCATAGTTATGCCCATGCCAATTTGGGTTGGAGCATTTACCAAAAATTTCATTATTTGTTTCATCGCTCCAATCATTTCTAAATAACCTATGAGCAGCATTAAAGCGCTCCCTGCGTGTTACATATACCATAAACCGTGTACTTTTATACTTTCAAATGTAATGTTTTGATTTTAAAACATTAAATATTTACTTTAAAAGTTCAACATAGACATATTTAAAAAGTTGCAGCATGATTGAAATAGGAAAGCTAAATAAATTGACAAACTACCATCTCATTATTGCAGCCACTAATCTAGAAGTCAGCAACCTGACAAGAATAAATCAAACTATTCAACAACCAAATACCCCTTATTTTAAAATCTCTGAAAATATAGATTGTATAATAACAGGTATTGGTCAATATAACACTGTTAAAGCAATTACACACCATATCAGCTTATATGGGAAACCAACTAGCATGATCAACATTGGTATTGCAGGAGCATATGATAATAAATTAAAACTGACTTCGCTTGTTAAAGTTGAAAAAGACATAGCATATGATCAAATAGTAATAAATAATAGCTTAATTCAAAACTGGCAAGAAGCTGGATTACCAAATTCAAGCTCAAATATATTTACACCAATAAAAACAAGTTATGACAATGAGATAGTGCTCAAATATAAAACAGCCTTAACTTCTGACACAATTTCAAACGATCCATTGCGCATTAATGCAATTGGAAAAAAATATAATCCTGACATAGAAACTATGGAAGGGGCAGCATTCTTTTATACTGCGAACGAATTCGATATACCCTCAATCCAAATAAGAGCCATTTCTAATTATGTTGGTGAAACTGATAAAAGTCTATGGAAAATAAAAGAATCCATTGTAGAATTGAATAGATTTGTAAATCAGGAAGTACTTACTAAACTGAAATAAGTATGAAATTAAAACTTGCCTTTTCAACTTGTCCCAATGATACTTTCATGTTCCACGCCATGGTACATAAATTAGTGCACACTGGTAATTATAATTTTGAAATAAATCTAATGGACATTGAAGAACTCAATGAACAAGCCGCTCAACAAATAAACGATATTTCTAAAATAAGTATAAATGCATATGGCCAACTTAGTGAGCACTACCAGTTACTAAGTTCTGGAGCTGCATTAGGCTTTGGAAATGGACCACTTATCATTAGCAAACACAAAATCTACCCTGATGAACTAGCTGATGCTAAAATGGCTATCCCAGGATTTAAAACCACAGCAAATCTATTATTAGAATCGCTTTTCCCAGAAGTTCAAAATAAAAAAGCTTATCTATTTTCTGACATTGAAGAAGCTGTGCTAAGTGGAGAAACCGATGCAGGATTAATTATACATGAAACGCGATTTAGTTTTCATAAAAAAGGATTGCTAAAAGTTGCTGATTTAGGAGAAGTTTGGGAAGAAAAAATAAAATTACCATTACCACTTGGCGGCATTGCTATTAGGAGAGACCTAGATAAAAATGTTAAAGAAGACATTCAATCCATAATAGCTCAAAGCGTTAAATTCGCAATGATAAACCCGAAAGCTTCACTACCCTATGTAAAAAATCATGCCCAGGATTTAGATGAGGAAGTAATGAAACAACATATTGATTTATATGTAAATGACTATAGCATCAATATCAAATCTGATGGCAAGTCAGCAATTGAATATTTGGTAAAAGAAGCAGCAAGAATAAATCAAAAACAACTTACCCAACCAATATTCTTATGATAAAACCCAATTTCAAAACCACTATTTGGCTATTATTCATGTGCTTTATTGGCAACACCTCTGTTTTTAGTCAAGATATATCAAGTTTAGAAATAGCCACTCAAGAAAAAACCAAATTTGACACATCATACATCAAGTCATATTATGACGATTTAGTTATTGGATTATCATTACCTAAAAAAAATGTTGATTTTAGCCTTTCTGATGTCAAAAACGAACAAGAATTGTTTTACCAGGTAAACACAAAAACATCTTTAGGCTTCAAAGCCTCATACAAATGGCTGGGAATTAGCTTAGGTTTTGGCATTCCACAAACAGAATCAAGGACTTTAAAATATGGTGAAACCGAGGGGTTAGATATACAAATCAACACTTATCTAAGGAAATTTGTAATAGACGGTTATTTCCAATACTACAAAGGTTTTTACCTTGAAAATATGGATACATATTTTCAGAATTTTGAAAATCTGGACATAAGTTATTATCAAAGACCTGATTTAACTTATAGTAATGTAGGTATAGCTGTCAGATATGTAAAAAACCACAGAAAATTCTCATATAAAGCATCTTATGACTACAACGAGATCCAAAAAAAGAGAGCAGGATCATTACTCATTGGTGGATATGCATTCATAAGTGGAGCAGCAGCTGATTCTCTAGTTGTTCCTCATTTTGCTACCGAAAATTATTCTGAGAAAGGTTTATTTTCAAATATTGTAGCCATAAACGTAGGTTTTTCAGTGGGCTATATATACACTTTTTTTTTCTGGAAAAAATACTTTTTAACATTAGGGTTTGTTCCAGTATTTGGACTTCAAAGCTATTCAGCTTATGGTCCGGAAGGAAATCTTGTAGATAATAAAAACGGATTAGGAGTCTCAACCGTTGGAAGAGCCTCTTTAGGATACAATAAAAAAAGATTTTATGCAGCAATATCGGGTGTTACCGGCTCAAATAATCTGTTCAATAAAGAACAAACAGCCATTAATTTCGGATATGGGAATGTGAGGTTTACAGTTGGCTACCGTTTTGGTTTGAAAAAGAAACTGTTCTAAAATAACTTCAAAACTACTCCGTCTATTCCTAAAAATTATCTATTTTTGCAGCCAAATTCAATTTATCATGAGCAATATTCAAGAACTACAAAATACTGCAACCCAAGTAAGAAGAGATATCATAAGAATGGTACATGGTGTAGCAAGTGGACACCCTGGAGGATCTCTGGGATGTGCTGATTTTCTAACAACCCTCTATTTTGAAATTATGGACCACAATCCAGAACAATTTGAAATGGATGGTAAAAACCAGGATCTATTCTTTCTTTCTAATGGGCATATCTCACATGTATGGTACAGTGTATTAAGTCGCGTAGGATATTTCCCAATTAGTGAACTTGGAACATTCCGTAAATTAAATACACGATTACAAGGACACCCAACTCCGGAAGAAGGTTTACCAGGAGTTAGAATTGCATCGGGTTCATTAGGGCAAGGGCTTTCAGTAGCTTGTGGTGCAGCGCTTACTAAAAAACTAAACGGGGATAAAAAACTTGTTTTCACACTTCACGGAGATGGAGAATTGCAAGAAGGTCAAATTTGGGAAGCCGCAATGTACGCTGCAGCCAATAAAATAGACAACTTAATTGCTACAGTAGATTATAACGGACAACAAATTGACGGACCTGTTGATGAAGTTCTTTCTTTAGGTAATCTTAAAGCGAAATGGGAATCATTTGGTTGGACAGTTCTGGAAATGAACGGAAACAACATAGAAGATATTCTAAAGGTAATGGAACAAGCAAAAGCTGAAACTGGAAAAGCCAAACCTGTTGTTATTCTCATGAAAACAGAAATGGGATATGGCGTTGATTTCATGCAAGGAACACACAAATGGCATGGAGCAGCTCCAAATGACGAACAAAAAGATAACGCACTAAGTCAGTTAACTGAAACTTTAGGTGATTATTAAAAAATATTTATAACAAATTTAAAGAGTACGTATTATTACGTGCTCTTTTTTGTTAAAATACTAGTCACAACCATCAATAAAATAATTAAAACTGTAAGAAAAGTTGCCACTCTTCCAATGTAATCGCCATTCTCTGAATAATAAGTCAATTCAGTATTTTCGTAAATTTCATCTCTTATGGCGGTTGGCACCCACCATTTTGTAGGTTTTATTATATCTCCCCTTTGATTTATAAATGCAGAAATCCCAGTATTGGCAGATCTGGCTATACTTCTTCTGTTTTCAATAGCCCTTAAAGTTGCGTAGCGCATATGCTGTTTATAACCAGGAGTATTTCCCCACCAACCATCATTAGTAATTATAAAAAGTAACCCCGCTCCTTTTTTTACATATTCAGTAACATATTCAGCATATATTGATTCATAGCATATAATAGGTGCCGTAACAGAACCTTTATATTTAAAAACAGAGGGTTCTTCCTGAACGCCCAGGCTACCTACAGTACCCCCTAAATCAGCTGAAAAACTATCTAAAAATTTAAAATATTTGTAATATGGCATCTTTTCTACACCCAATACCAATTGTGACTTATGATAAAAATCTATAGTATTTGGCGTAATTTGCATAGCTGTATTAAACCTATCGTAATAGCGATCCGCATTTTTAAATTTACGTGCAGTTGGAGGAATATTTGCTCCTGATTCATATTCCATTCTTGTGGAAGCCCCCACTACAAAGGCAACATGATCATTCTCCTTCAAAAAACTATTAATCATCCGAATGGAAGCATAACTATTTACATGCTCTTCCCAAATAATTTCAACTATTGCTGTTTCAGGCCCAACAACATACTTAGTATTAGGCGTCACCATATTATCGGCCACACTCAATAACCTGGTAACTTGCTCCATGGCATCCATTGAGCCAAACTTCTCATGATAGGGATCTATATTTGGCTGTAATACAACCACTTCTACCGGATTACCTTTTTCAGTATAGTTATTATAGCGAATCAAAGAAATTACTATCGGTATAACAATAAGTAGAAGCAATAACACACCATTGGCAATTAAGCGTCGGAGCATTGTTTGTCTTTGGATAACAGTTTCAGCAATAGATGAAACAATAATTACATTGGCAAATAAAACCCACAAACTACCTCCTAATACACCTGTGTATTCAAACCATTGTATTATTGTGACATTATCGGCAAAAGCATTCCCAAGTGTTAACCATGGCCAGGAAATTTCAGTCTTGAAAAACAAAAATTCAAATGCTAACCACCAAAATATTAATGCATACCTCCCAACTTTTCCGTTTGTATATCTGCGTGACAAATGATACATCCAAAAAACAAAAGCCATAAGTGCACTATTGGCTAATACTGCCATTGCGGCACCAACAGGGGTTGCTTTATATATCCAAAAAGTTGTAAACAGATTCCACAAAAAGAATGTGATATATGCATAATTAAACACACCTAAAGAATTTTTATGTGTGTCTTAATAATCTTCTTCAATCAAT
Source organism: Salinivirgaceae bacterium (assembly GCA_002869335.1). GTDB lineage: Bacteria > Bacteroidota > Bacteroidia > Bacteroidales > Salinivirgaceae > Salinivirga. Next base: position 17,316 of record PKTE01000267.1, on the reverse strand, counting down.
AAAAGCGGCACAAATGCAAAAAACAGTAAAAAAATCAGCGAAGAGCTGTACCATACCGCAACCAATAACACTGCGGATAGAATAGCTAAAAATAGTTTTGATAAAGGTTTCATTTTATATGTCTGATCAGTTTTCAGGAACAAAATTAGCAAAGAGAAACTGATATCAATAGCGATAGATAAAAACTTTATTTTTATTTAACTCTAGATGGAACAAAAAATTAAGATTTTATAAGAATCATGCATCATGATCTGTTCCAAGTGCCTTAGCCACAGTCTTACTAATTTTATCAAGCAAATACGGTTTTGTAATTAAATCATCAAAACCCGCTTTTTCAAAAGTATCAAAAAAATCATCTGGGTTATGTGCAGTTAAAGCTACAATTGGCATTTTAGATTTAGGAAGAGTCAATTTTTCTCTAATGTATTTAGTGGTTTCAATACCATTCATAACGGGCATTTCAATATCCATTAATATTAAATCAATTTGATCCATTTCAACCTTTTCAATTGCTTCCTTACCATTTGCTGCCTGTACATATTTATAACCCAACTTTTTAATTAATTCAGCCAGGAGAATTCTATTTATAACAATGTCATCAACTATTAGAATCTTGTAATCCATAATCCAAATAATTATTTAACGTAAAATTAGTAATTCTCTTTATTTAAAATAAGGTATTTTAACCCATATTATCATTATAAATTCTGTAGTAATATTGTAAAGTAAATCTGTTTTTTAAATTAGCATAACTAGGTTAGCATGAAAAAAATCAGTTCTAAAGAAATACAACAACTTATAAATGAGATTGTCACTAGCTTTTCATCGATTGATCAAAAAGTTTTAGAGCTAACACATGTTAGTAACGATGATTTTTCTGCATTAAATAAAATAATGAAAGATCATCATAAAACTACACATGAAATAGGAAGAAGCACTGCCGAATTAATAGAACGAGTTGAGTCATTAAAAGATAATAAGGCATTACAAAAACTCAGGAATGCTAATGATGCATTAAAAACATCAGTAAAATTATCAAAGCACAACATATCGGAATACACAACTCAAGCCAGCAGATTAAATCACGATTTCAAACATATCTTTATACCAATATTAAATTTTAAACAAAACATTTCTACTCTAAAGTTTTTATTAACAAATCTAAAGTTAAATCAAGGACTCATAGGTAAAAAAGCTCACATTGAAACAAAAAAACTGATTGAAGACTTAACAGCTAAAATTGAGCAAATACAGGTTGAAATACCTATCATTGCAAAAGATGTTGATAGCCTCAAAAATAACTACAGCAATGCCATTGATAAAGCAACATCTGCACGCCGTCTAATTGAAATGGATCTGTATGAAGACATTGACCTACTAAACAAGCAAATTTCTTTCATTGAAAAAGGAATTAGAAACTCAAAAAGCATAAAGTCGCAAGTTGAGCAAAAAAACCAGGAAGGATTTCAAAATCTTAACCAAATCATTACTAACCTTCAATACCACGATATAATAAGACAAAAAATAGAGCATATTCAAGATACTCACAAAAATATTCTTGAGGAGTTGAATACACTTGAAAAGCAAGAAAATATAATCCAACAAGGGCTAAAATACATCAAGCAAATTCCCGGAATTACTGAAATTCAAGCAGGCCAGCTTATATTGACCAACAAAGAATATCAAGGAGCCATCGAAAATATATCGAAAAAATTACTGGATACTTCAAACACTATGGAAGATGTGAATAACCTATCCTACAGTATATTCAAATTAGAAGACAGTAATTTCACAACTGATTCGCTTGGAAAAACAACAGAAGCAGTAAATAAAAAAATATTCGATTTCTCAAAAAGCATCGCCGAATTACTTGATAGTAATAAAACTCTTCAAGAATCTATAAAACTGCACGATCAACATTACAAAAAACTTGAACAAATAGAGACCGATATTAGCACTATAATTAATAAAATTAATGAGCATTTAGTTGACGAATCAGATATCAAAACAATTGCAAACAAATTAATTTCATTACAAAATGATATTATTGAATCTCGAAGTAATATTGGTAAAATAATTAATTCACATAAGAATAACCACTTAATCCAGCTGATTATAGATATTGATAAGCATCTTAGCATACTAGAAAACAACGCTATAGAAACCAATGATCTCCATCCTTTATTTGAAGAATTCAATCAAATTAATGATAAAATCAAGCACAATTGCAAATCATATAAAACATTTGACAGTGAACTAAAAAACACTTTGGGGAACATCAAGTATTATGATTTTTATGAGCATCAGGTGGAAGAAATCATTAATCAATTGAATAGCGTATACAAGAAAATACTCCCTATTTCAGAAGAAGGAGAAATACAAAATGACCTTTTGACCTCAATGAAAGCTGCATATACAATGCAGTCGCAAAGAGATATTCATGAACACACTAGCAATGATGCCGAGGAAGAAGATGATGATAACCTGGAATTGTTTTAAAAGATAGTAGCATGACTAAACAAGCAATAACTATAAAACGGACAAAAAAAGACTTGACAGTAACAATCAATCAGCAAACTACTGTCCAGTACATTAGAGATATTTTCAACAAGCTTAAGTCAACTAAATTTGACAGAGAAAATATAATTTTCAAGCTACCAAAAGACACAGAACCAGACTTAGCATTTATACAAATGTTAATTAGCTTAAAAAAGTCTAAACTTGAAGAAAATCAAAAAATCACGTTAAAAGCACCATTGGATGCTACTAAAAAAAGCGTAATTTTAGAAACAATAAACGAAATACAAATAGCAACAACATAAAAACGACCAAAAATGGGAAAGAAAATACTCATTGTCGATGACTCAGAAAGCATACGCGAAGTAGTAAGTTTTACACTTGAAAATGCCGGACATGAAGTCCAAAAAGCCGTTGACGGAGACGACGCACTTACATACCTCGATGGTAAACCTTACGATTTGATTATAACCGACCTTCACATGCCCAATAAGAATGGTATTGAGCTAATTAGAGAAGTCAGAAAATTAGAAGCATACAAATTTATTCCCATCTTGTTTCTGACTACTGAATCGCAGACCGCTAAAAAGAAAGAAGCTAAAGATGCCGGAGCTACTGGTTGGATAGTGAAACCTTTTGTGCCTGAGAAATTATTGGCTGCAATTAATAAAGTTGTAAGATAATGGAAGCATTTAAACAGAAATTCGTAGAAGAAGCTACGGAACAGATTAACGAGCTGGAACAGGCCCTTGTGCAACTAGACCAGAATCAGGATGATATGGCTACCATTGAATCTATTTTCAGGGTTATGCACTCCCTTAAAGGAGGCAGCGCCATGTTTGGGTTCGAGAAAATTGATAAGTTCACTCATATTCTTGAAAACATTTATGATCGGGTTAGAAACAAAGAACTTAAAGTTTCCAAGGATATTCTGGACCTGACTTTTGAAGCCGTTGATCATTTACGCAGCCTATTAAACGAAACACCCGAAAATGAAACAACCCTTGAAGTCAATAACAATAAATTTATTGAAAGAATAGAAAACGCGCTCAATGAAAAGCAAGCTCCAGAGCATACATCATTACATGATGAGCCGGTTGAAGGAAAAACAAAAACTTATTTTATAAGATTTGTCCCCAATGAGGATATAATGAAAAATGGAACTAATCCACTTTTCCTTCTAGAAGACCTAGCTGAACTGGGAACAATTTTAATAGCTCCAATCCTCAACAATATTCCTGACTTTGATAAACTTGATCCTACTAAAACCTATACTAGTTGGAATATTATTCTTAGTACAAATGCAGGTATCAACTCAATTATAGATGTATTTATTTTTGTTGATGACGAAGCAAAAATTGAAACTCACAAAATATCAGAATATAATTTACTTGGAGATAGTGCAATTAAAAACATCCTCAAGGATTCTCTTAAGCAAAAACCAGAAATAAAACCGGCTGAAATTCAAGAGCTTATCATTGACCTTGAAGGTGTATTTCAGGAAAAAGAAAAGAAAGAAGCTGCCAGCGACTCAATTAAAAAAATTGATCACAGCATTTCCAGTATCCGAGTAAGCTCAGATAAGCTGGATAACCTTATCAACTGGGTTAGTGAACTGGTTACAATACAAGCTCAGCTTACCCTTTATGCCAAAGAGAACACTTATGAAGGTTTAAATCCAATTGCTGAAGAAATTGAGAAAATCTCACGTAGATTGAGAGATGATGTTTTCAGTATTCGCCTTATTCCTATTGCTAACATGGTAACTCGCTTTCAAAGACTTGTTCGTGAATTATCAAATGATTTAGGTAAAGAGGTTGACTTTATTACAAAAGGAACTGAAACCGAGCTTGATAAAAACATAATCGAGATGTTAGTTGACCCTGTAATGCATATTATCAGAAACAGTCTCGATCATGGAATTGAAAATTCGAAAGAGGAACGTATCAAAAAAGGTAAAGCTCCTAAAGGTTCCATTACAATGAACTCTTTCTATTCTGGTACCTTCGTTTACATTCAAATTATTGATGATGGAAAAGGTCTAGATCCCGAAGCTATTCGCAAAAAGGCAATTGAGAAAGAAATCATTAGTGCTGATACAGAGCTAACAGAAAATGAAATTTACGATCTTGTATTCACATCTGGCTTTAGTACTGCAAAGCAAGTAACTAAACTCTCCGGCCGAGGAGTTGGAATGGATGTGGTTAAGCAAAAAATTGCAGAATTGCGTGGAGAGGTAGAAATTTCAAGTGAACTTGGAATTGGCACAACTGTAACCATTAAACTTCCACTTACATTATCAATTATTGATGGATTGCTTGTAAGAATTGCCGATACAAAATTTGTAATTCCGTTATCAGCAGTTCAAAAAATATATGAATTTACACATCAGGAAATAGAAGAAACTATAAACAACCTGTTCTTAGCTGATGAACAGAGAGTTCCATTCATCTACTTAAGAGATGTATTAAAAATTGAAGGAGAACCACCAAAAATTGAACGAATTGTCAATGTTGAGTACCAGGATTCTTTCATGGGTTTGACAGTTGACGAAATAATTGGGGAATATCAGGCTGTGCTTAAACCTTTAGGCAGAATGTTCAGCGATGTAGATATTATCTCTGGTGCTACAATTTTAGGTGATGGAACAGTAGCCCTTGTAATAGATCCAAACAGAATAATTAATGAATTTGCAACAAAAGATAATATAGGAGGATAAAATATGGACGAAAATCAAAAAAAACAAACTAGCACAATGGAAACATTCCTATCATTCAAATTGGGAAAAGAAGTGTTTGCCGCCTCTGCAAATAACGTAGTTAACATTCTTGAGTTAAAACCCATTACGAAGGTTCCACATGCACCTGAATATATGAGTGGAGTTATTAACCTGAGAGGCCAGGTATTACCAGTAATTGATATGCGAATTAAATTTGGCATGTCTCCTATAGAACCTACTGTAGATACCTGTATTATTGTTTTAAACATCAACATAGAAAAAGAGGAAGTAAAACTCGGAATCTTAGTTGATGCGGTAAGTGAGGTACTTGAGTTAGAAGATAATCAAATTGAACCATCACCTACCATTGGAACAAAATATAAAGCTGAATTTATTCGTGGAATGTTTAAAAAAGACGAAAGCTTTATTATGCTGCTTAATCTTGACTTAATATTCACTAAAGATGAACTTGTTCTTGTTGAAGAAACTACTACTAAAGCAAATGTAGCTACTGAAGAAGAAAAATAAATAATACTGAAATACTCATGCTGCTTCAATGAACTTGTAATCTAAAACGTGAAAATTTGATTAGATGTTTTTTGAAGCAGTTTTTATTAGCACTTAATCATGAAAACTAATGCTCTATTCATTTTTGTACTTTTATTACTAATTCAAATTTCAGCAACAGGCCAAGAAAATGAAAAATGGAAGAATAATTTATACGGTTTCATAAGAGCAGATGCTTTTTACGATACAAGACAAAGCATTGAAGCTGTTGACGGAATGTTTTTGTTATATCCAGCCAATACATTTTATGATTCGGCAGGAAAAGATATCAATGATATAAGTAAATTAACTATGACTAGCGTATCGAGTAGATTAGGATTAAATATTACTGGTAAAGAATTTCTCAATACAAAAGCACAACTAAACGCAAAAATTGAGGCGGATTTTACTGCTCGATCAAATTCTAACTCTCTGCGTTTAAGGCATGCCTATATCAATGTTATATTTGAAAAACATTCAATTCTAATGGGTAGAACCTGGCACCCAATGTTTACTCCTACAAACTTTCCTCTTACATTAAGTATTAACGTAGGCACACCTTTCAATCCTTTTAACAGAAGTCCACAATTAAGATACACTTTTACCCCAAATAATAATTTCACGTTTATTGGCGCTGCTCTTTATCAAAACGATTATAAAAATCTTGGTCCATCAAGCGATGGAACAGTTGACAAGCAGTTAGACCTTATGCGAAATAGCAAAATGCCAAATTTACATATTCAAGGTATTTGGAAAACAGACATAACCAGCATTGGTCTTTTTGGTGATTATAAAAAATTACAGCCCAGAACCTATACTACAGGAACATTGGGAATATTCAAAACGGAAACCACCATTGAAAGTTATTCAGCAGGAATATTCATGCGAATTACAAAAAACAAACTCAAGATAAAAGCAAAGTCTTTGTATGGACAAAACCTAACAGATCATTTGTTAACAGGAGGCTATGCCGTAAAATCAAAAAATATCCAAACTGGACATGAGACCTATACAGCTTCAAACCACCTATTTAATTGGATCAACCTAGAATACGGAAAAGTACTAATGGCTGGTGTTTTGGTTGGTTATAGTAAAAATCTGGGATTTACTAACAATCCGTTAAAATCAGAATCAATATATGCACGGGGAGCAGATATTGATTATCTTTATAGAGTATCGCCATATATTAAGTGGTCAAAAAGCAGAATCGAACTTTGGGCAGAAACAGAATTCACAACAGCTGCTTATGGAGAAATAGATTATACAAACAAAGGAAAAGTTAATAATTCGAAAGAACTAACAAACATACGCGTTCAATTTTCATGTGTTTATCTTATTTTTTAAAAAATGGAGAAAAATTTAGCATTTAATAATATAGAACTTAAGCAATCAGAATTTGATAAGTTAAGTAATTATATTTTCACCAATTACGGTATTAAAATGCCTCCTGCAAAAAAAGTGATGTTGCAAAGTAGGCTGCAAAAAAGATTAAGGCATTTAAATATAACTAATTTCAAATCTTACATTGACTTTGTATTCAGTAAAGAAGGCGAGCAAGAGATTATCCACATGATGGATGTGGTTTCTACAAATAAAACTGATTTCTTCAGAGAACCCACACATTTTGAATTTATGGAGGAAGTAATACTCCCTGAAATCTATGCCAATAAACAAAGTGAGATGAAAATATGGAGCGCTGGTAGTTCAAGTGGTGAAGAAGCATATACCATTACAATGGTTATGGAAGAGTATATTCAAAAACACGGACATATAAATTATCAAATACTGGGAGCAGATATATCAACAGATATGTTAAAAAACGCCGTTAATGGCGTCTACAAATTAGAGAAAATTATTCCCATTCCAGAATCACTTAAAAAGAAATATTTTCTAAAAAGCAAAGATCCACAAAAAAAACTAGTTAGAGTTAAGCCCCACCTTCGAACAAAGGTTAAATTTTTCCGTTTAAATTTAATGGATACTGTATATAATGCGCCCAAAGGATTTGATCTTATTTTTTGTAGAAACACATTAATTTATTTCGAACGCGACACACAAGAAAAAGTTATTAATAGACTTTGTGATCACCTTAAACCAGGTGGATACTTTATATTAGGACACTCTGAATCAATTACAAATATGAAAGTGCCTTTAGAAAATATAAAACCCACAATTTTCCGAAAAACCTTTTAAATCAACTAAATGCTTACAAATATTTTAATCATTGACGACGACATTTTTTTAAGAGAATTAATAAAAGATATTCTCATAGATTACCCAGTAAATATATTTGAAGCCGGTAATGGCGATCAAGGTCTTGAATTACTAAAACAAGAACCAATACACCTTGTAATTACCGACATCATTATGCCTGAAAAAGAAGGATTAGAAAGTATTATTGAAATAATTCAAAAATACCCGGGAATAAAAATATTAGCTATTAGTGGAGGTGGATCAACTGGAAGTGAACAATACCTTGAAATGGCAAGTAACCTGGGTGCACATGCAACCCTTGCCAAGCCTTTCGATAAAGATGATTTGCTTGAAAAACTAAATGAACTTACTGACAATAGATTCATTTAAAACTGATTAATAAATATTAATTAGTAAACTAAAAAGTTGCTATTATGAACAAAAGAATAACCGACGAAGACTTGCTCAACGAATTAAAAATTCGATTTGAACAGAACAAAAAGGCATTAACTGAGCTAAAGCAAAAGTCAGAGCAGCTTAGAAAAGTTAACGAAAAACTTAAAGAAAGTGAATCACTTAAAAGTCATTTTCTATCCAATGTCACCAATGAAATCGTTAATCCATTTGCGTCAATTCTTGGGTTAAGCCAAAGTATTACCAGCCTAAAAATTGATGAATATGAAAAAATACGCCCTCTTGCCCAGCTTATTCACTCAGAGGCATTCAACTTAGATTTTCAACTTAAAAATATTTTTGCCGCAGCTAAAATTGAAGCAGGATTGGCACAACCTGAATTAGCAATAGTTAATATTCATTCATTAATCGAGAGCATAATTGAAAGCTATAGGTATAAAGCTCAACAAAAAGAACTTAAGATTCAATTTAAATATAAATCAAAAAACAAATCGACATCGCCGCATGAATTCCCAACTGATTCTGAGAAACTTAAGCTAATGATGTCTAATCTTCTTAATAATAGTATTAAATACAGTAATGCCGCCGAAAAGATTGAAATCTCATCAGAAATAAATGAAAAAGATGAATTGAAAATAATGGTAAGGGACTATGGTGTAGGTATTAATAAAAACGAACAGGAAAAGCTATTTGACCGGTTTGTAAAGGGAGAAAGTACAATACACTCCCTTAATGAGGGGTATGGTTTAGGACTTTCAGTTACCAAATCGTATGTAGAATCACTAGAGGGCCGTATTACTGTTGATAGCGAACCAAAAAAAGGAGCAGTTTTCACAATATATCTTCCAAGACCAGAAGAAACAAGTTATTTAGAAGGTTTTTCTGATGATGGAAATCAAATATTTTTCGAAGATTCTGATGAAGAATTTTAAACAATGAACCAGGAATTACCTATATACTATCTATATCCGGCAAATCTGTACGCACCACAGGAACATTACCTTATCAATACACTTTTAGGTTCATGTGTTGCTATTTGTATGTATGATCCTATTGCAAAAATTGGAGGTATGAACCATTTTATGTTACCACTATGGAACGGAGAAGGTCTTGCATCACCAAAATATGGGAATATTGCCATTGAAAAATTACTTGAAAATATTTTAAAAAATGGTGCAAAAAAACACAATGTAATAGCCAAAGTATTTGGAGGAGGAGAAGTAATAGAATCACAACACCACTATTTTAATATTGGTCTCAGAAATATAGAAGTGGCTCATAAAATGCTAAAAGAACTTAATATTCCCATTAATGGTGAAAGTACAGGAGGAAAATTAGGTCGAAAAATTCAATTTGACACCTTTACAGGAAGTGTTAAAATGAAATATATAAATAAGCAACAAATGTAATTTTTTTTGTACTTTTAATAGAAATAAACAAATAACTGTCAATTCCGCATCATATGGCAAAACCGATACGAGTATTAGTAGTTGACGATTCTGCTGTAGTTCGACAAACTATTGCTGAAATACTAAACGCAGATAGTCACATTGAAGTTATAGCAACAGCCTCTGACCCATACTATGCCGCAAAAAGAATACAAAAGGAAATTCCTGATGTAATAACACTTGATGTAGAGATGCCTCGCATGGATGGACTCACTTTTCTGCGTAAAATTATGACCCAACATCCTATTCCGGTTATAATTATCTCATCATTAACTGCCAAAGGAACTGAAACTGCTATAAAAGCACTTGAATACGGAGCTGTAGATATAATTACCAAGCCTAATATGAGCACCAAACAGTTCTTTCAGGAATCTAGCATGCGCATAACAGATGCCATTAAAGGTGCTGCAAAAGCAAGAGTTACAAGAAAAAAAGTACAAAAAATAAGACCTGCAGCATCTATTCAACAAGTGGCCCCAAAACTTTCTGCCGATGCTGTGCTTCAACCACGCAGATCAAAAGCTATGATAGAAACAACTGATTTGGTAGTGGCGGTTGGAGCTTCAACAGGAGGAACCGAAGCTTTGAGAGAGTTTTTAATGGCACTTCCACCTGATAGTCCGGGAATTGTAATTGTACAACATATGCCGGAACATTTTACACGCTCATTTGCAGAAAGATTAGACGAACTTTGCCAAATATCCGTTAAAGAAGCTTCTGAAAATGATACTATTATACGAGGCCGTGCTTTAATAGCCCCGGGTAATCATCATTTATTAGTGAAAAGATCAGGTGCAAGATACTATGTTACAATCAATAACGGACCTTTAGTAAACAGACATAGACCAAGTGTTGATGTTCTTTTTAGATCAACATCACAATATGTTGGTAAAAATGCAATTGGCATTCTCATGACAGGTATGGGAGATGATGGAGCGCAAGGGCTATTAGAAATGAAAGAGTCTGGTGCAATTACAGTTGCTCAGGATGAAAAATCTTGTGTGGTATTCGGTATGCCTAAGGAAGCTATTGAGAGAGGAGCAGCACAACATATTTTACCACTTAATCAAATCGCAGGGTTTGTAAATAAACACAAAAGATAATCCCTAATATACTATATCTTATCCCCAATACCTTAAAAGCGAGTAAATTTGAATGAATTGATTCATAATTCTTGTGAAATCTTTTCTTTTGAGTTGCTGTAAATAACTCAAAAAATAATATATTTGATAATTTATAAACAACCATGTTCGCGAAAATGTAATCTCATGGGGAAAAATAATAAACTAAGCATCACATTTCTATTTGCAGGAATAATAACTGCTGCCCTACTACACTTCTTTATAATCAAGGGTTTACTAAATGGGCAACATATCAGTTTTAACTGGAAAAATTTTATTGACCTTCACAATAATATTGCCCTCTATTTAATAGATAGTTTATGGATTATTCTACCACTATTTGGCTGGTTTGCTGGCAAATTCTTTGAAACCAAAATCAATTCACTTAAAAGTGAAATTAATAATACCAAAACTCAATACAGTAAAGTTAACGATATTGCTACTTATTTGAGTGAAGGAAATGTTGACTTTGAAGAGGACCAGGATAATAATAAAATAATTCGCAAGCTTCTTGGTTTACGAGACAGCCTAAAAAAACAAAAAGAAGAAGAAGAAACCCGAAAAAAGGAGGATAATCAGAGACACTGGGTTGCAGAAGGGCTAGCTAAATTTGGTGACATCTTGCGACAAAACAATGATGATATCAACAAACTATCTTTCGAGATAATTAGCAAGCTTTGTAAATATACAGATGCTGTTCAAGGTGGATTTTATTTACTAGATGATTCTGATGAATCTGATATTCATTTCCAACTAACAGCTCATTTTGCCTACAACAGGCAAAAATATAATGAAAAAAGACTTGAATGGGGAGAAGGCCTGGTAGGAAGATCAGCCTTTGAGCAGAAAACACTATATATAGATGAAGTACCTCAAGACTACGTGGATATAACTTCAGGTTTGGGAGAAGCTAATCCTTCTGTTTTACTTATTGTTCCGCTTAAATTCAATGAAGAGGTTCATGGTGTTATTGAACTCTCGAGTTTTGAACAATTCGAAAAATTTAAAATTGACTTCGTTGAAAAAATTGCAGAAAACATTGGCTCAACCATTAGCAATGTTAAAATCAACATCAAAACAGCTAAGCTACTAAAAGATAGTCAGGAACAGGCTGAGAGACTGTCGCAACAAGAAGAAGAAATGCGACAAAATATGGAAGAGCTTCAAGCAACTCAGGAAGAAGCAGCCAAACAATCAAAAGAATTTATCAGCTTTACAAATTCTGTTAACCACACACTTATTAGAGCAGAATACGATGTAAACGGAATATTATTATATGCCAACTCAAAGTTTTTGCGCAAACTCGATTACGAAAACAACTCAGAAGTTGAAGGCCATCATATTTCAATGTTTATCAATGAAAAAGACAAAGAGTGGTTTAATGATATTTGGAATGAGCTCTCGCGCGGAGGACATCACTTTGAAGGTTACATGAAACATGTTACCAAAAAAGGGAAAGACCTTTGGACCATGGCGACTTATACTTGTGTTCGTAATGAATCTGGTGGAGTTGAGAAAATTTTATTCCTGGCCATTGATACAACAGAACACAAAAAGCAATCAATGGATTATGAAGGTCAAATTAGAGCTCTTAACCTGGCAAACATAAAAGCTGAATATGCTCCATCTGGTAAATTTATTACATGTAATACAAAATTCGTTGAAGCAGTAGGATATACTATGGACGAAGTAAAAGAGACAAGTATCTTTGATTTCTTTACTGACAATGACCAAACTGATTTTGATGAATTATGGAATAATGTCGTTAATGGCATGCCATATCAAGGACAGCTAAGCGTTACCATTAAAGATAAAAAAATCAAATGGTTCCAAATGACCTTTATGGCTGTAAACAATATGTATGGCGAAGTAGATAAGATTCTGGTCCTTGCATTGGATATAACAGACCAAAAAGAGCTTGAGATAAAAATTAGCGAACAAAACCGCACACTTAAACAGCAAGAAGAAGAACTTAAGAATTCTGAAGTTGAACTTCAAAAAAGACTTGATGCTGCCAAAAAAGAACTTCGCCAGCATTTTAAAGAAGTAGAGAAAAGCAAAATCAGACATGAAAAGACACTTGAAGGTGCTTTGGATGCAATTTTAACAACTGACCAAAACGGAAAGATTGAATTTTTCAATAAAGCGGCAGAAGAATTATGGGGTTTTGAGCGTAAAGACGTAGTTGGCCAAAACGTGAAAATGCTTTTCAATCCGGATATTATTGAAAATGATGAATTTGTTAATAAATTCGTTACAACCAATTCCGATAAATTTGTTGGAGAACGTAGAGAAATAAGTATCTCAACAAAAGACGGGGACAATGTTCAGGTTCTAATGTTGCTATCTGATGCAACAGTGGATAAAGTCCATACATACACAGCATTTATCCAGAAAATTGAAGTAGAACTTTTCTAAAACTACAATCATAAAAAATCTAATAAATCGGTGAGCAATCATCGGTTTATTTTTGTTTATTTGCCACACTAATAGAAAAATTTCAACGTTTAGCAATATAAAATGCGATCAACACTATTCATATTAACAATAATTGCCATTGCCTTTTCAGCATGCAAAGATGATGAGATACTGACCAGTCCATCTGTTCAATTAAAATTTTCTACAGATACAATCATGTTTGACACAGTATTTACGGGAATTGGTTCGGCAACAAAAAGGTTTAAAGTATATAATACATATGATCAGGCCGTTAAAATAAGTAGCATTCAAATGGGAAAAGGAAATACATCTAAATACCATATGAATGTTGATGGATATGCATCTAACCTGGTCACCAATCTTGAAATTGCTTCTAAAGACAGCATATTTGTTTTTGTTGAGGTAAATATTGACCCTTCAGAAGATGACTTGATTGAAGAAGACTCAATTGTATTTCAAACCAATGGAAACATACAGGATATAAAAATGCTGGCCTTTGGTCAAAACATCAACTTACTCAAAGATAGCGTACTAAGCACATCAACATGGGGACCGGGAAAACCTTATCTCATTTATAGTTCTATTCTAGTTGATTCATTAGAAACACTAAATATTTTACCCGGAACAAAGGTATATTTTCATGAAGGAGCCAGTTTGTTCGTGCGAGGGTCATTAAAAGCACTTGGAAACATATCCAATATAATCACCTTTCAAGGCGACAGATTAGAAACTTTTTATGAAGACAAACCTGGACAATGGGGAGCATATACCTATTTAGAAAATGGAGCGACATATGTTTTTGGAGGCATTCATTTCTTGCCAGGCAGCTTTGAAAACGAAATTAATTATGCCATTATTAAAAATGCCAATAAAGGTATTCAGTTAGATTCAGCAGTAGGTACACAACCTACTTTAAAAATATCAAATACTATAATTTCCAATATGAACTTAGCTGGAATCTATGCTCAAACTAGCAGAGTTAATGGATTCAATCTTGTTATAAATAATTGTGCTAGTCATGCCATAGCATTGACATTAGGTGGGGACTACAATTTCAATCAAATTACCATCGCCAACTACACTCCTTATGCAATACGCAATACAGCTTCAGTAGCACTAAATAACTATTTTACATACAATAACGCTGCATATGTCTATGATCTAACAAATGTAACTTTCACAAATTCAATCATCTATGGTGATGGTGGAGACATGGGAAATGAGATCGTAATAGATTATGCTGGTGAAGGTATTTTCAATTACTTATTCGATCATTGCCTTGTAAAACTCAACGAAGACTTTGATGCAACTAATGAAGATCACTTCAAAAACCTCATTATTAGTCCGCAGGAAGGTCCCAGATTTGTTAATAGGGAGAACTACATTTTTGAATTAGACACATTATCACCAGCAATTAATGCAGGTAAACCAGAATATGGAATTATTAACCCGATAGACCTGAATGGTAAAAGTAGAACTGTAGATCAATCTCCGGATATGGGTGCATATGAAAGAAATCAATAATTATGAAAAAACTTTATATAATCTTCATAATTCTGATTACGGTTACAGTTGGCTCTGCCCAGGATAACGATTTTCGTATTGTATTTTATAACGTTGAAAACTATTTCGACCCCATAGATGATAGCATAACCAGAGATGAAGAATTTACTGAGGAAGGAACACGACATTGGACCTGGTATAAATTCAACCAAAAAACATCGAAAATATATAAAGCTATTTCAGCTTTTAGTCAATGGCAAATACCTGATATAATGGCTTTTTGCGAAATTGAGAATAGATTTGTTTTACAAGAATTAATAAAAAAAACACCTCTTATAGATCAAGATTATCAAATCGTGCACGAAGAAAGCGAAGACTTTCGGGGTATTGATGTGGGACTTATCTACAATCCTAAAACGGTATGGCCACTAGAACACCATATGGTTAAAATCAGATTCGAGGGCAAACCAGATAAAAGAACAAGAGATATACTCCATTTTAAAGCACTGCTTAAAAATAAGGATACACTTCATATTTTTGTAAATCACTGGCCTTCAAAATATGGAGGAGCTATTGCAACAATACCTTTTAGAGCAGAAGCAGCCCGGACACTAAAAAAATATACGGATAGCATATTAGCTGTAAATCCGAATGCAAATATTGTGATTACAGGTGACTTTAATGATACCCCTGAAGATGAATCTATTACAAAACATTTGAATGCTACTTCAAAAGACAATAGCAACGACCACAAGCTTATAAATCTAAGTAGCTCAATTTCAAAATACGGTTACAAAGGAACACATAGGTATCAAGGACAATGGTCGACCATTGATCAGTTTATAGTTTCAAAATCAATGCTCAATGAGAGCAATAAGATTTATACTTCAGAGGCAAATGTAAAAGTTGGTAATATTGATCTGCTTTTGGAAGAAGACAAAAAATACACAGGTAAAAAACCTTATAGAACATTTATCGGGTTTAAATATCATGGAGGATTCAGCGACCACTTGCCTATTTTGCTCGATTTAAAGCTTCAATAACCTCTTCCTTAGTTTTAACTGGTACATAGCCATGCTCGGCAGCAAAACTGATCATAAAATCCCATGCTTCATTAAAATCGTTCTTTATCTCCCCATCCAGTATGGCATCTTTAATAGCCTTCTTAGTGTCTCCTACTATTTTTGAAGGCTGGATATCAAAAGCTTCAATAATCATTTCGCCGGTTACAGGCGGCTGAAAGTTTCTCACACGATCCTTCTCTTCCACTTCCTGAAGCTTCTGCCTAACAATCTGATAATTATTCAGATATCGCTGAACTTTCTCATGATTTTTAGATGTAATATCAGCCTCACATAGCAACATCAAATCATCAATATCATCTCCAGCATCATTCAATAATCTACGCACTGCCGAATCAGTTACTTCATCTTCTACCAAAACAATAGGTCTCATGTGTAGGCTTACCATTTTCTGCACATATTTCATCTTTTGATTTAATGGTAGTTTCAGCTTTTTAAAAATGGCAGGTATCATCTTTGAACCTTTAAACTCATGTCCATGAAAGGTCCAGCCATGTCCTTCGAGAAATCTTTTGGTAGGCGGTTTTCCAATATCGTGCAGTAATGCGGACCATCTTAACCAAAGGTCGTCTGTCAATCTGGCAATATTATCAACTACTTTTAGTGAATGCAAGAAATTATCTTTATGTGCCATTCCATTTTTTGTATCTACACCTTGCATTTCAGCCAACTCAGGAAAAACGTATGACAATATGCCAGTTTTAGCCAAAAGAATAAACCCTATACTCGGTTTTGGCGATAACATAATTTTATGTAACTCATCGTTAATTCTCTCTTTGCTAATAATTTCAAGCCGTTCAACATTTTTTTCAATGGCATTATAAGCATCTTCATCTATTTGAAAATTCAATTGAGAAGCAAAACGAATGGCACGTAACATTCTCAGGGGATCATCAGAAAAAGTAATATCAGGATCTTGTGGCGTGCGAATCAGCCCTCTTTTTAAATCATTTAACCCACTAAATGGATCCACAAGTTCACCAAAAGAATCAGCATGTAAACTAATTGCCAAAGCATTTATAGTAAAGTCTCTACGAAGTTGATCATCCTCAATTGTTCCATCTTCAACAACTGGATTTCTGGACTCTTTTGTGTATGATTCTTTTCTTGCTCCGACAAACTCATATTCAATCCCCTCCCATTGAAACATTGCGGTCCCAAAACGCTTGAAATAAGAAACATTAATTTTGTGACTAATTGACTTTGCAACCTGCTTTGCCATTCCAATTCCACTTCCCTCAACCACTATATCTATATCTTTCGAAGGCCTTTGCAGGAACATATCTCTCACGTAACCACCAATAACATATGCTTGTTGGTTATTTTCAGTTACT
>PKTE01000001.1 GCA_002869335.1 Salinivirgaceae bacterium | reverse complement strand
TCTTTCAGTAGTAGTCAGACGAGGTACTAAAAGACCCTTTGTTTTTGAATATACATCTAGTACTGCACTATTATTCCCTGTATAGGAGTCATCATCAGTCACAATAGTATTTTGTGCTGTCAGACTACCTGAAAATACTAATAATAAAAACAGTATAAATAGTTTAGAATTTTTCATAGTATATTGATTTATTATTTATTCCATTTTTCCGTCAATTTTCTGCAATTTTTCTTCATAATAAATCTTATCCTTTTCAGATTTATTATATAGTTCAGGATGCATATACTTTCCTTTATTTTCAGGAAGTTTCTCCTTTTCAACTTTTAATCTGTTATTTTCTGCAAATGGGTCTTTGCGGATTCCGGTAACCTGCCAGGAAATCTTCATACCCGGTTCACCTCCAGCAATAACAAATATATTGTTCTCAATTTCTTTCTCCACATAAATAGATGGTGCGGGTTTTCCAATTGCTGTCAACTGATATCTAAAATCTTTATTAAATTCATCAAAATAGTCTGGCAAAACGATGCTAGCTCTACCAGAAGCATCCAGTATAGCAACACCATCATAGATATTCTTCATATCAGGACTCGCTACATTTGCATGTTGTAAATACTTATTGCCCGGATCGTTAGGATGATCAATTTTTATGGCAGAATTTGATTTTGTAACTGTACCCGTTACTTCTACATTACCGCTGAAATAACCTGCCCAGGCAGTGGCTCCCCCAGATGCATAACCATAAACTCCATATCGTGTACCTGTTCCAGTAACCGTAGCATATCCATAAATTCCATACCCAGAACAGGAGGCAGTAACAGCTTCACCCCAAACAGCTCTATATCCTGCTCTACCACGCAAAGCAACACCCCAACCATCAGTTACGTCGTGTACTCCATAAACTGCTGGGTTATCACTAGTTGTAGTATTCTCTTCAACATACAATTGATAGCTTGATGAAGGATCAGTATTGATACCTACATGAGCATCAAACTTTAGAATTTTAGTATCAAACTCGCCATAAATTAAGTTGTTAGTTGAGCTATTGCTTATATAAAGTTTATTTGAACCAGTTTCATTATAACCTGAATAATATCCAAGAAATAAGTTACCTGTTCCAACCAGGTTATTATACCCTGAACGATAACCAATCATTACGGAGTTATTATAATCTGATTGGGTTGAATAGCTATGTGCATTTGGGCCAGCTGATCTTCCAATAATTACATTACTACTACCATCGTTACTATATCCAGCATAACCTCCTAAATAGACATTGTTACTCCCACCTGTTCCATTGGAGTTAGCTTCAATACCAACCATTACGTTGCTTGAACCAGTCAGCATATCACTTCCGGCAAAAGTTCCGACCAAAGTATTGTCCGAGCCTTCAATACTGCTACCAGCATCACGCCCAATCATAATGTTTCTTATACCAGACACATTATCTCTACCTGCTACCTGTCCAATATATACATTAGACCAACCATCAACAGTACTTAATCCGGCTGCCTGGCCAATAAAAACGTTAGAAGCTGTATTGCTGTTTAATCCTGCCTGATAACCGATAAATACATTATAAAACCCATCTATATTACCCTTACCGGCCCGATATCCCATTGCTACGTTGTAATCCCCAGTTGTATTTAGCATACCCGACTCAAAACCGGCGAAGAAGTTTCGTTGACCTGTTGTATTATTTGCCCCGGCATAATGACCAATAAAATAATTTTCGGGTGTAAGATCCAGAATATTACCAACACCTTTTGTTCCTGAAAGTCCACCAACTGCAAAACCTCCTTTTACTCCCTTTTCCTTAAGGTTTTGATTTATATACATACGGGCACTATCTCTTTCAATTGTCAGATAATCCTGTATCCCTTTTGTACCTGAAAGGCCTCCAACTGCAAAACCTCCTTTTACGCCTTTTGCAGGTTCTTTCAAATAAATACTTGCACTTTCCTCATCGAGTTTAAAGTATTGATTTCCGCCTGTAGTACCGTTAAGACCACCAACTGCAAATCCACCTTTCGCACCGGTATCATCAATATAAATACGTACGCTATCCGGTGTAATTCGCATATATTCAATAGGCTCGGCTTTTGTGCCAGATAAGCCACCAACTGCAAAACCTCCTTTTACGCCTTTTGCAGTTTCTTTAAAGTTTACTTTTACCTCATTTTCGTACACGGCAAAAATTACATCACCAGCACTATTTTTAACTTCAAATAAAGGTTCATCGGGAGCTATAGTAGCATCGCCCTGAACAGTAAGCTTAGCAAATGGTGAGGCTGTACCTACTCCATACCTTTTACCACTACCCGTTACATACACACTATCATTATTTGTTTGCCAAATAGAAGGTGCATCAAGTGGCGTCCATGCGCCTAATGCATAGACATAAAACTGTGATTCTGTTTGATCATAAACTAATAATCCGTTTGCAGGAGTAGTAATTGCCTGTCTTTCAGCAGTAGTCAAACGTGGCGCTAACAATCCCTTTGTTTTTGAATATATATCCAAAACAGCACTATTATTTCCTGAATATGAATCATCATCAGTAATAACAGTATTCTGACTCCACATTTGCATTGATGAAATCAAAACCGTAATTATTAAAATTGCTATTTTCTTCATAATTAATATTTTATCCCTGTATATATTTTATTTACCGGAAAGCATTCTCTCCAGATGTTCAATTCTTACCTTTAATTCATTGTTATCATTTAATGATTGTTTTAAGTCATTAATCTCTTTTTGCTGCTCCTTGACTGCTTGCCATAATACTGCAGAAAGCACTCCATAATCTATAGCTTTAAATCCTTTCTCATCAGTAAGTACAAGCTCTGGGAACTGCTCTTCAAGATCCTGAGCAATCATTCCTATTTGTTCTTTATCTGAAAACTTCATATCAGGAAACTCCTCTGTTCTAAAATGATACCTAACACCATCAACTTCCATCACTTTATCTAATACATTTTCAAGAGGCCTTATATCTTTCTTCCATCTTCTATCAGAAGATTTTGCCCAGCTACCATTTGTCGCAGCACCCTTATATACATACATTGAATAAAGCGAACTGGTTCCTCCGTCTACCCACATTCCATATACATCGTACACAGAAGTTTTGGTCCAATTGACACCAACGGTAGCATTAAATTTTAAAAATCGCTCATCTGGGTAAGTTGTAAGCTCACCGTAAATAATTGGGTTACTTGTACCTGTATTATCGATATAGAGCTTTCGGGATCCTGTTTCATTATAACCAGCATTGTATCCAATAAATATGTTACCTACATCATAACCCAAGCTTTTTCCTGCTCCCCAGCCAATTATTGTATTTTCAGAACCCCCTGTTAGATTTTGTGCAGCATAAGTTCCTACTAATGTATTTCGCATACCTGATGTAGCACTTTGACCTGAAAAGGCTCCAATAAAGGTATTTCCGCTGTTTATTGAATTAGCTCCAGCCTCATAACCAAAAAAAGTATTTGCATCTCCTGAAATATTTTTAGCTCCTGCCATATACCCGACGTACATGCTGGAGTCTCCTGTAGTATTAAGTTCCCCTGCTTTATATCCTATAAAAATATTGTTACTCCCGGTTGTGTTGTCATTCCCAGCATAATAACCTAAGAATATATTGTTATTACCTTCTGTATTGCTGAATCCTGAGTAATAACCCAAGAAAATGTTTTTATCCCCAATTGAGTTTGTATAACCAGCTCTGTAGCCCAAAAACATATTATCGTCACCATCATTATTATAATACCCTGCCTGATAACCAAGCAGAACATTGCGAGAACCAGAAACATTATTCTCACCAGCCTCTCTCCCTAAAAATACATTCCAACTACCAGTTGTGTTATCCATTCCAGACTGGTAACCTACAAATACATTATAGTCACCTCCAAGATTTGATTTACCTGCTTCGTTACCGATAAAAACATTATAATAACCATCTGTATTTGCACTTCCTGACAAATTCCCGATAAAAACATTTCGATAGCCGGTAGTATTATTCAATCCACTTTCGTTTCCAAGAAACACATTATAGCTACCATAATATTCTAAAGAAGAACTTCCAGTAGTACTATTACCTGCCTGGAAACCAACAAACACATTCTTTTTAGCATAGGTAGTGCTCGAACCAGCAGACTCTCCAATGTATACATTTTGCTCTCCATGAGTAGCATTTTCTCCAGCTTTACTACCAACATATACGTTGCCGCCTTGATTTAAATGACTACTTCCAGCCAAATAACCAATGAAAGTATTATCGCTACCAGTATTTGCATAACCGGCTTGGTACCCCATAAATGTATTAAAATTACCACTTTGACCGGTAAAACCTGCTCGGTAACCGATCAAAATATTATATAGTCCAACGGTGTTGTTAAGTCCGGCTTCAAAACCAAAGAATTGATTATACTTTCCTTCTATAGGAGCGTCATTAGGTTGTGTATTGGCTCCAGCATTCTGTCCAATAAAATAGTTATCTGGTGTCATATTTAAAAAACTGGAAGAGCCTTTTGTGCCACTCAAACCTCCCACAGCAAAGCCACCCTTTACGCCTTTGGCGGATTCATCTATATAAATGCGGGCACTATCTCTTTCAATTGTCAAATATTTATTTGCACCTTTAGTTCCGGATAACCCTCCAACAGCAAAACCACCTTTAACTCCTTTGGCAATAGCATCATTAATATATATACGAGCACTATCTCTTGCAATATGCAGATAAGATTCTTCCGTTCCTTTTGTGCCAGAAAGACCTCCCACTGCAAATCCACCTTTGACGCCTTTGGCTGGTTGCTTAAGAAATATACCGGCACTTTCATCGTTAAGTTTAAAATATTGATTCCCTCCTTTAGTGCCTGAAAGGCCACCAACAGCAAATCCACCTTTAACACCCTTTGCAGCAGTATCATTGATATAAATACGTACGCTATCAGGCGTAATGCGCATATATTCAGTCGGTTCAGCCTTTGTACCTGACAAACCACCTACTGCAAATCCACCTTTGACACCTTTGGATGATTCTTTAAAGTTTACTTTTACCTCATTTTCATATACCGCAAAAATGACATCACCTGCGCTGTTTTTAACTTCAAATAAAGGTTCATCGGGAGCTATAGTAGCATCACCCTGAACAGTAAGCTTAGCAAATGGTGAAGCTGTACCTACTCCATATCTTTTGCCACTACCTGTTACATACACACTATCATTATTTGTTTGCCAAATTGAAGGCGCATCAAGCGGCGTCCATGCACCTAATGCATATACATAAAATTGTGATTCTGTTTGATCATAAACTAATAATCCGTTTGCAGGTGATGCAATCGCTAGTCTTTCAACAGTGGTCAAACGTGGAGCTAACAACCCTTTTGTCTTAGAATATACATCTAAAACAGCACTATTATCTCCTGAATATGAATCATCATCAGTTACTACAGTATTTTGTGCTGATATGTTCCCTGATAAAACAATTAGTAGCAATATTGAAATCAATTCCTTTCCTCTCATAAGTCTTGCTTTTAACATTATGTTTACTTTTTATTTGAAATTGCCTTAATCAATTCTGTTAATTGATCATTTGCTTTGATTAAGTCATTTATTTGTTCTTGTTGCTTTTCAATTAATTTTTGTTGTTCCTTCATGGCTTCTACGAAAAGAGCTGGAAATCGTGAATAATTTATACCATAATATCCATCGCTTTTATTTTGGAAAACAGCCTCAGGAAAAACCTCTTTAACTTCCTGGGCAACCAATCCAGCATCTTTTTTAACACTATCACCTGTTTTCCAGTTAAATACATAGCCATTTAAATTCAGCACTTTGGTTAAACTATTAGAGATAAGTGTAATATTCTCTTTCAATCTTCTATCAGAGGTGTTGGTGGTAAGTGTCCCGTCTGCTGTTATGGCCAAATCATTAGCAAAAGCTCCGGAATTAACTTGTCTAAATCTTGCACTACCATCCACATCAATTAGCTCAGTTGGAGCATCAGGTAGGTTAATTGCCAATGAGCCTGACGCCATTATAAAATTACCATTGTTTTGAAACTCAAACAGATTATACCACGTTACACTGTCATTGTATGAAAT
>PKTE01000019.1 GCA_002869335.1 Salinivirgaceae bacterium | reverse complement strand
TATATTTAGATTCACTTGATTTAAGTTCTATTTCAAAGTTTTTGCGTTCAGCAATGTTATTATAATTGATTAACACACCATCAATGTAGGGATTATTAAGTGTATTGGTGGCTGTAAGTTCAACCGGGATTATATCTCCGTTTTTATGTAGATAGTTAAATTCTACTTTTTTAGTAAGGTCTTTTGTAGTAATTATTTTTTGCAATATCTGTTCTAAGCGATTTATATCATCTTTATGAACAGTAGAATGCCATGGTTTTCCAATTAATTCTGCAGGATCATATCCAAACAGGGTTTTAATGTTCGGGCTTTTATAGGTTATGTTTCCATTTTTATCAATGATTCCAATAACATCTGAGATGTTTGTTATTAATGCCGATTGTCTCTCTTTAAGCCATTGGTTATTGCTGTTTTGTTTTTCCAGTTCTTTATGGATTGTTTTCAGTTTTCTACTGCTGGCATATTGAGCTAGAATAAATATTAATAGGAAAATAAAAATAACGCTTATGGTTTGTATTAAAGTTTTGTTCTCTTTATAAAAGTTATTTGGTTCATTATAAATAATATGCTTTGTGGGGAGTTGACTATCTGAAATTTTAAATTGTTTTAGTTTATGATAATCAAATACAAAGATATTGGGGCTTTCTTCTAATACCTTTATTTTTTGTACAGGAGTACCATTTAGAATTTTCTTTGCGAAAAGTGCAGCATTCTTGCCTTGTTCAAAATGCGATACTAGTTTCCCTCCAAAAACACCTTTTCCCATACCATGATACCACAAGTTAAACAAAGGTGCTTTTAAGTTATCGTTTATTATCTGTATTGTTTCATCAAAATTAATTGTGTGTTTGGTTTTATCTGTATATGCCGAAATGAGTAAGACAAGGTCTTCAGAAGGAATGTTTTTAAGTTTTTTAATGTAGCTACTAAATGTCAATTGTGTTAAATCTATGATATTATAGTCAATATTTTTACTGGATTGAGTTGCTTTATAAAATTTGATTAAGTCATTCTGTCCCGAATTTGTACCATCTACTATCACATGGATTCTTTGCGTCCCCGGGAAAATCTTTACCATAGCATCAAGGGTTTCTTTCATCGAAATTTCTTCAACAATCCCTGTAACGAATGGATTATTATTCTGCTCTAAAGCCTTAACTCGGTCGTTTACACCTAAAAATACAATGGGAATATTTTTAAAGAGACTATCCTGATAATCTAATACAAAATTGAATGCATTATCATCAGCTGCTAGGATAGCATCATAGTTATTTTTTTTCCTGAGCTTATTTTTGAGGGATTTTATGAACAGGTATTTTGTCTCTTTATCCTGAAACCGCTTACTATCCATAAATTCCACATCTAAATCTATTGGGATGGAGTCCAGAATTGATTTTATACCATTTAACTGATTAAAAAAAGAAGGAAAACTTGAGTTATAAGAGCTAATGTATAATACCCTTTTTCTCTGATGGGCATGAACACTTGTAATGGTAATTGTCAGTACAAGTATTAATATGAATTTTAGCAGTACCTTCATAAGATTTCTTTGTACTAAAGTATTGTTTTTATAGTAAATGTATATAGGATTTTTAACTTGGTTTTTACCATTTATTTTATTGTAAACAACGATGTACAGGTAAAAATAACAATTATCAGGTTTCTTTTTTTCCGAATGCCAGGCCAATAGCTTTCTGATTTTATAAAAAAAGAAAGGTGTTTTAAAGAGTTTAAAACACCTTTTCTTTAAAGAATAATATGGATTTATTTTAAATTTAATTCCACATGGAGTTGTGCAATTTCTCCTGATCTTGAGATTATTTTTTCTGAAAGTGTGTTATCTAACTTAGAATTGTGAATAACCTCGTTTCTACCATCGCTATATGAGATGGTAATGGCTAATTTATCTGACTTTTTGTAGATAACAGGGACCTGACAATAGGTAAAAGCTAACTCATTTTGTTCAAGCTGAATTGTTTTTAATTTATCCTCAGAATTTGCATATTCAAATATGCCCCCTGCTTTTAGAAACTCATTAGGGTCGAGAAATTCTGGCTCAAATTTGATGCACCCCTGATCAATTTTTAATCCTAATTCGGCAAATCGATTTAGTACATCTTCTTTAACCTGTCCTGTCATTCCCGGTTGCTGAGCACCTCTCTCCGCTGGCGTGTGTGAATATGGATCCGTTGGGAATGCACCGTAAAGATCCGGAGATTTGTTAATTCCAATACCCGCTCTAATTTCGTAGTAGTGGTCAATTAGGCGCCCAATGATTTTATTTTCGGCTCCGGTTTTCTTGCCAAGGTTGATGTTTTCCTGTACGGCAAGTAGTAGTTTCGATACCATGTGCCAATATATGCTTCCTAACCCTTCATAACCAAAAAATGTACCTGAACGTCCAGTAAAAGCTTTGTGGTTAAATATTTTTTCGTATACATCTAAGAAGTTTTGGTACTCTTTGTTTACAAGATGTGAGAAATGTGTTTCGGATAATTTCTCAAGTGCTTCAGATAAATAGCTTGCGTTGTGGAAATCACCATTGAAATGGTATTTTCCTTCAGTATCTTTCTCGATTATTGAATGATTGCCTGCCTTTAATAGTGCCGAAGCAAGCTCTGATTGTTCAATGAAGTCGGTTGGTATGTGATTCTTTTTTAAGAACTTAGGTAGTTCTTTGTTGGGGTAAAGAATATAACTGTACTGATCTTCACGATACATAGCACTGTTTTTCAAACTATCTAATACACCTAAAGCCTCTTTTGCTGATAGTTTGCCTGAGGTTAGCACGGCAACCTGACCTTCGAGCATCTCGTAGAGGCGTTGTATAGAAACGGTGTTTTTATTAAATTCTACAAGGTTATATGCATGGTAAAGCCCATCTCTTCTTTTGTTGGCGGTTATCGTTTGATCAATAAATCGAAGTGACATTGTTAAGAACGATTGGAGTTTGTTAAGTGTTACTGTTTGCATGTAACCGTCAAACTTGTTGTAGGCATTAATGCGGTATTTTTCACCGATTTCACCCAAATCGTCTACCATTTTTCTGCGCGATGTATCGTCGAAATTTGATTCAAGAAACTGTTGGTTGTGCTCAAACACTTCATGTATACCGTTTAGCATGTCAACTACCGGACGGTTTAATATGTAGGCTTCCTGTTCTTGTTCTGCGAAAATATTGAGACAGAATGCTACATATCTTCTCATATAGTAAAGTGTTACCATTGATACTCCATTGCCAACTAGTGCATTATTGGCATCATTCCATTCTGGTCGCTGCGTGTTGAGCCAAATTCCTGCTTCCGGAATGAAATTGGTGAATTTTGTCAGCAATGATACAAGCAGTTTCTCGGTTAAGTTGGCCTTAATCAAGTTGTTATTGTGATCGAAAACCAATTTGCCATCTGCGCCTATTTCTTCAGCTTTTTCAGAAATTGTTTTGTGTTTATCTGCCCTAAAAATGATTGTATCTTTTGGATTCTCAATTATCTGTTTGTAATTTTTAATTCTGTAAGGTACGTTGGCATAAACAAATACTTGTTCAGATAGCAAATTATGAAGTTTTTGACTATCAAACTTAGATACTAACTCCATTAATTTAAGTAAGTAAATAATTTGATGGTCGCCCCAATACCCAATATATGCCCATGGATCATCCGGATCTACTACTTCCCAGTCAATTCCATAACGTGTTATGCGATAAGGGTTGTAGCCGTCAATGGTTGATGCATTGACAAATTTGGTTATCATGGCGGTTAAATACTCTGGAAATGATAACGCTAATGCTTCCCAATTTTGGAAAATGTCGCGCCAGTTACCCTGGTAGTTTTTTATGTTTTTCCCGTTTTTATCTTTGCCAGGAATAGAAAATTGATTCCATGGGCGACTTGGATCACCATGTCTGCGGCTAAATGTTAATGGCAGATATTCGTATGTTATACGTATAATGTTTTTATCATCTGTGGCAATTGCATTGGAAAGCAATACCTGATAATCTATAATATCATCAAGGGCATCGAAAAATTCTTTATGGTTGTCAAAAAGCGGACGATTAAATGATTGGCAATGTTTAATAAAATCTGCCTTTTCTATCATGTAATTATCTTCAAATATACCACCTCGCATTATATTAAATAGTACGTTTGAGTAATGGCGTCCGGTCATGAGTTCATCAGCACTAAGTTGCAATCCGTCAGCTTTTCCCACAAGTTTTTTTAGTGTTCTGGTGCCATCAAGAATATCTTTTTCGAGTTCGTTTATAAGCTCTTTTTTGTGTTGTAGCTTTTCTATTAATGTTGAAATATCTGCATGAGATTGGTTTACTTCGGCAGCAAAATACCAGCTCTCTTCATCGTTCTTGATCAGTTCTACTTTATCGTGAATAAAGTACGATCCTGTGTCCGCTTTGATATCTTTTTCAGTTTCAATGCTCTCATCTTTAATAAACTTATCCAATTGGCGATCGGAGAGGAGCGTATGACTTCTTTTTCTTGAACACCAAACTGTGGTAGCTTTCAAAGCTTCACTGGGCTCTGCTCTGTCAATAATGATAGCACTTAATGCAAAAATCCCAATGCCTGAAGTGCTATGTAGTTCATTGCGTTTATAGGCATTTACCAGATTGCTAGTGCGACTTTGCATGTCGGAACTAACGCCATGTGGCACAATGCTTTGAAATCCATCAATGAATTCAATATTAATGGGGGCATCGTCAATGTTAGATACCGTTGATTTCTTAATAATTCCAAATTTGTCTGAGAATTGCCATGAATAAGAAAATTTGATTTGCAGATCCATATTAATCTCTTCGAAAATAATGATGTTCCCGGTTCTGTTTTTGTATAGATTCCGCCTTATTTCATAATATTGATTGTAACCGTGGCTAAATGGCTCCCACAGATATATCTTATCGTC
The DNA here is from genome assembly GCA_002869335.1 of Salinivirgaceae bacterium. Lineage (GTDB taxonomy): Bacteria > Bacteroidota > Bacteroidia > Bacteroidales > Salinivirgaceae > Salinivirga. The sequence goes on along the minus strand of PKTE01000019.1, from coordinate 1,237 downwards.
TTTATATATTTTAAATATTGTCTTACTTCCGGTTGTATTAGCTGCGCTTGTTAGTTTATCTTCTGTGTAATAGGGGAATATGGCATTGTTAGCATTACTTCTTCCTGCAGTCAGTCCACCGTTTGATGAGGTGAATAGCCAATGGTCTGTATGGCTGACAAGGCTGATGAAAAATGGGGGCATTTGATCGTAGTTCCATATTTTGTAAAACTTTTCATTGTTCACAAATACGTATTCTCCCATTATTTTTTCATTATTCTTTGTCAGTGGTGTGTTTCCTAAAAAGATATTTGTTTTCGGCATAGCTAATGTCTTTACTAGAGTTTTTAATGTCATAAACTCTGCAATTGTTTTGCAGTAGCTTAATGTAAAATTAATCAAATTAGAAGACAGAAAATAGAAGACAGAACTATTACTTTATTAAGATTCTGTTTTCTATTTTTATTTCCTTTTTATCGACTTCATTCTTATGTGTAAACCTTTTATTTTTCTATTGTTTCTTAGCTTGCCTCTTTGTATTGCAACCCAAAACCATATTCAAATAAAGGCTTAATGCTTTTATCCCAAAAATTAGGTCCGAATTTTCCTTTGAAATCGTCTTCTGATGCAGGCCATGAGTGTGGTAATTTTCCTTTGAAATTATATTTACCAAAGAGTACTTCAGCAACTCCATCTCCTTCTGATCCAGGTAGCCAGGCGGCTACAAACGCATCTGACTTCTTAATTTGATCAGTTACAATAAGAGGTCGTCCTGAAATTAGAATTGTTACAACTTTGACTCCCTGCTTCTTATAGTTTTCAATATATTCTTGATGTGATTCCTTAAGATAAAAACTGCACGATCCACGTTCGTCACCTATGTCGCCAAAGAACTCAGCATAAGGATCTTCTCCAACTACAATGATGGCCACATCAGCATCTGGATGATTTTCAGTACCTACTGTATCATAAATTACACTGCCCTGAGCCAGATTTTTGATTCCTTCGAGAATGGTTGTAGCCCCTTTGTAACTTTCTTTAACACCCTGCCAGCGAATGGTCCAACCTCCGGATTGCAATCCGCTATTGTTAGCATGTTTTCCAACTACTACAATGTTTTTAAATTCTGTACTTATTGGTAATGTATTGTTGTCATTTTTCAATAGGACCAACGATTCTCTAACAGCTTTTCTGGCCACATCTCGATGCGATTTTTGTCCGATAATAGCAACCAGATTTGAATCAGCCATAGGGTGTT
>PKTE01000353.1 GCA_002869335.1 Salinivirgaceae bacterium | reverse complement strand
TGGTCGACCCATGGGTTTTCAATATGACATGCTTACACTTTTCGCCAATTATTTAGGTGTAGAATTACGTATTATAATCAATAACGATATTGAAACGGCATTTGAAAAACTCAACAACCACGAGTGTGATGTACTGGCAATTAATTTGGCTGTTACAAAAGATCGTGCAGAAAAAGTTAGTTTTGCTGCCGCGTACGGTCAAACGCGTCAGGTTTTAATTCAAAAAAAACCAGCCGGATGGGAGCAAATGTCTAAAAAAGAAATTGATTCCTATCTCATCCGCAACCAGCTTGATTTAGCTAACCGTAAAGTACACGTACAAAGTAAATCAGCATTTGCTGATCGTTTAAAAAACCTTAGCGACGAAATTGGAGCCAACATCGATATGATTGAGGTGGAAAACCACGATGTTGAGCAACTCATACGTCTTGTGGCCAAAGGCGAAATTAGCTACACTGTAGCTGATGAAAATGTTGCCCGACTAAATCAAACTTATTACCCTCAAATTGATATTGCCACACCAGTAAGTTTCCCACAACGTATGGCATGGGCTGTTGCAAAAGATGCCGATCAGTTTTTATCAAAACTTAATTCCTGGGTCTACACATTCAAAGGTGGTCCCATGTATGCCTTGCTATACAACAGATATTTTAAAAGTAAAAAAGCTTCTGACCGCATAAAAAGTCAATACATGTCAATTAGTGGAGGAAAAATTTCTCCATTTGACGAAACCATTAAAAAATACAGTAAAATTCCTGAATACGACTGGCGTTTAATAGCATCAATGATTTACCAGGAATCTCGCTTCAACCCAAGAGTAACAAGCTGGGCAGGAGCATTTGGCATTATGCAATTGATGCCCGGAACAGCTAACTATTTTGGTGTAAACAGAGCATCGTCACCTGAAATGCAAATACGAGCAGGCTGCCGATTTATTGACTATCTGGACAGATTATTAGAACAAGATATTACGGATTCAATTGAACGGAAAAAATTCGTATTGGCATCATATAATGTAGGTTTAGGACATGTGAGGGATGCTCGCAGACTGGCTGAAAAATATGGTAAAAACCCTAATATTTGGGATACACAAGTGGATAGTATGCTTTTATGGAAATCAGATCCAAAATATTACCTCGACCCCGTTGTAAAATATGGTTATTGCAGGGGACAAGAACCGTTTGATTATGTAAAAGAGATATTTAACCGCTACGAACATTATAAAAACGTCATTTCAGAAGACAACCTTTGATCATTCGAATGAATACACATAAAGAAACTGCACAACAAATACTTCGCTATTTATTTACTAATGCCAATGGAGACTCGGCTGACGCTATTAAGAAATATCAGGGAAATGAATTGCCGGGTTTTGGAATTATGTATCCTCAATTAAAAGAACTAGCTGCCAAATATGAACCGAATAACGATGTAGCAATTGAGCTAATTACTAAAAACACAAGAGAAGCCAGAATGATGGCTATGATATTAGCCATACCTGAAAATTTATCCGAAACGCAGCTAATTCAACTCATAGAAGGTGCCGTTACAGAAGAGCTTAAAAACCTATTGGCCAGACACATAATTGCTCAATTATTACACTCCAATAATTACGAGTATCTAAACACATTATTTACAACAGAAATCTTTATCAAAGGAATAGTGCAATCCTTCAGAATTCATAAAACATTGCCTGATTTTAACCATTGTATTTTAATTCTCAGAAACTACTTAAAAGAGCACACCGAAAATTCAATAGACATTCTCAACTTTCTTGAAGCAATTTATAGAAAATACAACAAGGAGCGAGTTGAGCTAAAAGCAGCAATTGAAAATTTTATAAATGAATTCCCTCAGCAAAAAAGTCAGCTTGGACTATGGCTATCAAATATTAAGGAATTAGAAGATCTTTACTAAAATTAGAGATTATCATAAATCACCTGAAACAAAGTGTCTTTATTATATTCTTTTTTAGTTTTCATTTGATTGATAATTTGATTAAGTGACATTACAAATAAATCTTCGGGTATTAGCTCATTCAAAGAGCTCAAATCACGCTCTGCAGCCACTAAACTATCAATAACTAAAAAACTGGAGCACCTGCCTTTTAAGGCTTCAGGTCTATTTACACTATCTACTTCTATTGCTTTGGAATAATTCTGAATTGCCTGATTATACATGGCCTTTTTAAAATGAATAAAACCCCGTCTTAAATAAGCCGGGCCATTGGCAGGATTTTTCCTTACAGCAATATTGTAATAATAAAGTGCTCTTTGAGTTTCCTTTAATTGCTCATAGCAAACTCCAAGTCTGTAATAAACTTTATCATGAACATGCCCATATTCAATGGCTTTCTCATAGCTTCGTATGGCAAAATCACACGAGTTAAGAAACTCATATGATCGCCCCCTGAAAAATAAGGCTTTGGTCGATTCAGCAGATTCCAAATCTACCTTACTAAAATCCTGAATGGCCTGAATGTAATATTCTAATCCATAAAAACACAGCCCTCTATACAAATACAAAGTATTCTTGTCCAAATCATTTTGCCCTGCAAGTAAAAATGTCAGATCACTTTTTGCACTTTCAAAGTTTTTTATCAAGTAGCTATTGTTTGCCCTAACATAACGATAACGTGGGTCTTCCGGGTAATGTTTCATTAAAAAAGTTGCAACCTGAATAGCTTCCAAATGTTTTCCAATTGCTTCAAATGAGAGCGCTTTATTGTAGAGTGCAGTGCTGTTTAATGTGTCAATTGCCAAAACCTGATCGTATAAAGCAATAGCATTTTCATAGTCCTTCTTTTTAAACAATTGATTGGCTTTAACTAAATTCTTATTTTCAGAAAGATAGTTACAACTAGCTAGAAATAAGGCTATTAAAACTAATCCGACAAGTATTCCTCTATTCATTGGCTATATACAATTTCATTCCGGAAGCTAATTGGCTTTCAGCCATTTGATTACAAAACAATATCTTTTCCTGCGCTATACGATATTTTTGTGCAATACTATTTATTGTCTCGCCATTCTGTACAATATGTATGGTGCGAATAGGAACTTTTATAATTTGATTAGGATGAATTAGATATTTTTCCAGGTTATTTAACTGACTTAATTCATCCAGGCTAATGTTAAAGTTTTTACTAATTCTATACAAATTCTCACCTTTACGAACCTTATATGAAGCATATAACGGTTGCTTTATTGTTGTCAAAACAACTGTCTTTGATGTGTCTGATTTTAATTCTTTAACCGAGTCAGCACCCTTCACTTCTGATTCTATTTTCTTAAATTCATCTTCAACCAACACCTCTCCCTCCTTAAGTAATTTGTTCTCCATATTGTGAATCTTCTCAATTGGATTAAAAATCGCTATCACAGCAATAATCAGAGCCACTGTAATTCCCAATATCCAAATGTGCAGCTTTGGTATCTCTTGAAAATAACTTAGGCTAAACAACTTACCAAAAATACCAGTGTCAGCATCGTGCTGATATGCAATCAATTCTTTTGTTCGAATTAATGCATAAGGTATATGATGCAATTGTTCGTCAATGATTCGTGAGTCAATATCTTTATCGAGAAAATCAATATCATCAATCAAGTCTAGCTTTGTTTCATCTTCAATCACACCTTTCTCAGTAATAAAATACAATTCGTTTGATTGAGGAGTGCTGCGAAAAACGCTAATATCAAGATCGTGAAAGTTATCTGTAGAAAGGTGCTTGTTACTGTATTCCTGCTCGGGCAATAAGCGCGTTGCAACTTTATCAGCCGAGTTTATATTGATCTCACTTAATGATAAATCACCGATTTGTCCGGCAAACATTTCATGCTCTCGAAACAAAATAACGATGATGCTAAAATGGGAGTTATACAACAATTCATCATGCATGGCTTCTAAATGAATCTGCCGCGCAATATGAATAATTGCCTCATGCATGGCTTCCGTTGGATTTTTATAATAAAACCGTTCAAAAAAGAGTTCAAATTGCTTTTGTATTAGAGCAAATATTCTTTCGTAGGAATCAACATAGTTTTCAAGCCTTGTAATTGTTAAAACAGAACCATTTAGCGTATTCAATTTTTGCTCTCGAATGAATTCACTATCCCCCAAATTATTGTATAACACAAAATGTCTATTCTCAAATATCATTTCCCTCTACGGCGTTAATTTCTTATTATACGTATTATTCTTCTTCACAACCTTCAAAACAAGCAGAGTAACTCCTACTCCAACAGTGATCCCAATTATAAACAAAATATCAATATCATCAAGGAAATTAAATAGTCTTAATAAAATCTGAAATAATAGAAAAACCAGCAAGAAATATAAAACTACCCTGAAATTATCTGAAAATAGCACTTCGCGAACGTTATAATCAAAAAGAGATAAAATAAAGCCTATTACTCCAAACAATGTTAGAAGCAACATAGCCAATGATAAAATTTCCGCAAAAGATTCAGTGGTGTTTTCTTGAGCATCTTCGACTTTAGCTGGATTACTCCCAGGATATTCATCCTTATGTTCAACTTTCTCATCAAGTTGCTTCGCTAATGCCTGTAACGCTGATTGTTTACGCTTCTCATTTTCAAGTTTTTCCTTACTAGGATCATAGGTAAACTCATCCCGAATTTGATCCCACAACATGGTAAAGCCATTATCATAACCTAAGGCCCAAATGCTGACTCCAGCCAGCTTTGACTTTTTAACAAACCTGTATTTTTGCCTTATACTATGCGGACCATCAAACCAGCATTGCGTCCAATTCTCCCCCGATCTGTATATTACATACGAAGCTGAGTATGTACTATCATAATATAATTTGTAATGATCACCAAAATCAGAAATAATTTTCCTAAACTTTTGCGACCCCTTATATTGCTTTACATTTGATGGTATTGTGCTCATTTCAGTCTCCCATACGTGCCCATAATAAGGCACTCCCAATATGAATTTATTCTGGGGCAATCCTCTTCCGAGCCAATCATTTACACTAGTTGCAACATTATATTTGCCAAATGAATTATTCAATGGTGCATTGGGAGTCGCCAAAGTGCTGTTCTGCCCACTGAAATCGTAACCCATCATTATGAAATAATCAACAGTATCTTTTATTGGATTCAAACTGAAAACCCCATTCCAATCAATAGCTGGAATGCAAATCGACAATTTATGAGATGAGTTTGCTTGCTTCATTTCGGTTGCCAACTGCAAAACAAATTGATTAAACTGACCAGACACAGAGGCTGACATACCTTCAAAATCAATATTTATTCCATCACCCTTTTCTTTCAAAAGGGCTAATACGCTTTGAATGACTTTATTTTGAGCTGCTGGATTATTTAAAAACCTGGTAGTATGTTCTACTCCAAAGCAAGTAATCACGATATCTATTTTAGTATCGTGTTTTTTTGCCAAATTAAAAATCTCACTATGATCCCAGTTAGGGAAACCGTTAATGTTATTTCCATTACCGTCAATTTCATAGGAAAAATATCCTACGCGACTTAAAAGTGAATAATAATAACTCTTATAAGCCGAGCCTAACCAGTAAGGATGAAAACCATAAACTATTTTTGATAAACTAAGCTTTGTTTCAACAGGAGGCAAGTATACAATTCCCTCCTTATTATCCCACTGCTCTTCAGACAAACTTCCATTTCCTGATGAAACCTGCTCGCTCTCTAACATATGTGTGCTATATGTCTTCTGAAATAGATTATCATCAATAACTTTTGGTGCTTCTTTAACAATATATTGTGTGTCTGGAACAGGCTCGTACACAGTCTCTTTTTTATAAGAGATCTTCTTTTTCACCGGAGTAAGATGATATAACACTTTCCCAAGAAAATTGTCTGGTTTTTTCTTAAAAACAGTCACTTCTCGCTCCTTTTCTACAAATCGTTGCCCAATTACGGTATCAACCTCTTGTGAAAATAAACTTTGAAGTGAAAAAAGGAATAATATTAACCAGGCTATTCGCTTCATAAAATAATGACTGGAAATGATTTATAAAAGTAATAAATTAAGGTTAAGTATCATACATATGGTAAAACTATTAGATATTTTTCGTACTTTTAATGAGTAATAACATGCATTGATTCTCTAACTGATCAACTTAACAATTATCACTTCAAGATTATGAAATCAAATCAGAAATCGCAAGAATCCGGACAAAGAACTCCATCTTCAGAAAATATTGGGAAAAACGGAATCAGTATGGACCCACCTTCAGGGTTGCAAATGAAACAAGAAACTGCTCAAAAAGCTCCAGAAGAAGAGGAACAAATGCAAGGTAAAGATATTCAATTACAAGCAGAAGAAGAGGAGACTCCTGCACAAGGAAAAAACATTCAGTTACAGGAAGAGGAAGAAGAACCAGCACAAGGTAAAGAGATCCAAATGCAAGAAGAAGAGGAAGAAGCACAAGCTAAGAAAGAATAATAATCATACAATTCTAACCCCCAAAAATAATAACTATGCCTACTAAAACCAGAAAAGGAGCTGAGTCTAAAAGCAGCAATGTTTTACAAGGAAAATGGGGAAAATCCATTGCTCCTCCAGGTAAACAACCTTTAGTAAACCAGAAAAAAGGCGATGGTTTATATTTGGGAAAAACAATTGCACCACCTGCGCAAAAAAAGTCAGAAGGTAATGGTTCGGCACTTCCAGGTAAAGTACAAAAGAAGATGGAGAATTCTTTTGGCGCTGACTTCTCTAACGTAAAAGTTCACCCAAATTCTTCAAAAGCATCACAACTTAAAGCACAAGCATTTACGCAAGGAAACAATATACATTTCGCTCCAGGTAAATACAACCCTGAGTCACAATCCGGCCAAGCGCTTATCGGTCATGAGCTAACGCACGTAGAACAGCAACGAGCCGGTAAGGTAAAACCTACCACTCAGGCAAAAGGATATGCCATCAACGATGATGCTTCTTTAGAAAAAGAGGCGGATCAAAAAGGAGCCATGGCAGCTAAAGGACAAGTAGTAAATGAAAAGGCAAAATCTACACAACTAAAAAGCAATGACAGCTCTCAACCCGTACAAAGAAGTTTATGGAGTAAAATAAAAAAGGGTGCTAAAAAAGTTGGGGGAGCGATAAAAAAAGGGGTTAAAAAGATAGGCAAAGGCATTTCAAAAGGAGTTTCAGCCATTGGTTCAGGGATCAAAAAAGGAGTTAAATGGTTAAAAGATAAAAAAGATGCCATTGCATATATTATCAAATCTGGATCATTTATTTGGAGCCTGTTTTCATTCCTGAAAGACCGCAACTGGAAAATGGCGTTGGCGAGTAAAAACGTTAAACCACCTGGCGTATTTTCAAAGTTTTTAGCAGTTACAACATTAATAACTGGTCCATTCACTATTAAAACTGCAATTTCCAAGATATTTAAAAGTAGCGACAATAAAAAGCTGGTAAAAAATTCCAAACCAGCTAGAACTGAAGATGAGAAAAAAGCAAAAGAAAACATAAGTGGCATTCAAAACATACGCATTGCCATGGCAGCGGCTACTGCTACTGATGCTGTTATGTCAATGGCTTCAGCCATTATGACTTTGGCTGGAGTTGCTACAATGGGAATTGGAGCTGCTATTGCTGGGGCCATTAGCATTATTCAACTTGTAATGAGTGGAGCTAAATTGGCTTACCAAACCTACCGAAAGATGTCCAAGAAATATAAAGAAAAGGTAAAAGCAGAGAACGAACAGACAGCAAAAGGAATGATCAGCCTTCAGGATGCCAACCTATATAAAGCAATTGGCATGGGTGCAGACAATGCTAAGCCAAAAGATAACATGAGAGTTAAGCTTAGTGATTTAAAGAAACAGAAAATTGGCAATAAAGATGCTATTATTGAACATTTGAATAAAGAGAGAGAAGACGCAGCCAATTCTTAATTCACAAGCAAACAAATGACTAGACATTTAAACTATGAAACTATTAGATTTTAAAGAATACCTTGATAAAGATAACTTTACAACTAAATACTACGAACACACAAAGGAACTACCTTTTGATAGGTTAAACCTAATACTTCCTTTAAAGAAACAAAGTAACCTGGTATTAGAAATGCTCTACACTCCTGGTCTGGCCGGTATTTTAAAAGATTTTAAGTTATTACAATATTTTGTCAGACTCCCATTAGAGTTTGATGCACAAACACTTGAGCCGATTAAATCACTCATATTTAAGCTCAATATGGGAATTCCATTAATGGGTTTTGGAGTAAATGAAGATGACCTTTACATATACTTTAAGTCAGTTACAATGGTTCCTAATACAAATCAGGCTAGTGAAGATACGCTTAGAGTACTCATCGAAAATGTGTATATGATTGGTTTTATTTTCGACACATTTTATGAGTTGATTGAAAATATAGCCACGGGTAAGAAAACTTTAGAAGAAACGCTTAAGGATTTAACATAACCCTTAAACTATCTTCCCTTCTTTAATCAGCTCGCGCTTTATGCCTTCCATTATGTCGTGAAGGAAAACATCTTTTGACTTGCGTTCTGATGCTTTTATAGTGCAATATTTTAGTACATTAATTATTCCTCCACCTGCAATTTCATACTGTTGTGCAATGGATTTAAAGTCAATTTGTGGATCTAGAACTAAATCACCATCAAATGTATTGCGCCAAATGCGCTCACGCTGACCTGGTTTTGGAATTGGAAAATATATCACCGATTGAAATCTGCGGGTGAAGGCTTCATCCATATTTCCCTTTAAATTAGAGGCTAAGATAACTACGCCAGGGAAATCCTCAGTGCGTTGTAAAAGGTAAGCTACTTCCTGATTAGCATAGCGCTCTTGTGATGACTGTGTATTTGAACGTTTGCCAAAAAGTGCATCGGCTTCATCAAAGAAAAGTATCCAATTTTTATTCTCAGCCATATCGAATACACGAGCCAGATTCTTTTCTGTTTCGCCTACATATTTCGATACAATCATAGAAAGGTCAATTTTATATACATCGAGTCCGGTAGACTTACCCATTAAACTGGCGGTAAACGTCTTACCTGTTCCAGGAGGCCCATAAAACAGTGAACGGAAGCCGGGTTTTATTTTTCGGCCCACCTTCCATTGATTCAATATCTGATCGCTATTATGTATCCATGTAATGATATCTTTTATTTCATCTTCGATGAACTGATCAATAATTAAATCATCCCAATCTAACTTAGTGGTCACCAATTTCGCTGGAAAATTGCTACTAAAACTAGGTTTTCGGGCTGTACCAATCGTGAACAGATCAACAAATTCATCGGTCAGAATAAGTGGTCCAGATAACATTGGCTCCCCATCTTTTACCTCTTCTAATTTTAAAATTCCCAATTTAGAAAACGGATGATCCGGCTCAAACATTTGTATAACCTTAATGCGCTCTTCAATGCTGGTTCCTGCCAAAATAAAAGCCAACGTTTCTCCTGTTGGAATAAAACCATTAAATGTTGAACCTTTTACTCCTCCAAACTCAGAGAAAGCCCTGTCGTAAAGGGAATTTTTCACAAAAAAGGCATCCAAAACCTGTGGACGCATAATTGGGATTAATGTTATTATTATAGCAATACGATCGTAAAACCCAAGGTCATTATCTTTTACAATTGAAGCATATATCGATTTATTTTCTTTAAGATTTGGTGGCTCGCAGTCCAATACTGTATCCGAGTCTCTCTCTTTCTCGAAGTAAATATTAAATCTTTTTTCCAGTACTTGTGTAAACCACTGAATTTCGTTTTCAATGGTTTTAGCATTCAAATCTATCATATCCACTCTGTAAAAATTATATACTTGTTCCAAGGTAACTTTATTGTGGCAAATCCCCATGGAATTCTTATCATTAATCTGTCAACTGCCAAATGCTCAACCTTTAAATTCCAATCCCGGTCTTTCAAATATACAACCCCCTCTCTATTTATAAAAGTCTCGCGTATAGCATCTTGAGACGACTTACTTACTACAGGCCAATTGGAAATAACTGCATTAAATAATTTATTAACTTCTTCTTTCTCCTTGGTATTAAGAATCACTTTATGAAGCAATGGGTTTGTAATATCCATGCCACAAATAAGCTTATTCAATACTAAAAGATGCTCGCGAAACTCCTCTTGACCCGTTGCCAAATATTGTAAAATACATACTGCTCTCTCCTGTTCTTTATAAGAAATAAACTGCCGATCATCGTTCAAATATCCCAGGTTGTTGAAAAACGCCTCTACGAATTGCGTAAAAATTATTAACCCTGCATTTTCAATATACAATCTCTCTCCTTCTTCGATTTCTTCTGCCCAATCATACTTACGTTGAATTAAATCTGTCTTCAGCTGTTCAATATTGTCAGCTTTCATAAGATTCGAAAGATCTTGCTTTTGCTTCTCCAATAAACCTTTTGTGACAGTTTCAAATGGTTGCTTTTGACTGTCATCTAATAACTTAAACACTTGTTGAGCCACTTTTTAATTTCTTTGTAGTCTCGCAAAACTATATAGCTCTTGCATGTTTCTTTCTCTTTCTAAAGCTTGCTTTGAAGAGACAAAATCTATTGTCGAAATAATATAACCATCAATTGTTTTATTATGGTCATAAAGTTGAAGATCGGCAACCTCTTTTTTACTCATTTTTGTTTTTGTAGAAACAAACTCTTGTATAACTAAAACATCTTGATATTGAACGACTTGTGAAATTACAAAACTGTCCTCTGCAATAGTCTTTAAATAATTAGCTATTAAATTACGATCATCATATATAAACTGCTTAACATATGCTGACACATGTTCTTCCAAATCCAAAATCAAATTTACATATGGAGCGGGATCATTGCTCATAACAGACGACTGCAGAGCATTAATAAAACGCAATTCATCAATGCTTCTGCGGGACTCGCTCAGCATAATGATTTCGTCTAAAAGCATTTGTTGGTAATGTGTAAGTTGGGGTGCAGTTTGAATGGGCTCTTTTAAAACATCTTCACTTTTCAAAATCAAATTGGTAAAATGCGCAATAAACTTTTGATCGCTCATTGACCCCTGATCACCTATCATAAACTCCAAAAAGAACATTAAATAGGGCAACTTTTTACTCGTAGTTTTTTCAAACTCTTGAGCTGATCTAGCCAATGCCTCCTCATTACCTGTTGCAAATAGCTTGAAATTTCTTACTAAATAAGATCTTACATTATGTAACGAAAGACCTTCTTCTTTCTTTAATGAGAATAATGTCTTCTCAACAATAATAATCGTCTCACGAATTACAGTAGAAATGCTACTTAAAAGCTCAATCTCGGATTTCAATTGCACCAGAAAATGTGTAGCAAACTCAAATGCCTTTTCTTTTAAATCATCCTGATAAATTTCCTCAATTCGCTCCTTATTTTGAAGTGAATAATTAGCAAAAAAGAAATCGGCTACATCACTCGTCACCTGACTATAAGGCTGTTCCTCTTTTTTCTGACCAAATTGTGTTACCAAAGTATTTAGCAAAGGTGCTGTTGTAGCATAAGTGCTTAACTTAACCTTATAGTTATCACCCAAATTTTTAACTAAATGGATTATAGAATCATAAAACTTTGCCAAAATAGTTTCTTGCTTACTGTCAAAATGAGGGAGATCCTCAAATTTTTTAAATTCTTCCTTAACTTGACCGTGTAATGATTTATCAAGCACTTCAAGCAATTCTTTCAAAGTGGTTTGCACTAAAAATCTAAACCGCCACCTATACTTATGAGTTGATATAAAAACGGGTTCCAAAGTTTGAGCTGCCATGTCACTTCTTTCAGCAATTCTTAATATTTGCTTACCCAGTTCATGAAGACCAGAGCTACTTAGCTTTAGACCTACTTTTTTCAAATCCGGTTTTGCTAAACGATCAATAATGGCAAAAAATGCTGTGTAAAATTGCTGCGAAGTAGCCACATCCTTTTCTTCTAAAAAACCGGAAATATCAACTTCTTCTGCAAATAATTTTTTGACCGTTTCAAATTGATTTCTCCAAAACTCATTTGTACGCTCCTCATATGTTTTATTGATTTGCTTTAGCTTTGAATAATCTATAAATACTTGCTCAATTTGCTGTTCTTTTGCTGTTTTAACCTTTTCAATGAACTCTTTTTGTAATTTTTTATCAAAGTCAACACTCAGTAAAATAATTGCCATCAAAGTTGAATACTCCTTTGTAATGCCTTCCTTTTCAATTTGAAGAACCCATTTAACCATAAGCATTTCAACCTCATGTTGAATACTCTGATAATATTTATATTCAAACTGACCGATTTGTCGCAAAACCTCATCAAATTGTTGTTTTTCCAGTGGTACAGCAATTAAATATTGTAAATACGCCAATTGCAAGGCAGGATCTTTATCTGATAAAAGCAAAAGGATTTGTTTTCTCAATTCAATAGATTTCGCAATTGAACTAATTTTGGCAGTTTCAAAACTGGTTCGGAATTCATCGAATATCTCTTGCAGGTTTATTGATTGCAGCATATCTACGTCTGAATCAACTGCATTCTGGTCAACCAAAAGCCTAACAATTTTGTAATCGTGCTGCTTTAAAATCGCTGTAACTTTAGAGACAGGAACATATGTTTTTAGAGACTTGAGAACCGATTTAAATATTTGGCTTATACTATTATTGAAATCAGAAAAATGAAATCCCGAAACAATTTCTTGGATAAAACCATCAACCCTAATTCTTATGGACTCAAGCTTCTCGAGTTCCTGAACAACCTTATTTAACTCATAAAAATACTGCAACCAGTTATGGATTGTAATCTCGTCTAAATCATCAATTTGAGATACTTGGCTAGCATAAGAAAATACAGGTATAATGATCAATTTATAATCTGTTCTGGCAACCTCAACCATTCTGTGGAGTATTGACTGATCCAAGTGGAAGTTGTGCAATAAAAACTCAATTAACACTCTCTCAAAAAGGTTATTGGATGTATTTTTTACGAGATGCAATTGCTGCAAATACTCCCAATTTTCTATTGATAGACTAATTGATTCATCTGTTAAAGTAGAAGTGCTAACCTTAATTCTATTTATTAAGTCTTTATCAGATATACCTTCTGAAAATGCCAGTATTTGCTTTTTCACGCTTTCGGCATCAAGGCCTAAATAGCGTACTGATTTTTGTAGAATCCAATGCAATAATTCATTAACGAGGGCTTGTGAATATGGTAAGATATGAAAAGAACCATAAAGTTCATTCACAATATGTTTGGTAAATTGAGAGGGTAGCTTCTGTGATAAAAACCTACTTGCAAAATCAAGTAACTGACTTTTCTCGTACAATTGCTGCGTGTGGGCATTTTCAACAATAGTTTTCCGCTCTATTAAGCTGGCAATTTCCTGTTTTGTGGAATCCTTCTCAAAATTACCATGATCAGGCAATACATCCTCTAAAACAGCCAAAAAATCAACCCATCCCAGTTCAATTTCTTTACTAATTGAACTAAATACCAACTCAAGAATTATAGTTTTTGAAACAGAATAATCAACTTTATCCAATCGTTTCTTCAACTCTTTAAGAAGTATTATACTTTTTGAAATTAGGGAACGGTGCTTACCACTGAATACGCCCAGTAAAATAAACTCTTGAAATTCCTCATTTTCCAATCCAAAGAAGCGCAAACGTGCACCTTTATTTTGCAAGATTTGAAGTATCGAACTATTTTGGATACGCTGGGATTGTATTTGGTCCATTACTTCGAATTGCCATGAAATAAAATCAAAATCGCTCTGTACTGATGGGAAATAGCTAAATTTCAAAAAATAAATAAGCTTATCGAGCAAAGTATATTCTTTGTCCTCATTCTCAGTTTCAAGTAAGTTACTTAACGATTCTGTCTCTTCAGAAACAATCTCCGAATCAATTTCTTGGTCATCTGACTCAGGCAAAACTGTGGATGAAGAACGTATAAATTTTAATACTTCAACTTCTGATTGGGTAGATGCAATTTGAAGTAAATTCGAAAGTCGTGTTGCTCGGCTTTCTCCAATTTTAAGGCTTATCTCACTCTTTTTCTCTTTCACCGATTTCGAAATTTAATCAATCGAAGATGTTGATTTTGAGCCAATTTCCACAAACACGAAACGACTTATATCATAAAAAAGTGAATGCACATCGCCGCCTAAATCATTAATCTCTGTCGTAATATTGAAGAACGAAAGAATAAACTTTGTTTTCAAGGTAACCGGAACATGCTGAAGCAACTCAAACAAATAAGAATCGAGTGTTATTTTTTGAATAAATTGATGAAACTGCTTCTTATTAGTAGGTTTTAAATACCCTGTCCATAAGGCTTCGAGCAATTCATCATCTGAAAACTGATCATATATCTGGGTATTCTCTTCTTCAAGAAACTCCAACTTTTCAAGTATATCAATTAAATAGGAACGTGAGCGGAAACCAAAAGAAGTAGAACTATTACTATTTGCCGAAAAAATTCTACCTCCAAAAAGGTCAAAATCAATACGTCTTTTTACACCTGTATGGGAATCTGGTTGCCCACCTTGCAGTAAAGTGGTTTTGAACATTGTACTAATCTCAAGTGCTTTCAGAGATTCATATTCTTGCTGCTTTGTTTCAAACTCTTTTACAAGAGCTCCTCTGGATATAAAAATCTTTTGACTTAAACGCTCTATAAACAAGTTTACAAGTTCATTAAAGCTAATCGATTCTTGCGCTTTTCTTGTTTCCAAATAAAGCAAAATTGACTCTAACAATGCCTTATCATAAGCAGATTTATAAACAACCAAGATGGAATTAAACAAGTCTCTTAAATCTTGTTCAATCTGAATGAAATCTGCATTGGTAATGAGCGTAACAACCGATAGTTTTATTCGCTCAAACAGGTCAATCTTCCTGCTCTCTTTCTCTTCTGTTTCGAATAATTCTCCATAAATACGTTCGGATGAATCTAACAATTGATCGCTTTTTAATAATCCCTGAGCCTCTAAAAGTCTTGAATATTGATCAAATTGAAGTTTATATTTTTTAGTTCTTTTCTCCTTACTATCGATCTTTTTTAATAACACATTGACATTGGTCTGTTCAACTTCTGCATAGTTATACAATAGAAAAGTTAAAAATTGAGCTTTACCAGCATTAATATTAGTATGCTCCTTGTCGAGGTAAATAACCCATAAAATTCTACGCAAAAGATCCAATTCCATATTAGATGAATCAATTTGCCAAAAGAGTTTGAACTCCACAATCCATTTTCTAAATTTTTTCGAATGTTGGGGGCTAAGAATTTCCAGAATCTCATCAAGTATATTAAGGGGAGCACTTTCTATCAGTCTTTTCATAGAATGATAGTCCTGAATTACAGTTTTTACTGTTTTCTTAAGCGTGTTCTTCTTTGCAGCCTCAATTACCAAATCTGTTATTGCATCGGCCCCTGAATGTGCATTCCAGGGCAAATAACCTTTCTCTAGGTAATACAAAAGGGCATTATTTGTACTGTCTTTTTTGTATTGAAGCTCCTGATTACCTGCTTCTGCAACAACTTTACTTAACTGTTGATTAATTTGTTGCCCCAATACTTTTGGAACATCATCTTTACTGAAATCGATATGAAATTCCAACTTCTCAATAACAGAATCTGATATATTCAGGCGATTGATATTTTCCTCTAGATATTTATTAATCAAACCTATAATAACATCTTTGTACTGCTCATTAAACTTAGTCAAGCTAGCCTGAGAAGCACAATTAGTCTCAATTTTTAATCGTTTGATTATTATGTCAGTCACATTAGAATCTATTGTAGGTTTTTAAAGTAGAATCTTTAACAGGTCTTTTTGCATATCATAAAGTATATCGGCAATATCCTTCTCATTTTTAGGTAGTAAAAGAATGTCATAATATAAATTCACTGCCTGCAAGAGTTCCTCATATTCCATCCACTTAATATTGGCAAAAATATGAGCCGGTGTGTTTTCGATAAGTTGCATTTCGAACCTTGACCTGTTGGTATCCCCTTGAAATGGCTTTGCCCATGCAGGAATAGCATAAGTAATAAAATTTGAATATACATCATCGAAGCTATAACCAGGTATTATTGCCTCTGTTGAATAATGAATTACAGACTTTTTATAGGCTGAGTCCTCCGTAGCTTTTTGCAAACAACCTATTGCGCTGGTAATATTTGTAATGGCTTCTTCATTAGTTGATGCAAACAGTTCTGATTAAACAATAACACCTTTTGCGTTATTTAGTAATTCAAACTTGAACTGCTTATATCCAACCTCTTGAACTACATAATTATTTGCATTTAATCCAAATTTAAAAATATTAACTTCAAGCTTATTACGTTGCTCTAAAGTGAGTGGATTTCTATTTCTGAAAATAATCTTACCTGTTTCATCAATCAATTGAATATTAAAAGCTTCAGAAAACTCGGGAGGGCGCAAAAGGATATGCTCAAAACAGAAAATTGTATTAAAGTATTGATTTTGTTTTTTTACAAAATCTACCAATTTGGGCACTTCCTTCTCTGCATCTTTTTGGTTTTTAAACGCTTTGGAAAACTCCCCAATCTGCCTATGATTATTAGTCAGAAGTACCTTAAAATGATCATCTATCGTCTCAATGATATAATTATCCGGAGTATCTCCCCACTCGAATAACATTCGGGTGGCATCAGCTTTATTAGCCTCAAGTATTTCAAAAAAGTCTTCGGTTTTTTCATCTGTTTTTTCCCCCAAATGTTCCCATGCAGATTCAATTCTCATTGGCGAAGGGTTAATCCCTAACTTTTTTTGAAGTCTCAAATGAAATCCTGCGATATTCTCTGTTAATGTCTCTATTTGATCCAAATTAACGGAGAGTATTCTATCAGCAGTAACAGCATTAATGTTGCGTAAAAGATCAATCTTTTTATCAATTAAACTTTTAACATCTTCTATCTCTATATCGCTGTTTTTAATTTCACCTTCGAAGCTATAGGAGAAGCGTGCTAATAGATGATCCAGAATTTTATTGCGCCGCTTTACAAATTCCAACTCAGTTTCAGACATTCGGCGAATATCATCTTCCAAAGTAGCCCAGATTTCCTCCTTCACAGATTTCCAAAGTTCATTGACTGCCTTGGAGTCGTTAATATCAACACCCTCAGCCTGACACTTTTGCACAAAAGGAACATACAAAACATTCATGCCAGGAGTATCTCGCAGCACCTGTGTATAATAAGTTTGTTGAATTGGTTTAAGTGAAAATAAATTTGCAAGATTTTCTAATTGAGAAAGGAAATTGGCGTTAAGCTGATCAAATACAGCCAAATAGGCTTTTAACTGTTTGGCTTGTGCTTTACGTAAATTAGAGCTGTTTGAAGATAAGCCAGCCATTCCGACTCCAAAAACCTCAGGCATATCATTTTGTATGGATGTATAACTGGCAACATCCACGTATTCACCCTGTTTAGCCCTGGACCTTAATGTTTTTTTATTTGTCAATACAGACACATGATACATCTCCTTATCGAAGGTCTTAGAAAAACTAAATGGAATCCTGTATTCTTTTCCCTCTTTAAAAAATTTAAGGTCGATATTACTTATATCCAACGTAGCTATACGTCCCTCCCTAATTGGGCAAACCCATTTATGCTCCTTGCCATCGGAACCAATTATACGTAATTTCCTTACAAAATTAACACCTTCAATATCCATCAAAAGCTTGTACATATCAGATACAAATACACTTTTTCGCTGTACAAGCTTATCAAGGTCATCATCCAGAATTACCCCATTTTTTAAATTGGGTCCATTGAGTATTTCTTCTATCCGATGACCATTGTCAATTAGTTCATTTACACTATATAGTTTACAAGTAGGGTTAAGGTTCTCCTCCAAAACCCCAAAAATACTATGAGTCAAAAACTTTAAATCTGAAACCTGACCTAATTCAATCTCAATTACGAACTTAAGTTTATCATACTTTACAAACTCAATAGGGGCAAAATCCTCACATAAATTCCGATTCTTATTTAAAACACTAAGGATTTGGTTTGCAGCGTCTTCCTTTGTAATAATAGGGTTTATTTCAGCCAGAATTTTCCACATGCCACGAATCTCTGGCATCTCGTTATCCTTTGAGATAAACACATTACGAACACCTACAATATCAAGTATCAATTTTCGATAGTCATTATTCGTAATAGGTCTGGTATAAAGTAGCTTGGAATAATCTGTTTTATCTTTCTTGTCTTCTTCCCCAGGCAAAATAAAAATATCTTCAATTGGATAACGGCATTTGTAACCCAACTCCGTTAATCCAAAACAGAGCGTTTCAAGAATAGTAATTCCAGGGTCGTGAATATTATAGTCTGTCCATACCTTACCTGAATACTTTTGAATAAGACTTAAACATCTTTGTTTAAGGTAATCAAAGTCGAGTATATCTTCAGATTTATTATAAACTGGTATAGAAATATTCTCACTCATAAAATACCGGCAGCTAACCCATTATTTGCTTTGCTCCAGGTTGTCTTTTGCATGAAGATGAATCTTTTCAATTAATTTATACACCTCAACAAAAGGTTGTTGGCCAAGGATATCCATAATTTGATTTACTTCACCTACGGTAAGCGTTAAGGTAACATTTTCCATTTTATATCAATTTTGTCACATAAAAATTAATAAATACACCTTCGCCAAGATTCCTTTTTGTACGAATTTGTAATCCATAATCAAAATAGTTTCCACTCCACTTTACATCAATCTTATTTCTGGATCGTCCAAAGAAACCCTGTGTTTTCGTAACTTTTGGTCTTGAATTTCCATATGAACTTACAGCTATAGCATGGGTTATAGCATGTGCTCCTTTTCGGCCTGTTACCATTATAATTTCAAAAGCATTATAATGGTTTAGGTTTGAAATTATTTCATGCCAGTTGCCATCAGCGGCAACTTCGCCATAGGCATAATATCCAATACGACCAGTCATACCAACAAAGCCATCTACATGTAATTTGTTTCTAGGGCTTTCGGTACCTATTCCTACATTTCCTTGCTGCTCAATAAAGAGATTGCTTTCTCCTTCACTGTTTTTAATATTCAACCCCTCTTTTCCATCTGATGACCGAAGAGAAAAATTCCATTTCGGTTCAAGATCTTCTATGTTCTTAAAAAAACGTAGAATCTCACTATTAGAGCTTTCAGCGGTAATCCCAATAGATGACCCGGGCTCTTTTCTTAATCCATCATCCAATTTATTAACAGACGAGTCTATTAAATCATGGAAGTCCTTTTCTTTTGGTACAGTACCTTTTAAAAAGTTATTTTTCAAAGATGCTCTATTTCTTTCAGTCATACCTATTGGTTTTTAATAACAAAATACTGATTTTTAACCTCTTCATCCTCCTCAATGCTTTCGTCAAGTATCAAATCAAACCCTAAAGTTAATCTTTCTATTCCATATTCACTTTCGCTTTGTTCGGATTCAAGGTCAGTAATTAAAAAATCATCTCCTACCGACATGTCGTTTATACCCTCGATATCCTCTACGTTATCTCCAAGAATATTAACTAAATGCTTATTACTGGAAATAAAAATAGAAATTGGTGTAGACGGTTTCACAATTATATTGCCTCCCTGCGATAAATCATAAAGGAGGGTTTCGTCGCCCACAACCTGCAAAAGTTGCAAATTCGTAATAATATCAATATATCCACGATTTTCAAGATAATAAATAATTGAAGAACCTCTGATACTATTTCCAAAATTAAGCTGAACTGTTTTATCAAAAAGCCATGGACTAAACAGCTTAATTATATCTTTTTGCAATTGTTCTTTATATTGTTTCGCATTAAGACCTTTCTTAAAACGCACATTAAATTTGAGCTGAATTTGCTCGTATATTGGATTTGTAACCTCAACCTCAGCAAATGGTGAACTATATTTATCTATATACAGCTTCACTTTCTCAAGATAATTTTGAGGCAATGCGGGTACATGAGAATTGTGCCCAAGCTTATTTACAAATGGTACCAACACATTCAATACATGTCCGGGTCTGGCCTTTAGTTTTTTACTCGTATTAGGTAAGCATTTTACCCGGTTGATTAAATCAAATTCTTCTAAAATCAAATGCTCATAATCCCAAGGTGTTATAAATCTGTTTTTGTGCCGCAAGCGCTCACTTACACGTGTGATAAATTCCTCATAGTTTTCAGCGGGAACTCCTCCAAACGAAGAGTACGGTTGTTCAATGCTATTAATGCCGCTAATAAATGCGTCTGCTTTCTGTATTTGAAATGGTTCAATATTACTGCAACTATGTATTTTATTTGTAAAATCACAGGTCGCCACAATAGCTTCACTTCTAATATCAGTAAAGTTCTTTATAAAGTTATATCCACTATTTGTTTCCAGTTTCAGCCACGTATAGTCTTTTGGAAGAATATCCAGTGATGATTTCTCCAAAGGTTTATCTAAATAAAACTGAATAATTCCGGACTGAATAAATCCTCTTGTTCCATCTTCTACAATTTGATTTTGCTCAATGGCAATCCATTTATTTCCAGTTAGAATAAACCAGTTAAAATGTTGCTTTTGAGTAGTAAAATCAGAGATAAAATCGCTCAATGCAAAGAATAGATTGAAGCTTTGCGGTGCTTCCAGATTTTTTAAGCCCAAATACATTGTACTACCCTCTTTTATAGAAGGTAACAATTGGAATCTGGTTCGTTTTAAATCCACATACTTCTTATATCCATATGGTTGCAATTGAATCAAAGTGCCATCGGAGACTTTATTCTTTTTCCGCAACGAAATATTAATTGTAGTAGAATAATCTAACGCAATGGACTTTATCATAGGCACCCAGGGCTCATTACTCGGGATAGATAATTTTTTCTTTTTAACAGCCTCAGTAACGCTCTTCTTTACAAGATCATTGTATTCCTTATGCCCGAATGCATTTGGCGGGAAACAGAGCTCAAGCTTCATCCAGCCAGAATTGGAATTTTCAATATCTGATTTGAAACCATCCGGATTATTCTCAGATAAAGTAAAATTAGACAAGTCAAAATTATCAATGCCTCTAAAATCGTTTACCGGTCTAATCTCCGGACTTTCTTCAAGTTTTAAATCTTCAAACAGATCAATAATCTGGGGGTCTGAATCAGGCTCCCAGCTTCTGTTATTTCTGAAAAGCACATTACATTTAAAAATGCTGTTGCTATTGATATTTGAGTAGTCCTTATAATAATCCACAAAACCATCATCGCCATCAGGCACATCATACCAGTTAATATTCAAAAACAACTCCTTAACCGGATGAGTAAAAATAGTTGAATGGCCAATATAAAACCCTGACCCGATAGAAGGTGTTGGCCCAAATGGCATAAATGGAGCTGAAGTATCTAGATATCCAAAGTCGTTACTTAGCGAAAGATTTTTCACCCCCAATACATCAATGTCCACCTCTAAATTTCGAAAATTCAAGTCCATGAAAATATTATAAAACGAACTATACGGGGCATTAAATTCGAATTTAAAGGAGGGTTGTTGATTTCCATAAAGCGCAACAATTTCTTCATTTTCAAACGGCGTTATTGGCAAATCAGTCTCCTTAATCAAAAGGCTAACGGATATAATTCCAATAGCTTCATCTGTTTCATAAAACGCAGTTTCTACATTTTGAAAAGCTAATTTCTCCCAACCCTCTGCTGTAGAATATGAAGCATTTATCACCCGTAGTAAAAGATCTTCAGGATCAGCGTTTACCTCAATGATTTTATCTAACCTGCGTTTCAAAATCACTTTGGAATAATCGTCGAGAATAAACTTAAATTTGAGTTTTCTAACCCCTTCTTCCAGTTGGAGAGCCTTGTGCTGAACAATCCATCCAATTTTTTCTTTTCCCAAAGAAAAAGGATCACGTGTGCTCATCACTTTTGAGGGGATATGGAATAAATCAAAAATTGTTTCGTCACCAGCCTCTTTTGTGGCATCATCGCGACAAACTAAGAATTTCTTTTCAACTGCCAATTGTGATAATGAGTATTCCCTTTCTGTTTGATATTTTATCACATCACCATCATCATCCGTACCTGCGGAAAATTTTGTTCCTGCTGGGATATCAACATATTTTTTATTGGGCGATAATTGAGGGAAAAGAAATACAGAATCGGGAATAGTTTCTCTCTTCTTCAATTGAAGTATTTCCTCATAAAAATGCTTTAGCGACCTTGAAGTTTGCTTATTCATCTCATCTTGAGCCAAACTGAATAAATCAATGTATGCCAGAAGCAACGATACTTGAGGATTAATTTTTTGATAATCTTTCAAATGAGAATCCAAAAACTTTTTACCCAACTCCACAATCTCATTTGTCATTGTAATCAAAATCCCAAAAAGCCTCTTAGCGAAGGCAGCATCATTTTTACGGCCAATTACAACAGGTTTTACCTTACTCCATTTTTCAGGAAACAACCCCTTTACCTCTTCAAATTTGCTGGATTTATCTTTAAAATGATCGTAAAATGCGGAATAGAGATTCTCAATGTTTTGTTCTATGAAATTATCAATTTCTTGCTTAAATGCAGGGATATTCCTAAATGATGCCGACCATGAACGCACAATACTAAACATTTCAATAAAAAAGGAGACCAAAAGATCCTTGTCCTTCTCCTTTTGATAATTGCTGTGTACTGTATTGTATATATCAGTATACTTTTCTGTGTTAAAAGATGAAAGTTTAAAAAGCTCAATAGTACCATCACCTTCAAAAACACTTCGGAAAGTTCCTTCGGGTTCATTATTTTTATTGTAGAATACAAGATTTTCAGAAAAGTTCAATATGAAACTTATCAGTTCTTCAGAGGATTTATCATAAATATGGAAATAATCATCTGAAAAGGCATGCTTGTACCTCTCAGATTGATTTAATCCACCCTCTTCGTTAAAATCTTTATATTGATTTCCTACTTTCATTGCTTTTATAAGTTGGTTCCCTCAATTAAGTAATAGGGATAAACCAGATTTGTTCTTGTGTTTGTTGACCTTACTGTGTAATCTATATTGATATTTATCCGCCCGTATTGAGGCTCCGGATAAAATGATATTTCCTCTAAATTTATTCTTGTTTCATATTTAAGTATTGCCGTTTGAATCAAATCTTTAATATACCGTTGTAAAGTAAGATCAAGATTTTCAAACATTAGCCTTTCAAGGTTACAACCAAAATCGGGATGCATCATTCTCTCACCAACCTGAGTTGACAACAATATTTCAATGCTCTCCTTGATATCATCCTCACCCTCACTCATCTCAATATTATTCAAACTACGATTAAACTCTGGCGGAAAACTCCAACCACGACCTAGAAATGATGCATTATCGTTCTGTTTTGCCATATCTAACCTCCTATTAAAACTGTTGGATATCCAACTGCTATAACTCCACCATGTGCTGTTTGATCTCCCATGCGAGCTGCAGGTTTGCCTCCGATCATAACAGTTGCCGAACCAACTACAATTGAATCCGGAGGACCTACACATGTTGCATTATCACCCATAACAGCTGCCGGCACACCCCCAATTAAGACAGTAGCTTCTCCCGGACCAATTATGGGTCCACCTACATGTGGCACAGGAGGAACTCCCGGTGTCACCATCGGACAAGTATGTAGATCTGTTAATCTGGCTGCCGGTTTTCCCATATTAATTAATTTGAACTAATGACCCTTTCACAACCGCAATAGCAGAAGTTTCAAGATTTGCGCCAGCATTACCACTGGCCTTAAAATTAGCCTGTGCAGCAGCTTCCACATTTACTCCTCCTAATGTTAGGTTTCCTGATGCATTAATATCTATATTTCCTGTTGCTTGTATATTTAAGTTACTTGCAGATGATATATCAACTCCACTTGATGATAATTTAACCTCATTTCCTGAAGCATCTGTAATATCAATGCTGCTCCCTTTATTATCAACCGTTATTGTATTTCCTCCAGCTGTTTCTATTGTAATTGTTTCGTCTTCATCATTAAAAAGCAGCTTAAGCTCCTTTTTAGAGTAAAATCCTTTTTCTGCGTTGGTCGCTTCTGGCTCAGCAGGTGGGGTATTTGTGCCGCTAAACAATGAACCTAAAATAACGGGATATCTGGGATCGTTATTTAAAAAACCCATTACAACCTCATCATCTACCTCAGGATAATAAACAAGTCCTCTGGAGCTGCCCCCATCAGGAACTGTATACCTGGCCCAAAGATTCACATCATCTCCCAGTACCGGAACCTGAACCTGAATTCGATATTCCCCATTAGGATCATCTGCAATTTTGGTTACTTTCCCGCACATTAAACCATTCATTGCAGGCATAAGTCCTGCCGCTCCCTGCGGTTGAAAACGAAACTTTTCGTGAAACATCTCCGATGGAAATCCAATTTGAACTTTTGTTTTCCATCCTCCTCCAATTATCTCATGAGAAACACCTGTTACATAATGTTTACCTGAGAACCTATTACTTGCACCTTTAATTTCTATAATATCACCCGGGCTAACGTCAG
Source organism: Salinivirgaceae bacterium (assembly GCA_002869335.1). GTDB lineage: Bacteria > Bacteroidota > Bacteroidia > Bacteroidales > Salinivirgaceae > Salinivirga. The sequence continues at coordinate 10,636 of PKTE01000353.1, read as the reverse complement.
ACGTGCCAAAGCAGGTAAATACTCCCTGAATTTTTGACATTTTATGGTATAAATCAATGGAATCACCCCATGCTTTTAACTCATCTTCCGACACTAAACCACCATGATTCACAGAATACTTTTTACTAACTATATTGGCCAAATCACTATTTGAAATTTCGCCCACATCCATAGCATCAGAGCTGCCCGAAGATGATAGCGCATCCATAGAACCTGTATCCCAACTTTTCACTTCAACCTCGGCCAATTGCTTCTCTGAATTCAATGATGTTTCAAAGGAAATAATATTCGTTCCAAACTCTAATGTAAGACTTTCAGAACCACTGAAAGACGGTTTTTTAATACTTAAAGACCCATCATCTGCAATAACTACCTGCCCATTGGCTTCAGCCCTGAGCAAAATAAAATCCCAATCGGTTGCATTGTATTGCACAATTTGCTCATGCTGAAAAGTTGTAGTGTCAGAATCTACGGATAATCCGGCATCTGATGCAATAGTACTGTATATATCAGAATCTTTAACTTCTGTAAATATCTTTGTTTTCTTGTCTGCTGTTGCTTTAACACTTTTATCCTTACAATTAACTGTCAATAAGGAATTCTTACTTGTGACTTTTAATCCAACCTGAGTTATTATCCCTTTGAATATAGTTGATGAATCACTATCAAACCCCGCCTTAATCTCCAACTCCTTTCCAGGTTTTAGCAAATCATTTTCAATTCCGTCAAAAGATTGATCAGCAACATTTCCATCAACAATGGATATTGTAGCATAAGGTATTCGATTAATATCTTTATACGTAGCTACACTTACAATTTCAATTGATGACGGTACTTCTGTTCCATCTGATGTAAGAACACAATTGACTAGTCCTGATGTACTGGGTTTAGCTGCCATTCTTATTTATTCAAAGGTGGTAGCACTAATTGACTACCTGGTTTCAACACTCTAAAGTTCTTTAACTTATTAATCCGAACAATATCCAGATAATACCTTGGGTCGCCATAGATCTTATCCGCTATCATAGTTATGGTATCACCCTCTTTAACCGAGTATAAATGGGTCAAATCTGGTGAACTTTTGTTCTCTTCTGATAATCTGGTGGCTTGCTCTTTTGTTTGCAAAAATGTAACGTCTGCATAAGCTCTTTGTGGATCACCTTCAGCTGAAAAAGCAGTATAGGTAAGCTGCATAGACTCAACCTGCCCTTTAAAAAAGAAATTACCCCAGGTTAATTTCAAATAATTGGGTCGGTGTATATCGCCATTATACGTAAAAACAACATCCTTAAAATTGTTGATTTCCGTATTTACATCTTTACCTTTATTCTCCTCCAACTCAATAGTACTATCAAAAAGTAATGAAAACCGAATTCGCTCCGGAAGTGTTTTAAAATATCTGGAATCTGTTCCTGAAGAACCAATAGCTTGCTGCTTATCATAAGCTATTTTAAAATCGTGTGAAAACTTTTCAGGATTGAAAGCAACAGAATATTCATCGATTTTGCTACCCTGACTAAAATCAATTTTCTTATACGACTCTATTTTCAGTTTAGCTGCCATTACCTATCATTCAACCTTTTGAGTTCTGCCATCATCATAGACATGCACTCTTCGATGATTTCATTTTTCATCTCTTCTAATTTCTCCTCAGAAATTTTCTGAGACGCTGAATCATCAGTGTCATCTACATAAGCTTTTACTACTATTTCTCTTATTTCTACCGGCATACCTACTATAAACTATTGTTTGCGATATTTTTTAACTGATCAAGACTTGAACCATCGTCGTTCATTATTTCTTTGTAATGGCTATAAGACAATACAATTGTTTCGAGCAAATAGTTACTTTGCATAGCATCAAAACCACCGAAAGTCCATGACTCCAGATAGGCTTCATACAAAAGCCAGCTTATTACGGGTTTATGTTTTTCACTTAATAAAGAAATTAATACCGGAACAGGCTTGATGGGATCATCATAAGAGGCACCATTGAACCAGGTTATTAAATCTGATTTGGCTGTAAAACCTCTTTCGAGTGTAACATTACCATATTCTCTTCCCTCTTCAGGAAAAGGCCTTTTGTAAGGAGTTCCCGCCTCAAGTTTCTTATTAATTTGGTTTCTAACACCCAGTCCGCTGACTTTACTAAATCTGCAATCTAACGGAGCCGATCCTGCACCTTTGACTTCAAGAAAATCAACACTAAAATGAAACGATGGTATAGGATACTCATTTGCCATAAAAAAACGCTTTAAAGAACGATAATCCTTTCAATTGCTTGAAAGGATCATCATTCAAGTCTTTATTCATGCAACTTATGCAAATTCTTCAGTGATGCTTTCCGATACAAGCGTGATTGATTCAACTGCTGGTTCGTTAGCACTTGAATTCATATCAGGCATGTCGAATTTGCTTACCCATGCATTTTGTAGCGACCAGGTAATTACCGCTTCCTGATTATCATCTTTCAAGATAATCGTTACTGTATCACGATATCCACCATCATCGCGTGTTTGAACTTTATCGTACCAGGTGAAAAAATCTTCGTCGCTATGAAAAATTGCCTTTTTCAAAGTAACATCACCGAATTTTTGCAATCCTGGTCTTTTAGTTGGATAAAACTGCTCGCTTTTTCCATCTCTATATTCGATATTTGCGATCTCACTATTTAGACCGCTTACTTCTGAACATACTATTGTTGTGTCGCTCCATGAAACTTCGAAATGAAACTTCGGAACTAAATATCCATCATCAGCCATAGCTAAATATTTTTAAGTTATTATGAAACATCAAATTTGTGAGAAAATTTAAGAATTATAAACTCAGCCGGTCTTACAACTGCCATACCTATTTCGACATTCATACGACCTTCTAACACATCAATTTGTGTCATTGTAGAACCAAGTCCAATTTTTACAAAGAAGGCTTCACCCGGTGAAGAACCCATAAGCGCACCTTGCTTCCAAAGATTAGTTAGGAAGTTATCGATCATGGCCTTAACCTTGATCCAGGTACCCTCATCGTTAGGCTCAAATACAGCCCAGTTTGTTGCCAATCTAAGTGACTTCTCAGCCATATTGAAGAACCTACGCACGGATACATAACGCCATTCGTTATCGTTTCCGGCTAATGTTCTTGCACCCCAAACCAAAGTACCCTGTCCAGGGAATGCGCGAATTGCATTTACTGACTTACCGCCAGTAAGGTCTACATTTAGATCTTCTTGCTCTTGATTATCTAAGCGCAACCATGGTTTTACTGTAGAAGATAAAGACACATTAGCTGGAGCTTTCCATACGCCTCGGTTGAAATCAACCTGTGCATAAATACCAGCGATAGCTCCACTTGGAGGAAGCTTACTAAGTTCCATTTTCACCTCATTTACAATATTCTGATATAATGGATTTGTATCAAATACCATTTTATCGAAATGAGACTGAACTGATTTAGCTTCTCGTTTAATGCTTCCTAACACACCTGAAAGACTTCCAAATAAATCTTCCAATGATTTCTTAGCCAAATTAAACTGACCTTTTCCTTCTTGACCAGCAATGGCAGCATGAGGCTTAACATCTTTTAAATCATATTCTGGGAAGTCTTTTTCTGCAACCTTACCAGTTTTAAGAGCACCATCAATACTAGCTACACTTTTTACGATGCTTGCCAATACTGAACTAGGGTTAAGTTTGGCAGACAATTCATTCTGTATAGTTGCATTTGTAGCGTTTCCTCCTGTAATATATTCTTGTACTTTTTTAATTATTTGAATGATGGCATCGATATATCCCGCCAATTCATCATTTGTTCCCTCTGCGCCTTCGGCAACCGTATAGAAAAGTTCACTAAGTGATTTATCATCACCCATTGGGTTACCTAAAAATTCAGCAATGTTCTTCACATCCCCAATAACCTCTTTTAAGGTCTTTATTGAAGTTGGATCACTTACTAAATCTTCAAGATCTATATCTTCTCCTTCTTTCTTAAATTTAATGATATCATATCCGAAATCAGCATTGAAAACTGTTTGAATCCATGGATAATAAGCAGCACCATATTTCAAGTGATTTACACCTATACCATTTCTAAAGTCTAATACTACATCTTCATCAGATCTATTAATATGTCCATTGAAAACATCTAAAACTGCAAAACGATCTTGTAAAGCATTACATTGAGCAAGCATTTGTTGCTGTACAGAATAACACTCATCTTTTTTCTTAAGTAGTACAGCATCAGGTGCAACTAAAATAGTAGGTAAATCTTCTTTTACTAATGAATTTAGACCTCCAAGCAGAGCATCCATTTCGATATCGTCTTCATATGTTCCAACAGAAACAATAAAACAACGACCTCCACCATTAGCAAAAAACATTTTAACACTATCATTCATGTAGAATCTTTTTGAAAACTCTACTTTATTGATGCTGTTCTTTTTATCAAGATCAACAGTAATTTCTTCAGGATTGTATGCTCCCCCAAAGTAAGCCTGATAGTCAAGTAATGAACTAATAAGAGTAGGCGAACCTGTTAGGTCCTTTCCGTTTTTCTCAGCTTTTTGAGTATATCCAATAAAAGCAGGAATTGCTGTTGGAACCATCCCATCTGAAGGTGGTAATGTGGAAATCTCTTCTACATATACACCCGGGGTTTTGTAATCGGCCATAATTATTATAATTTAGTTAGATTCGTGAAACTGCAACAATTTACTATTTATTTAAACATAAAAAAATATTTTCAAGCAAAAATCTTGATTATCACCATACTTAGATAAATTTTTGGTAGATGGAAGAGGTAAATTGTCCTTAATTGTTATTTCCATTCCATTTTTTCTTTTGGCCGTTAATGAAAAACTTAATGTCTTTATAATATCAATGGTTACGGTTTCTTTAGAGGTAAAAATATAGTTTGCGTCTTGTTGCTCAATTATAAATTCACGTTTATTTTCATTGTCTGCAATAGAAAATTCGTTATAATTATTTGATTTGGGTATAACAACATACTGTAAGTATACTTTTCTGGGATTAACCTTTATTGTATGAAGATTTGCTTCGCTAGCTTCTCCAGGCAGAATATCAACATCAATGTATCCTCCAAAATCTCTTTTGTTCTCTCTGTATAAAGCAAAATTTAATTGTGTCGAAGTATTTCTATAGACGCCATTCCCCAGTAATCCCGGATTTAAATGATACCCTTCAAGTGGAGTAATATCTTCTGCTTTTATCTCTTTTGGATTTAAATCAATTAAATTTAAATCATCGATCAGGTGTTCATTTGTCTCATTATTCAACAATGCAATGTACAAACAACTGTCTTTAGGATTATAGAGCTGAATGTCTGTTTGATGAGCAAAACTTAAATAATCAAAATACAAATGGAACCGAAACTGCAACTTTTCATCAATTGGCACTAAAGGAGCATCATTAATAAAGGTTTGAAGAATATAGAACTTATCATCAATAACCTTGTGTTGGAGTTTGTAATTCTTTAATATATGTTGAGTTTGCCTATCTGGAATAATTCTTAGCCCTGCGAAAGCATCCGAAACCTGATGCTGAAAATGCACTTCTCTAATGGGTTCAAAGGTTAGCTTTCTCATACTTACTATTGATTCTGTTCTCTAATTACTTCACCAATTTCTTGTATCACATTTTCTGTAATCGAGATCATTCTCACTTTATATAGTACTGAAGGAATATATTTACAACCCAATGAGCCCCATAGATTATTTTGCTCCTGAAATGAAAGATTCTCCAATTCAAAGACCAGTTTTTCAATATCAAAACTAAATTCGGCAAAATCAACTGAATTGAATACATTCTGTGCTTGAAAAAAGCCTATCACCAAGGATAAAAACTTTAATCCTTCATTAAATAATTGCTGCTCGAAAAAAGATGTGAATAATAGATAAAGATTAAGATGAATCGGTGGATTTGAAAACCCTGAATCTCCCATACTCCCCTTTGAAAATACTTTCCCAGAGCCTTTCATCATTCTCTCTTCCTGAATATTTACAAGACTCAAAACAATTTTATTCTGATCCTTAATTGCAAGTGTTCCTTCCTGTGTGGTCAAGTTTCCAATGATGATCTTATCTTCATTCAAATCGAATCTCATTCGAATGTATTCATTCAAAGATTTTTCGACAAAGGAGAGTACACTATTTATCATAATCTATTTTTGTAAAGTCAGTTTAATAGCCCAATTAACAGCTCGAACAACATAAATTCCTACAAATGCTACTATAAACAAGAAGTAATAGAAATTAATAACCGAGCCCATTACATGACTGGCTTTTACTAAAAAGTCATAATAGAAATGAGCTATGATACTATAAAAAATAAAACCTAACAGAAACCCTATTAGAATACTTGCAAAAAACCATAAAATCTCTCTGGCAACTTTTTTTCCCATACTGCCTTTTGCTCCACCTTTTTTAGGTGTTAACAGCATGTCAAATCGCTTTGTAATCAGCTTAGTTTGCCTATAAAGCGCCTTCTGGGGCATGCGTTCAATTTGCTTAATCGATCTGGAAAACTGGCGTTCTATGCTCATCGAATTAATTTAGTTAGGATGCATTTATACAAATTCTACCCATATTTCCATATCGGTATCATACTGCAATTTCAGATATCTAGGCTAAGTTAATTAAATCTTTTTAAAAACGCCCTCGAGCAAACTAACTAACTTTCCTTCAGCTACTCCCGCAATTTCAATTATCTCTTCTAAGGTTACCGGAACTAAATTATCTGGGTCACATTCGTCAGTAAGCACACTAATAGCTGCAGTTGGCAAACCAATATGATTAGCCACAATAACCTCAGGAACAGTACTCATCCCCACAGCATCAGTACCCAAAGTAGCAAGTAATCGATATTCGGCTTTTGTTTCGAGCGTAGGTCCAGACATCGCTGTGTAAACGCCTTCATGCAATGTTAAATTTAATTCGTTGGCAGTTTTTCTGAAATACTCATTAAGGTCTGCATCATAAGGCTCGCTCATATCTGGGAAACGTGACCCCCACTCATCCACATTTGGACCAATTAATGGATTATCCATCAATAAATTAATGTGATCAGTTATGAGCATTAATGAAGCCTTTTTAAAATTAAGGTTAACAGCTCCTGCCGCATTGGAAACAAATAGCATTTGTATTCCTAAATTATGCATTACCCTCACGGGAAAAGTAATTTGCTGAAGTGTATAACCTTCGTAATAATGGAAGCGGCCTTGCATAGCTACCACCTTTTTCCCAAATAATTCGCCAAACAATAGTCTTCCTGCATGACTTTCGACCGTAGAGACTGGAAAATGAGGAATTTCCTCATAAGAAATAGTGTGTTTTACATCTATCTGATGAGCGAGTTTACTAAGCCCGGTGCCAAGTATAACACCTATTTCTGGCATAAAACCATTTATGTTATTCTTTAAAAAAGAAATAGTTTCTGAGAGTTCTTGTAAACCTATTTTTTTCATTGCCTATTATTTTTCATTAAAGAAATAAAAATATTAATAAAGTAATACAATTCAAATGTAATAAGTGCATTATAAAACTCTGGAAAAAAATATTTTCGTTTCGGTAGACTTTGTAACAATCTCTTTATTTGCCAATTACTAATAGGGTTAAAATTTTTATCGTTACATTAATTAGAATAAGTAATAATACCCGCTTGTATTCTGAAAAAGAGTAATATTTTTATGCTTTATAAAACGAAAACACAAAACCCACTATCAAATGAAAAAAGTCCTTTATGTACTTTTAATGTTAATGTTATTTTTTTCAGCAACTTCATTAAAGGGACAAAATGAAAAATTCAAAGCTCTTTTCCTCTACAATTTCACAAAATATATTGAATGGCCTGCCAGCAAGCAAGGAGGTGATTTTGTAATTGGTGTATTAGGCAACTCTCCCATTAAAAAAGAGCTTGACATTATCGCTTCTAAAAAAAGAATCGACAACCAACCCATTAAAGTTAAAGTATTTAAATCAATAAGTGACATTGGCTCTTGTCATGTTTTATTTATTCCTCCTGGAAAAAGCGCTTCACTTCCGGAAGTAAACAAAAAAGTTGAAGGGAAAGGTATACTCGTAATCACAGACAAGCCAGGATTAGGTAAAAAGGGTGCTGGAATAAACTATGTTTTAAAAGGAGGTCATCAGGATTTTGAAATCAACAAAGGCGCCATTAAGGACCAATCGTTGAAAGTAAACTCATCCCTATTTGCATTAGGAACTGTGATTGATTAAAACGGAAACTACTAAAATGAATGTAACCATGAAAAATTATATATTATATATTATCATACTTCTTCTTTTCTCCGGATTATCAGCTCAAGCGCAGGAGAAAAAATATGACTTTGACAACATGACTCGAAAAGAGATCATGGAAATTAGTTATGACGACATGCTTGAAATGCCATTTGAAGATTTAAAGAAGATGGCAGAAGCCGTGGGCGTTTCAACCGATGAATTATTAAAAATGGCCCTAAACCGTGAAGTGAGCTCTGCTTCAAAAAAGGGAGAAAGTGTATTTGAATCACCACTATCAACTACGGTAATTACCAAAGAAGAGATCCAACTTACCGGAGCTACCACATATGAAGAACTATTCAGACTAGTACCCGGAATGGTTGTTCGTCAGGAATCAAACGGAAACTTTGATATACATATCAGAGGTAACGATAATTTACCTCCAGGAAATTTCTCGCACTTTTCAGAAAATATGATGACACTTGTAATGGTTGATGGCAGAATTGTTTACAACTACATTAACGGAGGTACAATTTGGGAATCGCTTCCTGTTTCAATGTCAGATATTGAAAGAATTGAAATTATCCGTGGAGCATCCAGTGCTCTTTACGGGCCGAATGCTGTTTCCGGAGTAATTAATATCATTACACGCAGACCAGACAAAGAAGGCATTCAGGTACATGGCGATTTACAAGCTGGAACAGATAATACATATTTAGGAAACTTTAGTTTTCTAAATAATGTAAACGACAAAATTGGCTTTAAATTAAGTGGTTCATATGATTTTAGGGACCGTTTTCAAGATGACTTTTATGAATATGCAACGGGGGAATATGTGCCTGCTGATTCATTAACAAGTATGTTTGGAAAACCACTGGCCGCTTCATCACCTAATTCAACACTAAGCAAAAAAGCTTTTAGTGGAAATGCGGGTTTATTTTATGACATGAACAAAAACGTATTCATGTCACTAAATACCGGTTGGCAGTCATCTGAAGCACAATCCACTTTTTTTGAAAACCTCGCCACTCCATTTAGTATCAGAAAATCAGAAACCGCTTATTTTGATTATGTAGCCAATGCTTATGGTGTAAAAGCTCAAGTGAATTATTTATTTGGCAGTCAAAACTTACATCAAAAAATGATAAAGCCGGTTATTGAGTATGATATGAACTTCTTAAGTGCCAATCTGGAGTACGATCTTGTATTAAACGATCTTGGTATTGGTGAATTAACAGTTTTACCCGGTATTAATTACCAATTAGCATCATACACTGACAAAAAATATGTGCAAGAAATTGACACTATTGGAGACCTTGATCAAGGTTTATTAAATGGCGAGAAAAAACTTGAGACCATTTCAGGTAGCATGCGGATCGACTACAAACCAGTTAGTAGCCTTCGATTAATTGCTGCTTTAAGAGCTGATAAATATAATTACCCAAACGACATTTACTTTTCATGGCAATTTGTAGCAGCGTATAATATTAATAGTAAACATTTCATTCGTGGAACATATTCACGAGCCAACAGAGGTTCATTTATGGGTAATACTTATGCCGATTTCAGAAATATATTAAACGAAAATACAATTATTGGACAGCAACAAGTGGCTCCAGGAGTTTTCTTACCAATTTTACTAAACTATAATCAATATTATATTGGTGATAAAAACTTAAGTTTACTTACTCAGGATCTTTTTGAAATTGGATATCGGGGTATCATTACAGATTATCTACAAATTGACCTTGAAGGATTCTACAGCATATCAAAAAACTTTGATGCTTTATTGCCAGCAGAATACGAACTTACAGGACCTGCACTGAATGCAACCATGACTGCTATTGAGATAAACATTGAAGACGAATGGCATTACCAAAACATCGATATGAAAAGTAAACAAATAGGATTTTCAGCAAATATATCGATCCAACCAATGGAAAACTTGATGGTAAAGTTATTTGGCACAGTTCAGTCAACAAAACTTACTAGCGTACTAAAAGATATTTCGTCACTTTATATGGCAGATACAACAGGGACTCTTCCACTACCAGTTGCAGGAATGCCTTACGAAAATTTAACAGAAGAGGCTTTTGAGGATATTAAAAATGAGTGGACTCCTTCTTTCTATGGTGGTTTTATGGTGAATTATGCGCCCATTAAGAAAGTAAACGTGAACCTTTCAGGTTATTATTACGGAAAACAGACTTATTCACGTTATTATTATAATAGCGCAACCTTGCAACACACAACTATGTCAACAACACTAGATCCAAACATTATTATAAATGCAAAAGTAGCCTACCGAGTAACTGATAATTTCTCAGTATATATAAACACTAGAAATCTATTAAGCCATGGTAATACAGAAATGGCTTACAATGAT
>PKTE01000113.1 GCA_002869335.1 Salinivirgaceae bacterium | reverse complement strand
TACAAAACGCTCGTTACCCAGTTTCTTCATTACAGAATTTAAAAATCCCTTAGTATATTCTAACTCTGTAGTGAGTTTTTCAATTTCGGCGTCCTTATCGATTAAATCACCTACAGGAATAAACAACTCGTGTGTGCGTACAAGGAAGGAAGTGGCGTCTGCTACTTTTTCAGTAGTATGCTCTAATTTCTCGACATTTCCAAGTTTTATAATCACACTTTCGAAATCTGCCGGCCATGAATCATCACCTTTATTGACGAAAAGCTCTAACGCATCTTTCATTGGCAGATTCTTGTCTTTGCGAACCGAACGAATACCTGTTATTACCTCTTTAGCTTGTTCAAAAAGGTTAACCATATCAGCATCGTACTTTTCGGTTGGTTTGGCAGGACTCATCATCAGTGAATCGCCATCTTTACGTTCTTCCAGATATTGCCAAATTTCTTCAGTAATAAATGGTAAGAATGGGTGTAAAATATGCAACACGCGATCGAAAATGCGAACTGTTTCACGCATTGTTTGAGCATCAATTGGCTGTTGGTAAGCAGGTTTAATTGCTTCCAGGTACCATGATGAAAACTCATCGTAGAACATTTTATAAATGGTCATCAAAGCTTCACTTAGGCGGAACTGTTCAAATTGCTCGTCCAGTTTTTCCGATATTTGATTCAATTTAGCATCGAACCATTTTACTGCGGCAGCTGATGATTCGGGTTGAGGAATTGTCTCGTCTATTTCCCAACTTTTCACCAAACGGAACGCATTCCAAATTTTACTTGTAAAGTTACGTCCTTGCTCAGGTAATGACTCATCGAAAAGCAAGTCTCCTCCTGCAGGTGAGCAAAGCAACATACCTACACGCACTCCATCAGCACTATATTTTTTCATAAGCTCAATTGGGTCAGGTGAGTTACCCAGTGACTTACTCATTTTACGTCGTTTTTGGTCGCGTACAATTCCTGTAAAATATACGTTTGAGAATGGCTTACCACCTAAATACTCATAACCAGCAATAATCATACGTGCCACCCAGAAAAACATAATCTCAGGAGCCGTTACCAAATCATTGGTTGGATAATAATATTTAATATCCTTATTACCAGGATTTGTCAAACCATCAAATACTGATATTGGCCACAACCATGATGAAAACCATGTATCAAGCACATCTTCATCTTGACGTAAATCGCCTATTGTAAGATTAGCATTGCCTGTTTTTGCTTTAGCTTGCTCCAAAGCCTCATTTTCATCTTGCGCCACAACAAACTCGTTGCTATTTGGTAAATACCACGCTGGAATTCGATGTCCCCACCACAACTGGCGAGAGATACACCAGTCCTGTATATTTTCCATCCAGTGGCGATATGTATTTTTAAATTTTGCAGGGTGGAACTGAACCTCATCGTTCATTACAGCATCTAATGCAGGCTTTGAAATTTCTTCCATTTTCATAAACCACTGCATTGATAAGCGAGGTTCAATAACTGCATCTGTACGTTCGGAATAACCTACTTTATTGGTATAATCTTCAATTTTATCAAGATTACCAGCTTCTTCCAATAAAGGAATTATTTGCTTACGTGCTTCAAAACGATCAACACCAATCAATAACTGAGCAGCTTCATTCAAAGTACCATCATCATTGAAAATATCAATGGATTCAAGGTTATGCTTTTGTCCAATTTCGTAGTCATTTAAATCGTGAGCCGGTGTAATTTTAAGCGCACCTGTTCCAAACTCCATGTCTACATACTCATCTTCTATTACAGCCACAGGACGATTTACTAACGGAACAATTACTCTTTTACCTACGAAATCTTTAAAACGGTCATCATTAGGATTTACGCAAACAGCAGTATCACCCAAAATTGTTTCGGGACGCGTTGTAGCAATAGTTAAATACTTATCGGTTTCACCTTCTACAAAATATTTAAGGTAGTAAAGCTTGGATTGCTCCTCTTTGTATATTACTTCCTCATCGCTCACAGCAGTTTTTGCTTGAGGATCCCAGTTTACCATACGTACCCCACGGTAAATCTTGTCCTTTTTATAAAGGTCAACAAAAACCTGAAGCACACTTTTTGAGTACTCTTCATCCATGGTAAAGGCAGTACGATTCCAATCGCATGAAGCACCTAATTTCTTTAATTGCTCAAGAATAATCCCACCATGCTTTTCCTTCCATTCCCAGGCATGCTCCAAAAACTCATCTCTTGAAAGACTGTTTTTATCAATTCCTTCATCGCGAAGTTTATTCACAACTTTTGCTTCAGTAGCAATTGAAGCGTGGTCAGTTCCAGGCACCCAACATACATTTTTGCCCTGCATTCTTGCTCTTCTGACTAATACATCCTGAATAGTATTGTTTAGCATATGCCCCATGTGTAACACTCCGGTTACGTTTGGCGGCGGAATTACAATTGTAAATGGTTCTCTATCATCTGGCTCTGAGTGAAAAAAGCCTTTATCCATCCAGTATTTATACCATTTATCTTCTGTCAACGCAGGGTCGTACTTAGTGGGTATCTCCTTCATATTGATATAATTATTTCCAAAAATTTACAAAGGGTACAAAAATAGTAATCTTATTGCAAATTGTAGTATAAAAATCAGTTACAAAATTTAAAATTATTTAAACTCTGTATAAATAATCTTTTATTTCATGGGAATGTTAAACAATTGCTAAATTTGTAATTTCCAATTCAAAATACATTTAATCGGAAACCTAAATTCTCAATTATGCCACAAATATCAGATAGAGGTAAGTCAATGCCCGCCTCACCCATTCGCAAACTTGTTCCTTTTGCAGAGCAAGCAAAAAAAGAAGGAAAAAAGGTTTACCATTTGAACATTGGTCAGCCAGATATTCCAACACCAGATGTAGCATTAAATGCTATCCGTAATTTTGATCAGAAAGTAATTGAATACAGCCACTCAGCCGGAAACGAAAGTTACAGAAGAAAACTTGCCGGTTACTATAAAAGTGTGGGTATCGATATTGAGTACACTGACCTATTAATTACAACAGGTGGTTCTGAAGCACTAACATTTGCATTTAACTCGGTTATGAACCCTGGCGATGAGCTTATTATGCCTCAGCCATTTTATGCTAATTACAATGCTTTTGCAAATATTGGCGGAGTAACAATTAAGCCTATTAATGCTTCTATTGAAGATGGTTTTGCACTACCTCCAATTGAGGAGTTTGAGAAAAACATTACAGATAAAACCAAAGCTATCTTAATCTGTAACCCAAACAATCCAACAGGTTATCTTTACTCAGAAGAGGAGATCAGAAAGTTAGGCGAAATTGCAAAAAAACACGACTTATATATTTTCAGCGATGAAGTTTATCGCGAATTCTGCTACGATGGACACGAGCATTTCTCAGTAATGAATCTTGAAGGTCTTGACCAAAACGTTATCCTTATCGACTCAGTATCAAAAAGATACTCAGCATGCGGTGTACGTATTGGAGCTTTTGTAACTCGCAATAAAGAAGTTTTAGCTACAGCAATGAAATTTGCCCAGGCAAGATTAAGTCCACCATCATTAGGACAAGTTATTGGTGAAGCTTCTATTGATACTCCTGACTCATATTTCAAAGAAGTGTACAACGAATATATTGAGCGTCGTAACTTTATGGTTGATGCTTTGAATAAAATGGAAGGTGTTGTTTGCCCAATGCCAAAAGGAGCATTTTACACCATCACAAAACTACCTGTTGACGACACTGATAAATTCTGCCAGTGGATGCTATCTGATTTTTCACACAACAACAGCACAGTGATGATGGCGCCCGGTTCAGGTTTTTATGCAGACCCTGAATTAGGAAGACAACATGTACGTATTGCTTATGTATTGAACAAAGAAGACCTTAAAAATGCTATGGAAGCATTGGAAGAAGGTTTGAAACAATACCCTGGAAGAACAATCTAATTGATTCCACATACACACAGTAAGCTCTGCCGAAAGGTGGAGCTTTTTTTATTCAAAAAAACAACCTAAAACTAAGGTTTGGGGTGAACTGCAGCGCATGCTGAACAATTTTTTCTATTTCGTTATTATCATTACGCTGATAAAAAATATTGATATCATTCTTTCTATTTAATACATTCCAAATAGAAAGTCCTAGCTCACCTTTTATTTTTTTCACAATAAAATTATACTTTCCAGAAACATCCAACCTAACGTAATCACGTAACCTTGAGCTATTTGGATCCTCATAGATAATCTCACTTTGATTATTTCCATTTTCTACTTTTGGTTTGGTAAACGGTCTGCCTGTTCTATAATTAAAAGCTCCTGAAAATTCAAAATCATTAATTCTATAACTTCCTCCAATAGATAAAATATGCCTTACATCCACATTATTTGGAAAAGTAGAAGGTGTAAGCGTTTGAAAATAATAATCATTTAATGAATAGGAATAATTAGCCCATACATTTGAATTACGAAATCGTTTATCCATTAACAATTCAACGCCCTGGGTCTCGTAATTACCCGATGCATATACATATTGATACTGATTTTGAAAGCCCTGACTTGGAGTTATTATCCCCCTAACTACTTTCTTGTATGCTTCCAAAGATATGAGATAACTGTTCTTCTTATAATTTACACCCAAAGACAACTGCCTACTCCTTATTATAGGAATACTATTATTGTTGGATAACACCCAACGCCGCTTTTCAATACCAAGAAAATCTGATTGATAATCTATTAATTGTGTCGTATACTGACTTTTACTTTCAGCTAATGTTTCTATGGAAATGTGATCAGATATTCGATACTTTAAAATGGCACGAGGCTCCAATATATACCTTTTAAACTGTTGAAAATAATTAGCTCTTAAACCAAATCGCGCATACATCTTGTCAAACATTCTATTAGCCTCAACTTCTGAATAAAGGGAATGAACTCTTAATACATCTTTTACATCTCTCTTATAATTTGGTCTGCTTATATTGTCCTGATTCCTAATTCCAATTTCATTATAATGATAGCCTGAAGACAAGTCAATCAAACGAGTTAATTTGTTATAAACATTTAATTTCAATCCCCAATCAATTACCTGGTTTTTTTGAAGATGCTCCTGTTCATTGAAAAGAGATACATTAACGCCATTAAGATTATAATTATATATAAATGAAGATAACTTTACCGAATGCTTATCATTCAATGAATGAGAATAATCAATTCCCGATAAAAAACTGAACTGATCTAACCGGCTCTTTTGACTGTAGGCAGTATCATCCTTCAGCGTACTTTCCTCATATTCAATATTATTATTAATGCTTAAGATACTAAACCGGATTTTATCTTTTTTTGTAATATCATAAATGCCTTTGATACTCCAATCATAAAATGAAAATTTTGTATAATCGTTTACGACTGTATCATTGCCAATATTGTTCAACACATCTGTATATTCAAATGCTCTATTATAATAACTTGTATATGTCGGAGTTGAAATCAAATTATTGATTGAATGTCTTACTCCAAAAATCATTGAGAATTTTTTATTAATCGGAACTTTTATAATCGCATCACTACTTATCATATTTAGACCTGCATTCGCCTCAAAATTAGTTACTAAATAATCCTGTTGTTTCATGTCAATAATACCTGACACACCTTCCATATATGAAGCACTAGCACCATTTTTAATTATCCTGGTTTGATGAATTAAATGTGAGTTTACAGCAGATATCAAACCGAAAAAATGACCAGTTTGATACATTTTCATACCCTCCCATAGGACCAAATTT
Organism: Salinivirgaceae bacterium; assembly: GCA_002869335.1. Classification (GTDB taxonomy): domain Bacteria; phylum Bacteroidota; class Bacteroidia; order Bacteroidales; family Salinivirgaceae; genus Salinivirga. The sequence continues at coordinate 388 of PKTE01000113.1, read as the reverse complement.
TGACCGTTTATTCCTCCTCTGATATTGATATCTGAAACAGTTTCATTAAAGCTCTGTATTCCCGGCAATACCTGAACAGTATGGAGGATATCAGGTTCTGTCAAGCCCGGCAAAATCTCCATGTTGCGAACATTGAGTTGAATTGAACCATCAGGAAGCTTATCAACTCCTTTTGCAATATAATTATATACTATCTCCTGTAGCTGTTTAACATCCGCCTCGAGCCTAATAAGCGGCTTGCTGCCTTTTATTGCCATGGGGTTGAATTGGAATTGCTTATACCCTAAATACCTCACATTTAGCAATGTATCTTTTTTTGTAATATCATAAATGCCTTTGATACTCCAATCATAAAATGAAAATTTTGTATAATCGTTTACGACTGTAT
>PKTE01000142.1 GCA_002869335.1 Salinivirgaceae bacterium | reverse complement strand
TGTGGAACTGGAAAAAAGAATCGTTCAGTTCCCCAATATTAATTTCATTGGGCACGGTCCACACTTTTGGAATAATATTTCAGCTACGCTTTCAAAAAAATACATTCACCAAAAAGGAAATATTAAAGAGCTGGGAATTATAGACACTTTGCTTGAAAAATACGACAACTTTTATTGCGACATTTCCGGGACAAGCGGTTACAATGCACTAACCAGAAACAGAAAAATTTCAAAAAGCTTTTTAGAAAAACACTGTGACAAAATACTCTTTGGAACAGACAATACAAAGTTTGACTTCTTTGAGTTAATGGATTCAATGAATCTTTCGAAAGAAAATCAAGATAAAATATATTACAAAAACGCCGAAAAACTGATTAATTAGTCAAGATGAATATATGCCTGCTTGCCAAAAACGTGTGTCTGGTTACACCCAAAATTATAGACCATTTTGAAAAAAATGGAACTCCAATAGATTGTGTAATTATTGAAAATAACTATCGGGAAAAATTCTCGCAGAATGAGAAAAAGCACAGACAAGCACATGATAGATTAAATATAATCACGAAAAAATACAGCCCTATTCGTCGTATTACAAAACAAATATGGGATCGGACACCACATTTTATCAGAAAGGCTGTACAACTAAACATTTATTATATTCCGGTTTTTAATAAATTCAGTACTAAAAAAATATGTGCAAAAAAAGGCATTCAAACTTTTTAAGTAAAAAAGCACTCATCGGAAGAAACTAAAAAAATATTACAATCGCGTAAAATTAAATACGCCATAATGGCCTCGTCGCATTGGCTATTAAAAGAACCCATTATTTCGCTACCTGAAACAAAAATTATCAATGCCCACTCTGGTTGGTTGCCCAAACATAAAGGACTCGATTCCATTGGTTGGTCAATAAAAGATGGTGATCCACTTGGACTTACAACCCATTATATCGATAAAGGAATTGATACAGGTAGCATTCTCAAATTTTATGAAGTAAAACCCGAAAAAAACGAGAACCTAAATACCATCTGGAATAAAATAGTGGCACAAAAACCGCATGCATTTTTAGATACTATTAAGAGCATAGAAGAAAATCAAATTGAGCCGCAAAATCAAAATGATGACTACCCTCCTCACATACCCATGACTTTTGAAGAATTGTTGGAAACTAACAATTATTTTAAAAAAATCACAAGTTAATCAATACTTAAACATTTTTTCGCGAAGAGGGTTTAGGTAATAAATCCTTGATTATGAAATATTTTAACAGCTCAATTCTAACAATTCTTTTTTCAGGGTTACTAATTGTAAGTGCTTGTAAAAAAGACGACGACTCTGATAAAAACACCGGTCCATTGGATCCTGACACTACCGAAGAAGTAAGCGTTGATCGCTTTTCAGATGATGCCGGCACATTGCATTTACGTAGCTCAAACCCTGATTTACCAGGACCAAACGAACCCATTAATTTCGACAACCTATTTCTAGCTCAAGGATTAGCCCCGGATGGACAAGTTGCCAAATACTATGATTTTGACGTAATGCCATTAGCACCGGCTCCAATTTACGTACTATTCAGAGAGGGTGAATCAGAGCCCGTTGAAAATCAGCTAAATATCATTGATGTGATACCGGGCGATTTAGGTTACAGTGATTTTTGGCAAATGTATAAAGTAACCGTTCCTCAAGATTATGTGGCCAATACAGTTACTAGTCTGGTGAAAATTTTAGACAAAGGTTATGAGTTAACCGAAACTAATTATCTAATCAATTGCCCTGTAGCTCCCAAAGGCAGTACAGCAGAATTAAGATACACCGACGAAAGCAAAACCCTGGACAGAGGATGGTATAAAAACAAAGTTGTGTATTATTTCACGTTCGAAGAAAAGGTGCTTGCCACAACTGCAGGAGGATTAAATCCAATATCTCCTATTTATGTTACATTCAATATCAATCCGGATGAAAACGACCCAAATAGCGGTCCTGCTTCTGGATTTGTAACTGAAACAGGCAGTGCACAAACGCATAATGTTTTGGCCACAATCCCAACAGATGCAGACTATTCACCACTGTGGTCAGTAAATGTATACGACAATGCTGATTTTGAAAATGTATCGAACCTAACCACAGCTGAAGCAGCCAATGTTTTAGCACAAGGTGTGATGTTGGTGAATTGCCCGGTTGTTTATGTTGAATAAGTTTAGCTCCTTTGTCGCTGAACTCATCGATTAACATCGATTCGGTTCAAGTTTCAAGTCCCGGGTTTCAAGTTGAGCAACCTGAAACTTTTTAACCTGAAACTAATTATCTTCTTCAAGTCCTTTGATGGATTCTCGGAGTTTATCGAGGTGTTTTTGGTAAAGTGCCCAAATGTATTTATTACCTAACCAAATAAATAAAAGCACAATAGGAACACCTATAGCTAAACCAATAAGGTTTTTAATATCAAATAATACAAAAGAGGTATTTCCGGAAAAGAAACCAACTGCAAATCCAATTATAACAGCCACATAAAGGAATAGCTTCATTTTTCGAATATATCCTGCTAGTATTTTTTCCTTTAATTTCAATGCAGTTAAAATATCGGGCTCATGTACATTTTTAATGCGTTGCAAATAGTTCAAATAGAAGTAAAAAGTTAATGCTAGTAGCACCATCATAAATACTCCAACTACTGCAAAGGCAGTTTTATCTTCAATAAATAAAAACGGAAAAACGAAAGCTACTATTAGTGAGGCTATTAATTCAATGATAATATTGCGGCGAATTTTGGCAAATAATCCGTTTGAATCTTTATTCGCTTTTTGCAAAATCTCATCCTCAATCGATTTGTAATAATCGGAGGCCTTTTGTGTAGATGATTTCCAAAGTGATTCTATATTATGCTCTTTCATAGTTCAATGTGGTTAAATGTTCTTGCAGTCTTTTTTTAATCCGGTTTATTTTCACTCCCACGTTTCCGGACTTAATACCCAAAATTTCTCCAATCTCCTCGTAACTATTTTCCTCCAGATACAATAAAATGACAGACCTATCTTCTTTTTTTAACATTCGTATGGCTTTATATAACAGCTGAATATCATTCTCCAGTGTTTCTTTCTCAGCAGTACTATAACCGTCTGAAATAATCTGGACATTATCAATATCTACTTGCGAATGCTTCTTCTTTTTACTATTTCGCTGGTATGTTAAAGCTGTATTCAACACTACCCGGTAAATCCAGGTGCTTATTTTTGATTGTCCTTTGAATGACTTCAACCCTTTCCAAAGATTAATCAGCATCTCCTGGTACAGGTCGTCAAAATCATCCGGGGTAGCATAAGCTCGCCCTATCTTATATAAAATAGGATGGTGTCTATCTATTATCGATTTAAAATCTTCCATTCTGTTTGATAAGTATCCTTTTTTGAAATTTATTACATTTTTTTGAAAGAAAGTGTAATAATTCTTTTCATATGGTACTAATGAAATAAAAATAGTAATCGTACCGAACCACAAACCTTTAAAACAATTAAAATGAAACAATTTATTATCGCCATTGGCTTGCTAATTGGATTACTTGCGGGATCTATAGCCTCGGCAGAAACCAATGAAAACGAAAATTCTTTACTCTGGAAAATAGAAGGAAACGGCATACAAACTTCTTATTTATACGGAACTTTTCATTTAATTCCGGAAAGTGAATTTCATTTAAGCGAAGCTGTAAAAAATGCATTTAAAACCTCCAATCAAATTATTATGGAATTAGATATGGATAATCCTCAGGTTCAAATGGGTATTATGCAACACATGGGCATGAAAGAGGGAAATTCACTTAAGTCGATGCTAAAAGAAACAACTTACGTTAAACTGGATTCCATTTTAAAAGCTACTATGGGCATGGGAATGGCAGCATTCGATAAAGTAAAACCTTTTATGGTTGCTTCTATGCTCATACCAACCATTATCGAAGGAAAAATAGCTAGTTACGAAGGTACTTTTATTCAAATGGCAAAAGAGCAAGAAAAGGAAATCCTTGGACTGGAAACTGTGGCAGATCAAATGAGTATTTTCGATAAAATACCTTACGAGCAACAAGCTGAGGAACTTGCTGAAATGGTTGATGACAAAGAAAAAGCCATAGCCATTTTCAACCAAATGATAGACCTGTATAAAGCCCAGGATATGAATGGCTTATACAACCTTTTCATGAAATACTACGAAACAGAAGAAGAGGTCGATTTAATGCTTAATAACCGTAACGCAAATTGGATTGAACCAATAACTGAACTTACTACCAATAAAAGCTCATTCATTGCGGTTGGAGCCGGTCATTTAGGTGGTGATAAAGGTGTAGTTCAATTATTAAAAAATAAAGGTTTTAAGGTTACACCGGTTAATTAGGTTTCTTTTCTACACTAAAACCTTGCTGTAGAAAAGCTTTAGGTTTCCATAAATGTAAATTATTCAACCCATTATCTCTAAGGTAAAGATCCGATGAGATAATGGGTTGGCTTTTTCTAAATCTAATTCTTATAAAACAAAATTTCTTCCCAAGGGCTCATCATTTTAAGTTCATCAGCTCTTCTACTAAAATATACACTGTTAATTATTATCCTATGCAATCCTTTGGGAATATTAAGATCATCAATAAGCACATACATTCCTTTCTGATTTGTATGTTTATGCCGGGTAAGAACCCATTCTAAGTCATTAATTGGTGTAGAGTCTATATAAACTTTGTATAACATAGGAATTATAATCTCTTTTTGCAACGGATCTTCTGTTAATTCATAAAACTCTTCTTTGCGCTCTTTGGCTTTGCGCAATATCCATTCGTCTACTTTATAATAACTTATGAAAAGTTCAATTTTCTCATCAACAATGTACGATTCAATTGTAGCTCTTTTAACCCTTAAATTATTGTTCCTTTCATCATTATAATTCTCGCAATCTTTTGTATATCGAAAATCTGTTTCTGATTGTTCTTGTGGGGGATTATAATATGAACTAAATTCTCTAATATCAGACATTGAAATTGGAATTGCCACTAAAACTGAAATAATGAAAAATAACATTGCTAATCCCTTTCCTGTATTGGTAGAGATTGTATAATAAATATTATTGGCAATATTCTTATTTAGCTTTGCTTTTAACTTAGATTTCTTAAAAAGACTAAGCACTATTATGGGAACAAAAAACAAAACCAAATAAATCATTAAAAAAAGTAAGATATTTTCTTGTCCAAAAAGTTCAATTAATACTAGCGGTACATAAAAAACAATACCTATCAAAACCAATGAGATAAAGAAATAGATAAATGAAAAAAGTAAACTGCATATATTTTCAACTTTTAAGACCATAGAAACAGGCTTGTCAAACTTGACATCTCCTACTACTTTAGGCAGTTTCTTTTCGTTTACTCCATTAGGAAACACATAACTTAAACCAACCAGGCCCGTCCACAAGCCACGTAGTATGAGGTGAATAATTAATGTCAGTTTTATAAAATTCAATGCCACAATAAATGTAACAAAGCCGGAATATGAAATTATTTTGGCTCCATAATCCTGAATCAATGAGGCAAAAAAATTGAAAATTGCATCATCCATCACAAAGATAAATGTAATGGTTAAACCGGAAATTAATATTTCTGGCGACCAGCTATTATTTTGTACGTCTTCTAACCATTTAGGAGCTTGAGGTTTGATGTTTTCTTTACTCTCTGACATAATAAGGGATTTTTCATATCAATTATTCAATCAGTAAGTTAAGGAATAATTGTGAGTTTGCATTAGAAAATAGTGTGGAATAGCTTTTCAAAGTAGCATATACCATGAAATAATTATGTTTAAAAGAAACGCAGCATTATAAATTGAACTGAACCGCCACATAAAAATTCCTCGGCAAACCCGGATAATAATATCTTGGAGCACTTCCGCCAAATGAGGGGGCATTGATTAAAATCATAGAAGCATAATGTGTGTAAAAAAGATTTCGAACACCGGTTGAGATTTGCAAATGCAACTTGTTTAAATTTCCAAGGCGAGCACTTGCTGATAGATTTGTTAATTGGTGGCCTTTATAAGTCAATGCGTTATCGTCAGTCATGTATTGACTACCGGTAATGCTATGATCCAAGTGAAGCGAATATTTTTCCTGATATTTCAGGCTTAATGCATTGTGCCAATGATA
>PKTE01000275.1 GCA_002869335.1 Salinivirgaceae bacterium | reverse complement strand
AGCCAAATAAAACTGCACAAATGAAAAAACTAACACTACTAATTCCTGTATTGATTTTAGTGATTGCATCTTGCTCCAAAGACAAAAAATCTCAATCAGATTTGAAAGAGACAGAGGAATTCAAAACCCAGGTTATTCAAAAAGAAAAATCGATAGTTGTTGCCATCTCAAACAAAAAAATCAAGACTGAGGAAATTAGAACTCTATTGAAAATGTATGATAAGTTGTACATGGACAATCCAAAAGATACGGCGATGGCATCGTATCTTATGAAAGGAGGAGAATTAGCCTTAAATTATAATCTCTTGAAAAGAGCATTAAATTATTTCGATGCAGTAGAAAACAGTTTTAAAAACACATCTCACTACCCAATGGCTGTGTTTATGAAAGCTTTTGTTTACGAAGAGGCAAAAGACACTGCTTTAGCAAGAAAATATTATGAGAAGTTCATAAAAGAGAATCCTGACCACGAACTAGTTGGTGATGCAGAAACTTCCATAGAGAATCTAGGCAAAACTTTAGAAGAAATTGTTCAGGAATTTGAAAGTCAAAGAACTCCTGATCAAAAAGCAAATAAAGAAAGTAAGAAAAAGAAAAAAATAGATGGTGGATTTTAAAACAAAAGACCGGTTTTCCCGGTCTTTTTTTATAAAAGCTACTTATAATGATTGAAATAACTCAAGTTCATGCGTCGAATCATATTCAAAAAATAAAAGAACTTGATGACCACCTATTTAAAATCTATCAGCAAATTTCATTGCGTGAGTTAGAAATAATAGCACAACAAAATGGTCTTTTTGCAATATTTCATCACAAGCAGATTATCGCTTTTGCTGAACTACTCTTCGAAAGCACAGACTTTTATTCACTCGAAAACCCTCAATGGGCGTTTATTTATGGTCTTGGAGTAGCTCCAAGTCACCGTAATAAAGGACTTGCTACTCAAATGCTCTCATTTATTGAAAAAATAGCCGTACAAAAAAACAAAACGGCCCTATATTTAGCCACCAGACCAGATAACAAAGAAGCAATTTTGCTATGGAAAAAAAGGGGGTTCAATATTTATGATTATAAAGAAAATTTCTTTGGATCTACAGAGCAAAAAGATGGACGACTTCTTTTTATAAAAGAGTTATTTTAACATAAAATAACAAGTAAGCCCTAGAAAAACTAATAGGGTGCAGTAATTAAAACTATATGAAAAGCTATTTGCAAACTGGATAGTTTATGCAATAAAAACCATATGTTTCTAATTGTTAGGGGATTTAAAATAGATTTCGTCTAAAAAAACATGTAATTACGATCTAAAAATCTTATATTTATTGTCCATATAACTCACTCGAGTTGAATCACTAGCTGAGCATGAAAAAAAACGTTGTCATAATCTTTCTGTTTTTGTGGATCATTAGTATCCCACAATTGATTGCTCAGAATGAACAGAGAATAGACAGTTTAAAAAAACTTGTAAGCAATACCGACTCAACTACCAGAAAAATAGACATTCTTATTAAAATCAGTGCAAATTATGTAGGATTTGACATGAAGGAGGCCATGGATCAGATCGAAAAAGCCTTACAACTTGCATATGAAATAAAGGATACATCAAAAATACTTTTATGTATTGAGTATAAAGCTAATATCAAGGAACGTTACGGAAAAAATGAGGAGGCCATTACAATAGCTATGGAAGGACTAAAATTGGCCAATAAATATGGGGACAAGCAAATATTAGCAGACTATTACCTTAAAATTGGATGGTTACACGAGATTATTGGAGACTATGCAACAGCATTAGATTATTTCGAAAAGAAACTTAAAATTGAAGAAGAAACTAAAGATGCTGAAGGAATTGCAGTAACCTACAATTATATTGGAATTATATATGAAGAAATGGGCAAGTACAATATTGCCATTCAATACTTTAAAAAATCTCTGAAAAAAGCGGAAGAAATTAATGACACTGCAAGTATATCAAATGCTTATAATAATATAGGGCTTATTTATGATTATCAGGGAAAAAATGACAGTGCTCTTATTTTTTACAACAAATCTGTAGAAATAGAAAGGAAAGAAAATGACAAAAAAGGAATTGCTGATGGACTCATAAATATAGGTACAGTTTATCAAGAGTTGGGTAATTTTAAAAGAGCAATTGACCTGTTTAATGAAGCAATGGAAATATCTGAAGAGATTGGACATGATTACGGAGTTGCCATGAGTATTAATAATTTAGGAGAAGTGCATATGCAGCTTGGCAACTATGATATAGCTCTTAAATACTTTAAAAAGTCTTTACAGTATGATGAGAAAAGTGGTGATAAAGATGAAATAGCAGTTAGCTTAATGAATATTGGTGATGCCCATATTCATTTAAAAAACTATGACTCAGCATTCTTATTTTTAAACAGATCATTAGAAATAAGTAATCTTATTGGTGACCACAGCAACAAAGCCAATACACTTTCAAGTTTGGGATCATTATATATAGAACAAAAAGAATTTAATACAGCATTACAAAAGTATCATGAAGTTCTTAAGTTACATAAATCATTAGGAGAAAAGGATCGTGTTTCATATGATCTTATAAAAATTGGGGAAATATACTATAACTTAAAAAAATACAAAGAGGCAGAATCACATATTACCGAAGGTCTTGAGATTGCGCTTAAAAATGATTTCAAGGAAGATATTAAAATAGCTGCTGAATTACTATCAAAAATATATGCCGAAGTTAGAGACTTTGAAAGGGCTTATATCAACCATGTTCTTTTCAAAAAAATGTATGACAGCATATTTACACTGGAGAGTAATAAAAAACTCAGCGCGCTTGAAACCAGATTTGAACTCGAAAAGAAAAAACAGGAAATCGAAAAACAAAACGCAAAAATAGCGCTGCAAAGAAAACAACAAATCATTTTAAGCATTGGATTTATCATAGTATTAATAGCTGTCTTTATAGCTCTTTTCTTTTATAGAAAAGTTAAAAAAGCCAAAAATATTATTGGTTACCAAAGAAATGAAATATTGGAGTCAAATGAGGAATTAAGACAAATCAACGAAGAAATACGAACTACCCTTGAGACTGTGAATAATCAAAAGGAAGAGATTGAAAGCCAGCGTGATAAAATAGAAATAGTAAACGAAGAGTTAACTGCTGGAATTAGATATGCCAAATATATTCAAAAAGCAATTCTTCCTGGATCAGAAAAGAGAAAGAAGCTATTTAAAAATCACTTTGTATTTTTCAAACCCAAACAAATTGTTAGTGGAGATTTCTACTGGATCAATGAGCTCAAAAATAAAATCATCATTGCAGCATCAGACTGCACTGGTCATGGTGTGCCTGGTGCATTTATGAGCTTACTTGGAATTTCATTTCTCAATGATGTAGTAAACAGAGAAGGTTTAACCAACCCTGCAATGATACTTGACCGTCTTAGAGAAGAAGTTATAAATGCGCTTCATCAAAAAGGAACACCCGGTGAAGCAAGAGATGGTATGGACGTAGCGCTGTGCACAATTGACTTAAAAGCTATGAAACTTCAGTTTGCAGGTGCCAACAATCCTATTTACATTGTTAGATCAAAATCACTTGAAAAAATAGAGAATTCAACGCTAACAGACGCTGACGAATCTGTTTTATATGAAATAAAAGGAGATAAAAATACAATTGCATACCGCAATAACATGAAGCCTTTTAATACTAAAGAAATAAAACTCTTCAAAGGAGACAAGATATACTTATTTACAGATGGTTACAGAGACCAATTTGGACAAAAAAGTGAAAAGAAACTTGGCTCAGAGAGATTCAAAAAACTCCTTTTAGAACATACCAACAAGAATATGGAAGAACAAGGTGAAAATATTGAACATTATTTTAATGAATGGAAAAGAGATTATGATCAAATAGATGATGTGCTATTATTAGGCTTTGAAATATAACTTTATCCCCAATAACATAATACACCCCTGGCAATTAATTATATTTGTGACGTTTATTAAATCCAAAAATCAGCTATGGACGAAATCGTTTTTATCATAGTAGTAGTTATCGTCAGCATTTATGGGGTATTCCGAATGCGATTAGGTCGACCAAAATGGAAAACACCTAAATCTTCTTTCCCTTCCGAATGGAGAATAATACTGACAAAGGAAGTACCTTTTTATAATTCCCTTTCTAATGAAGAGAAAAAAAAGTTTGAATTCAAAATACAAGAGTTTTTGCTCAATACCCGAATTACCGGAGTTGATACAAATGTAGATACAATAGACAAAGTACTCGTTGCGGCAAGTGCAATCATTCCCATTTTTAGCTTTGATTTATGGAAATACACGAACCTTAAAGAAGTACTTATTTATCCTTCAAGCTTCAATATGAAATTTGCTTCATCAGGAGATACAAGTCGGCCTATCTTAGGAATGGTAGGTACGGGCTATATGGATGGCAAAATGATTTTATCGAAACAAGCACTCCGACAAGGATTCAAAAATGAAACTGACAAGAAAAACACTGCCATTCATGAATTTGTACACCTTATTGATAAAGCTGATGGTGCTATAGATGGTGTTCCGGCTCTTTTACTTGAAAGACAATATGCCATACCCTGGATTGACCTTATTAACAAAAAGATAGATGAAATTTACAATCAAAAATCTGACATTAATCCTTATGGGGGAACAAATCGTGCAGAGTTCTTTTCAGTGGTAAGCGAATACTTTTTTGAGCGCCCATCCCTTTTAAAGAAAAAACACCCTGAGCTCTATAAAGCAATGGAGTACATTTTTAAAAGTGAAATGTCTTTACGCAAGGTCAAGATGAAAAAACTAAGCTTTGGCAGGAATAGCCCTTGTCCTTGTGGCAGTGGAAAAAAGTTTAAAACATGTTGCGGGAAAGCACATTACGCATAACTATTACCATAAAATCAGACTAAACTTAATATGCTTTAATTGTCAAAATAACTTTCTTCATTAGTTCAATCAGAGTTTTTAATTGATCATACTTAACTTCATTAATCACAATATTTAGCTCCAGATTTGATATTCCATGATTACGTTCCAACTTAAAAACCGGCACATAATTCTGCAATAAAAAACTTTTCAAATCATCTGATAACATCTTCAGAATAAACTCCTTAGTATTCCCTTTAATAATAAAACGATTATCAAACTCCTCATCACCTATCTCATGTTCTTTTAGCCCAAATAGTTTGCCTACCTTTTTCGAAAAATCTTCAGGATAAAGATTAAACTCAATTTCCTGTTTACCTCTAATAATATAACCAATTTTTAAAGGATTATATCCAACCGCATATAAGCAAAGTTCCTCATTTGTAAATGGTATTCGAAGCTCATATTTTCTTTGTTCCGCGAGCGTTAATTCACCATTTGGATCAGTATCGGCCACACAAAACTCACCTTTAAATTCTGCTGCGAGATTTTCCCAATTTTGTCGAACCTTTTCAATCTCTTCGGATGAATACTTAATGATTTGCTTCATTTTAATTGCAATTTTTGTGAGCTGCTATTATACCAAATTTACAACACCTAATTTACTTTTGCATACAATTTTAATCTCTTTTTATCATAGAATATACATTCCGAAACTTTGAAAAAATTTCAACTAGACACGAAATTGTAATAAAGTCTCTGCAAATGCCAAATGTGCAATTAAATTCAAATTAGCACCTATTTTTATATATCAAGACTTAATAATTTTTCTATACCGAAAATGACCATTCTTAGTCATTCTTAAAATGTATAAACCTTTATCAAATTCAGACAAATTCAAAGTGTACTCAAAAGTATTAACTTTAAGCTCCTTTCTATAAAACACAACACCATCCATATTTAAAACTTCTATCATACTGAGGTTAGTAGTTCTTATTTTTGTAATTCCCATTGTTGGATTTGGATAAATAAAAATATCTTCTTCTAAATCAGTTATTTCTTGCCCATTATAATAGGCTTTAATAGTCCTTAAAATTAAGGTTGTATCTGCCTGGAGGTAAGTTGTATCATATAAAATAGAATCTTGTATAAAAACGGTATCAATTGTATAGTTCCCACACTTTATACAATCAATTATATGATAATAATAGCCCTGAAGTGTACTAACTTGAAATAAAGCTTCGATAGAAAGAGAATCTGTAATATAGTATGTGGTATCATTGGAAGTATATGTTTCAGATTCTCTTTCT
>PKTE01000364.1 GCA_002869335.1 Salinivirgaceae bacterium | reverse complement strand
GGATTTCCTCCAAAGAGTTTATTTGTAAATGCATCAACCTGATATAATTTTATTTTCATCTCAATAAAGTTAAATTAAACTCTTCTTCCAGGCAATTAAAGAAGCAGGCAATAAATGCGCAAATAAAATCAATGTTGCAACTAATACCATATCCAACTGCCAATCCATTAAAGTGAATGTAAGCAATACTGCTAACACTAATATTGTAAACACAGCATAAGCAATTCGCATCACGGCACTACTGACAATCATTTCACGCTCATCGAGCATTTCTATAGATTTATGCGAAAAACGCCAGGCACCACTACGCACATAACCCATTAAAAAGCTAAACAAAAAAATAAGTCCATTGGCAGCAATTAAAGTGTTCATAGTTACATTCCAACCCGCGCTACGGTATGATACTTCAAAAACCATCAACAAAGCAAGAAGTGAAAGATTTGCAGCTAAAACAAATAGCCGCCTTTGATTACATGTCATATTTTCATTCATAGTTAGTCCTCCCTATTTTTATTTAATAATTCGCTTAATGTGGGCATTGGCTTCGTTGAAAAAACCTGGTCAACTGATAAGCCAAAAAACTCCGCGATTCGAAAGGCCAAATCCAGACTTGGATTATACTCCTCCCGTTCCAGGTACCCAACAGTCTGGAAATTCACTCCAATCTCTTGGGCCAACTCCTTTCGAGTCATGTCTTTTTCTTTCCTCAAGACATCAATTCTATTATAAATTTTACGTCCTTTCATGTAAATAATTATTATTATATTGTAAATATACAACATTTTATATAAAAAACAAGCAAGTACGATTAATTTTATATTCATTTTACTAACCACAAAAACAAAGAAGGCACAAAGGTCAAGAAATTGTGGAAACTTCTCTTCCTTTGTGCCTCCCTTATGCACCTTTTGATTCTTTATAGAATCACTCTTTAGCGATATCTCTCTTCTAGTTTATCTACTAATTTGTCCACAAATTGAGTTAATGGTTTTTTAGCAACCATTTTAAGCATAGCATTCAGTTCAGCATGCAGCGTAATACGCACTCTTGTGTCATTTTCAGCTACTTCTTTCAACTGAATCCATAAATAAAAAGTGAACGGAACCGTTTCATCATTCGCAATTTTAACGGTATCATTTTCTTTTCGTTCAACGATCTTCATTCCAAACTCGCCAGCTCCTCCCATTGCAAACCTGCAACTATCAGCGTCAGCATGTACAACTTTCATCTTATCATCAGGAGGTGTAATTCCATTCAATTGAGAAAAATCAGAAATTGTTGCATAAACTGTTGCAAGCGGAGCATTTAACTGCCCTATTCTACTTTCGTGTTTAACCATAATGATACATTTAATTTGACCAATTCTCAGGATCTGCTTGCCAATCTTCCAGGTCAGTCATATATGAACGATCTAAAAGCTCTTCTTCAATGGCAATATCTATCATTGTTTTGTATTCTGTCAAAACCGACCATTCACAATTTGCATCTTCAAAAGTCTTGTATGCTTTTTCAAATCCATAAGTAAAAATTGCAATCAATCCCTGCACTTTTAAACCATATTCACGCAAAGCCTCTACTGCCTTAACACTACTTCCACCAGTTGAGACTAAATCCTCAATTACAACAACCTTTTTACCAGGAACCGCATACCCTTCAATTAGATTTTGTAAGCCATGTCCCTTTGCAGAGGATCGCACATATAGAAATGGTAAATCCAATGCCTCAGCAACCAAAGCCCCATGAGCAATTGCTCCTGTTGCAACTCCAGCAATGTAATCAACATCCGGATAGTTTTCTTTTATCTTTTGCACAAAAGCGTCTCTAACTATTTTACGCACTTTAGGAAATGATAATATTTTTCTATTATCACAATATATTGGCGACTTTAATCCGGAAGCCCATACAAAAGGATTTGAAGGTTCAAGCTGAATTGCGTTAATTTGTAGAAGCGATTTAGCTATTAGTTCTTTAAATTGATCACTCATGGATGAAGTTTATAAAATTTTTTATGAAAATGCATCATTGCATATTATTCCTGATTCTGAAATTGACGGATACAAAAATAGTGGTTTTTATCAATTTAAGAATATTTTCAAGGCTTCAGAAGTCATTTTACCTGATAATTTCCTATCTGAAGCGGATGGGCACTATATTATTTCATCAACGAACACTTCAGAAACTTTTTCAAAATTAAAAACACATTTTAAATATATTGAAGCAGCTGGAGGACTTGTCTTTAATGATAAGAATGAATTACTCACTATATACAGACTAGAAAAATACGATTTGCCTAAAGGGAAAAAGGAAACTTATGAGGACATTCCCACAACAGCTATCAGAGAAGTAGAGGAAGAATGTGGTGTTTCGAATTTAAAAATCATATACCAATTACCTTCGACATATCATATCTATTATTTAAAAAATAAATATGTGCTCAAACAAACCTATTGGTTTAAAATGGAAGCTCCCAACCAACCTTTAACACCACAAACTGAGGAAAAAATAACTGAGGCAAAATGGATGGCTCCAGAACAATTAGATATTTTTAAGGCCAATACATATCCAACTTTACTTGAGATATTGGCATATGAAAACTTATAGTTATTTCTGATTTCTATACATTTCCCTCTCCCTCTTTTTTAGAATTTTAAAGAAGTACCACTCAAAATTACTATCGGGTCCGGGTGTTGGGTTCAGTACTAGTGTTCCCGACTCATCTACAAGATAATATGAAGGATAAGCTTTTATCTTATAATCATCCAAAAGATCTTCATCCAATTGATTTCCATTTAATAAAAGCCAATTATAATTATGCTGACGGAAATATTTTTCAGCATTTTCATACTTACTTCCAACATTAATGCTCACTACTTTAAGTACATCTTTATGCTTATCTTTTATTTGATTAATCTGAGGCAATACCTTTTGTACAGAAAAACTTTCGATATTAATAAAATTAAGTAAAACAAAACGGTCACTTTTAGCAGGGAACGTGAAATTTAGTGTATCACCCATTTGTATCGAAAATGCTGGTGGTTTATTACCTTTAAGTAATTTTTTACGCTCCTTTACAATCTCCCTTACAATTTCTTTATGTATTCGAACATTTGACTGAATTCTGACCGAATCTAATGTTTGAAACAAACTTGACTTTGGAAAAGTATTTTTATATAATGCATCCCTTAAACCCTTTATAAGCACAAGTTCACGCAAAGTATCAGTTCTTAATGCAAGATTGTTTTTTAAATCGGCCATAGCTCTCTGATAGCTTTTTGCACGGGCAATGTTATAAGCCAGGTCACGTCCATCATAAGTCAATGAATAGCGCTCAATATAATTGTCAAACAGCGTATTGAAGATTTCGAAATAAGATGGATTATAATATGCAATGGGTTCATTATCAAAATAGTCTCGAATAATATAATTATCGTCATGCACATAGGAAATTTGTCTCAAACGAGCCTCTTTATATGTGCGATAGTTATCAAAAAACTTATTGGCTGCTATTGCTTTAGAGAATAGTGAATCTAAAAAACTAATCAAAGTATCTACATCACTTCCTCTTCTATTCTTTTTAATGGCCTGAAAATTATTCAATAAATAATCCTCGTAAATTAGATCATACTCCGTAATAAGATGATTTAGCTCAAGCGCATTACTGTTCTCCATTCCAAAATAAAACCTATAAGGCTGATAAAATGGATTCAGGCTATCGACTTTTGTTAATCCTTTATAATCAGGTAGCTTCAACTTATACTTTTTCCCAGGTTCAGCATATAAAGTACCTTCTAAACCACCTGCTTCAACAAATATCTGTCGTGTATTATTTAACTCAAAAGCAATACTCAATTCTCCACTTGGAGGCATAATAAAATCGGCAACCTCAGTTTTAACCTCCGAGATATAATCATGATAGTACCACACCTCAACTCTTTGATTGGCCCAGCTATCTTTTTGCCCTTCCAATAGCACAGAGTCTTGCGAAAAAACAGGTGCTATAAAAAGAGTAATTAAACTACAAATCGGTATGAATCGCTTTAGGAACAAATGGTTTAATATCGCCTCCATGTCGGTAAATATCTCTTAATATTGTTGATGAAATTGGTGTTAAATCGGGTTCAGTTAATATAAGTACGGTCTCTATTTCCGGCATCATTTTTTTATTCATTTGAGCAATGCTTCTTTCGTATTCGAAATCGGCACTTGTTCTAATACCACGAAGTAAAAACCGAGCATTTACTTGCTTGCAAAACTCTGTGGTCAGTCCTTCATAATGCATTACCTCAATAGAATTATATGCTTCAAAAGTCTTGTTAATCCAGTTCACTCTCTTTTCCAACGAAAAAAATCCCTCTTTATTTGAATTCGTACCAATAGCAATTATTATTTTATCAAATAAATCTACAGATCTAACCACAACAGATTCATGTCCGCGTGTAATTGGATCAAAAGAACCGGGAAAGACTGCTATTTTTTCCATAATCAGTTATTCAGATTATCAAAATTATAAATTAATGTGGTAGAAACCGCCAATATCTATGAAATTTCCTTCTGGGTATTTGAACTTACGAACAAAATGTTCCCCATATTTTCGTACCCCTGGAATATTTCAAATTTCCCAATCTCTCCAGATAATTGGTAATTATTAAATCCTATTAAGGTCAAATCCGCATCAGAAGAGTAATGGCTTACAATATCTTTTCTGTTGGTTTCCGGTGACTCCATAACCAATTCAATATTTGTCAAAGAAATAGGCAACCTACCACTTTTCACCCTATTGGCCAGTTCCTTCCATCTTTGCTGTCTGTATTCAGGTGGCGTAAGTACAAAAATACGTATTACACCTTTACGCCAATCCGGATGGCCAAGCATCACATAAGCCATCAAAATCATCAGGTTTGCATTGGCATAATCCTCCGAAGTAATCCAGATATGAATTTCACGATGATCACCAAATCCTTTATAAGAAGTATTTAAAATACAAACATCAAATTGGGCTGTATTAAGCAGCTTATAATTATTCATAGTATCCACAAGCCTTTCCGGATCGGTACGTGAAAACTCGAACAAAATCATATTATTATGTTTACCTGAAACAGCCCTCAGCTGAATAACCTGAGCCAAAGCCGAAGTAAAAGATGGACTTACAATGGTATCCATGTAAATCTTATTTTTAGTTGCTGAGGCCATCTTTATAAGCCTACCCATTACGTCCTCGGTCTCTTTGCTGGTTTCATCATTATAGAAACCCTTTATATAATGAATATAAGTCCCAAAACCATATTTGTGAGAGATCCAGCGCATCAAATCAAATGCACTTCTTCTATGGAATGTATCTTTTGAAATACTAATAGCAAATGGTCTCCATCCGTCTTCTGTTGGATCTTTTGTAGCACGCTGTGCAAAAATTTGAAGATTTCGGCTCAATTGAAATAAAACACCTTTGAACAACTTAGCCAGTCCTTTCTTATCGGGATTACCATGTGTAATTACAATATAAACTATGGACATTAGCACTAATGAAAGAGCTGCATATGCCCATTTCATTTGGAACATTAACCAAAGCGATAATATAGCGCCGATTAATGAAAAATACCATTTTGATTTAAATGTAGGACGGTAAGATGGGTCAGCAGCAAAGTGTTCAAGGAAGGAAATTAAACAAATAGCCCCATAAGTAAGCATGAAAAACATAGAGATAATCTCAGCCACAAAGTTTAGTTCACCTATGAAAACAAAAAAGAAAGCAATAATGATTGTAATTATTGAACCGTTTATAGGCTCGTTATCTTTTTTTCTACCCTTTGCCATCCATCTGTTAGGACCCTTACCTGGAAGAATATCATCAAGTCCTATTGCCTGCAATGTTCTTGGTGCTACCATAATGGAACCCAAAGCTGAAGAAAGCGATGCAGCAGCAAGTCCAATTGGAATTATAGGCCCCCACAAGGCTATTTTTTCCATTACAAACTGGTCGCCACTTAATTGCTCAGGTGTTGCAGAAATCGCAAACTTATAAGCTATAATAAGATATACAATTAAACCAGCCACAGTAGCCCAAAGCGTTCCTGCAGGTATAGATTTTCGTGGATCTTTCAAATCACCTGAAAGACCCAGTCCCGCAGCCAAACCAGTAAATGCCGGAAATATAATAGTAAAAACATAAAAGAAGTCTTTGGGGTTCTCAACCGTCTCATTTAAAGCCAACTTATCGGCACCTTCAATAGGCTTTCCCAATAAAAACATTATAATGGCAATAAATAGCAAAGCAACAACAAAGTATAGTGCCTTCATCCCCAGATTTGCTCCTCTTTGCAAAATCAATAAAGAGAGAATTCCCATGGTGACTAAAGCCACAATTTTTTTGGTAATAAATGTTATTCCCCATGCAGCTTGCATATAATGAATTATAGGCTCAAATGCTTCACCAAATGCTATCACATAAAAAGCTACACTCACTGCTTGTGACACGTACAGAGCCAACCCAATTGATCCTCCAATGTTAAAACCAAACGACCGGGATATAATATAGTATGCACCTCCACCCAACACACGTTGGTTTGTTGCAATTTCTGCAACTGCAAGAGCAGTAGGTATCGTAACAAGATGACTTATAATTACAATAGCAATAACACCAACGATTCCAACTTCACCTACAGCCCATCCAAATCGAAGAAATAGAATTGCTCCTAATATTGTGCTGATTGCAGTTAAAAAAACCGGTAATGTTCCAAACCCTGCTTTATTTTGCTGTTCTTGCATACACTTTCATTTATTGAAGATGCAAACTAATAAAAATTTTTGAACTACTTAAATGTAACTTAACCTACATTAATTATTCTACAGCTTTATCACTAATATAGTTTACATCTTCATCTGTTAAATTGTTTTCATTTTCCCCTTCATCATCAACTTCATATGGGAATACATCCACAATTTTTGTTAGAGCAATCTGTTGAATTTCCCATGGAACCAATACTTGCTCCTGACTTTTTGATACATTTTCAAATGCTGCTTTAAAATCATCTGCTGCAACTAACACTTGATGCTGTGTAGCTTTCTCTTTACCAGATTTTTCGTCTATATCTTTATATACAACTTTGCATTTATACCAATAATCTGCTCCTTCAAATGGAATAACCTCTTCGAGTTTTGCTTTTGTAATGCCTGTTACAATAAAATCTTCAGAAAGCTCTGTTTCCAACATTTTAATCAAGCGGCTTTCTGCCTCTGTAAAAGATAGAGCATCCACTAAATACGATTCAGCCACAGGTTTTTCCTGTCCGTATTCATTTATCTTTTGATATTTTATTTTACACTCAAACCAGTTTTGCATACTTAAATTTTTACATTAAAAAAGAGGACACCGGATAATGATGTCCTCTTTTATAAACAATATTTTAATTAGAAAAGTTTCTCTCCTAAATCAACAACTCTTGCTGAATATCCCCACTCATTATCATACCATGAGAATACTTTAACCATATTGCCATTGGCCATAGTTAAACCTGAATCAAAGATTGAAGAATGAGTATTATGAATTACATCACAAGAAACAATTGGATCTTCAGTGTACTCAAGAATACCTTTCATTGGGCCTTCTGCGGCAGCTTTAACAGCAGCATTAACCTCTTCAATAGTTACCTCTTTTTTCAACACAACTGTTAAGTCCACCATTGATCCAGTAGGAGTATGAACACGCACAGCCATTCCATCTAATTTTCCATTTAATGAAGGAATAACTTTACCTACAGCTTTAGCAGCACCAGTTGTTGTTGGGATTTGTGAAACTGCAGCAGAGCGTGCACGACGTAAATCTTTGTGAGGTGCATCTAAAATTGCCTGATCATTTGTATAACTATGAATTGTATTCATAAATCCCTTTTCAATACCAAAAGTATCTTCTAATACTTTAGCTACTGGAGCTAAACAGTTAGTTGTACATGAAGCGTTTGAAACGCACTCATCAGCTGCTTGTAAATCACTATCATTCACCCCAAGTACGATCATACGATCAATTGTATCAGCTGCTGGTACAGTAAGAATTACCTTCTTTGCTCCTGCTTTAAGGTGATCTCCATATCCTCCTTTTTCGCTTTCTCTTTTACGGAAAATACCAGTAGACTCGATAACCAAGTCTGGAGTTGTTGCCCAAGGTATATTTGCAGGACTTCTTTCTGCAGTAACAGAAATTGAATGCCCATTTACAATAATAGCTTTGTCATCATAACTAACATCACCATTAAACTGTCCTTGTGTTGAGTCATATTTTAACAAATGTGCCAAGGTTTTTGTATCAGTCAAATCATTGATACCAACAACTTCATAAACATCGCGTTCAAGCATTAGTTTGAACACGTTACGGCCAATACGACCGAATCCATTAATTCCAACTTTAATTTTTGCCATAATTTTTCACTTTTAAAATTACAAAATTAGACATTCTATTGTTTTTAACATAAAAAAGGGAGGTCTGTTTGACCTCCCCTTGCATTATTTAACAATTAATTATCTTTTGATAACTCTTGTTGCATCTTTTTTGTCTCCACTCATTACTTCTACAAAGTAAACTCCAAACTCTAATTCAGAAGAATTTACCTCATAAATATGGCTTCCTGCAGTAAATGATCCTAATTCTTCCTGAATTAAAACCCTACCTGAAAGGTCATACATACGTAATGTAGCATTACCATCCTGTGCCAAATTAAATCTAACATTAAAGTTATCATGAACATGGTTAGGATATACATTTATTGACACACCACCATTTGAAGAATAAGCTTTATTATCATCTGTAGCTATATCATTCTTGTTTTCTACGAAATAAGTAGAGTCAACAAATATTCCTTTTCCCCAAGTGGCTACGTATAAAACTCCCTGATTTTCAACTAATGGGAAGTCAGCAGGATCATTCACTTGCTGCTTAATTGTCATAATAGGAACAGGTCCAAGATTTCCGACACCTGCTTTACTATCATATCTCCATGTTGGACTGCCTACAGTAAAATCATCTGTAATCCATACTCCAACCTCAGTACCTAATATTAATTGGTTATCTGGAGTGTTAGAAGAAGGACTTGCATTAACTATTCCATCAAATACAGGAACTCTTGGCAAGTCACCTTGAATAGAACTAAAGTTTGTTGCAAAATCGTCATTTACTGTTGTATTTGCATTTGCACAATAGTATACTTTGTCTGTATAACTATAATCAGCTAGAGTTACAAATAGATTTGCATTATTATTTGGATCAAGTACAAGTGATGTAACTTCAATATTACCAACCTCTCCTAGTTTTTGAAGGTTATCCCACATATCAGGTGTTGGATATACACGACCTCCAATAATACTGTATAATTCTGGTTTGATTAATACTTGTAGACTATCCATTCTAAAAATTTCAGTCTTAATTTGATCATTCTCTAAGAAGGATACCAAAGTGAAGAACATATGACCTCCATCATCGGCCAATTCAACATTTGTTACCTGAACTGATTTTGGATCATCAATAGTATCATAATATCTTGTTGCAATAAATGGAGGAACCCAATCTAAACTATCCAAGATATCGTTGCTTGAATGTGCAGTAAGCCATACAGCTCCTTCCAAACTAACAGCAAAGAAAGATTTATATGGATCGTGGAAAGGCATTATTGAATCTGGCATAATTGTATTTTCCACATAATATTCAATTGGAGCTCCAAAAATATTCTGACTTTGAATAATTATAGTTGTATCAGCAGGAACTGTATCATAAAACTTCTGATAATTAATATCATATGAATAAGTATAATCATTAGTTTCATAGAAGTCAAATCCATTATTCCAGATCTGATCCCAACCACCAACTTGCTTAATTAAAGTAGGCGACCAAAATTCTTTAATACTTTCACCAATATCAAGAGATCTTCTAAGTTCAGATTTTCCATGATTGTAGAAAATTATACGTGGACTCAACTGTGAAATTACAGAACCCATTCCATTTTCTTCAATACCAAAGTCCTCTTCTTTCTTCACTTCTCTTGCGAATAATGATTGTGAGCCAGGTCCTGAATAGTCATTATAAAACATTCCATTATCCTGGGCACCTGCAAGATATTCTCCTGAAGGACCATATGATAGATCATAAAATAATCCAGTAGAATAATAGTTATTCATCGCAACAGTTCCATAACCTTCTTCAAATCGATATATACCACCATCACATCCAATAAAAGCTTTGTCATTTTCTGGATGTTGAGCCATAACGTGAATATTTGCGGTCAAGTATAAAGGTGAAATTTTTGAGTAATTATTGTAAGTTTTTCTAACCCATTGAAACTGCTCAACACCAGCAGGCTTATAACCAGCCCAAAGATCAACACCAGCTACATATACGTAATCAGCATCTTCATCATCAACTTGAATCATCATAGAGCCAATACCTTTTTGAGGTTCGTCCCAAATCTTACTTAATGCATCTGGGTCTGGAAGTTCTCTAGAAAGTACGCTAAATTCATCAGATCCACCGATAGCAATCTTTGTCCATGTTGACCCAGCGTCTGTTGATTTATAAACGCCCATTAATTTACCTGCTCTATAAACAGCTGTGTCATTACCATTTATAACGGTATCACGGCCAGCTGCAGCAATTGCATATACATAATCCGGATTAGAAGGAGCATAGCTAAATTCATATCTTCTACCTCCGCCTTCAATTTGACCTTCCTGACTACCTGACACACGTGTAAATGTGCCACCAACAGTTCCTTTGTAAACTTTTCCCTGAGTTGCAGTTACAACATCACCATTACTGTTTACTTGTACATCAGTAATATATTCTTCAGGAACACTAGTAACTAATGAAAAAGAACCTCCAGCATCACTTGTATAATATAAACCTTTCCAGGTTGAAAGATACATTTGTGAGTTAGAAGCAATCGCAATTTCTGTTACACCAAAGAAAGCTTCATTGTCTGTTGGTTTTGTTGCATCAACTTGTTGAAAAACACCATTCTCATCCATTTTGAATAATCCAGCACCTGCAAACGTAGAAACACCTTGCTTAGTAATTAGGAGTGAATCAAAAACATCACCTGTAGCATAGTAAACAGTACCATCTTCAGATTGAGCTAAAGAAGTAACTGAAAGTACACTAGCATGATAATTAGTTTCTACTGGTACCCAATACTGACCATTAGTTTCTGATTTGTAAATACCGCCAGCAACAGATCCCGCATATAAAATATGTGGATTTTCACGATCAATAATTAATGCCCTTGTACGACCTCCAACATTTATTGGTCCTTGTTGCAACCAATTTAATTGACCTTCTAATGGATCAACTGCATTTACAAGCTCATTTCTAATGTCAGTCAGCTGAAGTGGATCAAATTCAAATCCCTTCGCTGTTTTTTGAGGAATAACTGACATACTTTTATCAGCTGCAATTTTCGATGACGCGAATTCGTGATCACCATCTGAAGTAACTGTGTTTAGGGCAGTAAAACCTCCGGTAACCAAAACCGCAAAAAACAATAGTAAATGTTTGGTTCTCATAAACTTTATAATTTTATAAACTTTAATTTACATAAATAAAGTGGCAAGATAGAAAATATTTGTCTAATTTAAAAAATCTTAAAAGCATTCGTTAAGATTTTTTTAACACTCCCCATCCATTATGCTTTTTATTTGAATCTTCAGGGGTTTTATAATCAAAATATTTACCCCACACATATGATAAGCTAAATCCAAAATAGATTCTTCGATTTGGCTCACCTGCCAGAACTTCAACAGGCAAAATAAATGTTCGGATATTGGCACTTAAGCCTACTCCGTGTATTCTGCCTGGTCTACGGGAGAAATCCACTATCAAACCTGCTTCTAGTGAACCTCCGGGAACAATTTTTAACATATCAGCTCCTTTAAACCAGGATGCTCTCTCTTTAATATTATTCACATTGTGAAATTCCGGATCAAACTGATCTGTAATTATCACACTACTATCCTGTGAATAAATTAATTCGATTTGATAAAAGGCTGGTTTTAAAATCGCCATTTCGACACCCGCACCATAATAGTATCGAATTCCTATGGCTCTTGGGTTTTGTTTAATGACAATTTTTTTTTGATACCCTACCCTAAACCCTAATGGATAAGCATGATTAACTTTACCATAAATAAACTGGTTTTCATTAGGATATTTTGGGTTTACACCTTTTATCTCCTTTCTGTGTTTAATTTCATTAAGATTAATTTTCCAGTAAAAATAGCTGTCTAAAGCGCGTCTTTTCATAGAAACATAACTAATTCCATATCCATTAGTGCTTATTTCAGGCATCCATAGTATCTCTTTTCTAAATAAAATACTACGATCATCCTGTGCAAAAACTGACACCACGATCGAAACCAGCAATGAAACTATGAGTACTTTTTTCATTTGGTTCTCCAAAAATGCTCGTGCATTTATTTCCGATTAAACACACAAACATTTAAAAAATAAATATAGACAATTTTACAAATGTTTACAAAATAAATTTGAAATTGTTTAAAACCCTAAAGATTAACGTCATCGCTATATTCATTTTATAATAAAAACGAATAAAATATGTTATTATTACTATTGTCAGCTGTTCTAATGGAATAATAACTGCTAATTTCTCTTGAATTTATTATATTTCAACCTATAATTAGCCGAAACGGAGGAAATGAATAAAAGGATCACATTTTATATATTTATACTGTTCCTTATCACTGCATCTGGTAAAGTATACTCACAATTTATCGGCGAAATTGTTTTTATAGATGATTCTACAAAAACAACCCAAAAAGTTGATGATCTGGAACAATTCAAAAACATCATTAATAATAATGTGACTAATCTTCAAAAAGATGGTTATATAAATGCTTCGGCTGACACTCTAATCGAAAAAGCTGATTCGGCAAGGGCATACATTTATAAGGGGAGGCAAATTTTTTGGAAATCAATGAGAAGTGTTAATGAGGGTTCAAATACTTTCAAATTACCAAAATATAAAAATAAAAAAGGTCAGCCGGTAAACCTTATCAAGTTAAATCAATATCAGGAAAAGATCTTAAATATATACGAAAACAATGGATATCCTTTTGCTTTTTTAACTCCAAAAAACACTATTAAAAACGACTCTTTAGATTTGACACTATATATTACTCAGGGAAAATTTTATGCTTTCGACTCGGTAATATATAATCGATTCAAGATTTCAAAAAGTTTTTTGTCTGGCTATTTGAACATAAAACCCGGAGAGCCATACAATGAGTCATCTTTCAAAAAAATTCCACAAAAAATTGATCAACTTGCATTTTTGCAACTAAAAACAAATCCATCTATAACATTTGGGAATGGTTTGGCTCGCACAGAATTAAATCTGGGTGAAAAAAAATCTAATTATTTCAATGGCCTTGTTGGTATCATTCCTGATCCGGACCGTGATAATAAGTATTTAGTTACTGGCGATATTGATCTCACTTTAAACAATGCAATTGGACGAGGTGAAAATTTAAAACTAAATTGGAAAAAAAATGATCGGTTCAGTCAGGAACTTGACGCAGGATTAAAATGGCCTTACTTTTTCAGATTACCATTAGGATTTGACGGGCAAATAAAAATGCTCAAACAAGATACCTCTTTTGTTGATATTGAAAGCCGCACAGGTATATTTATCTTCTTTAACGGATCAAACACAGCATCAGGTTACTATAAAAACAAACAAACTATAGTATTAAATCCAATAGACAGTATTAATATTAGAAAAACAAATACGTATGGGACAGGAATAACCCTTGCAATAAAAAAACAAGACGTATATCTCAATCCATCAAAAGGATATGAATTTGCTATTGACATAAGCGGCGGTAAAAGAAACACTTTTGACTCTTTAAATAATGAAATTCAAGCTGGATATATCGATGGCAAACTTAAATTAGAGGGTTTTATTCCTTTATATAAAAATTGGACGCTTAATCTAAGACACTTATATGCTGGAATATATTCAGATAAGAAGTTATATGTAAATGAATATTTAAGAGCGGGCGGACTTAAAACTTTTCGTGGGTTTGATGAAAATGAGTTTTTAAGTACTTCATACAATACGAGCACGATTGAGTTGCGATGGCTATTCGAAAATCTGAGTCACTTTAAGTTATTTGCAGATATTGGGACATTTAAAATGAAACCAGCCGATAAAACCATGATTAAAAATGCGATAGGCATTGGAACAGGATTGAATCTTCATACTAACGCAGGCATATTCTCTATTTCATATGCAATTGGCCGCTACAATAATACAAGATTTCAACTAAATAACGCCAAAATTCATTTTGGATACATCAATAGCTTTTAAAAAGAAAGGTTGCCTCGTTCAGGCAACCTTCTTTTTTATAATATTATTTGTGATTATCTACCAATCATTTTAGAGTGCACAACCCACTCATCAAACTCTTCAGCTGTGAGATAACCCAATTTAACAGCTGTTTCTTTTAATGTTGCTCCTTCGGCATAGGCAGTTTTTGCAATCTTAGCAGCTTTCTCATAACCGATTTTTGTATTTAAAGCTGTAACTAACATTAATGATTTATCCAGTAATTCCTTAATACGATCATGGTTAGGCTCAATACCAACAACCAGATTATCGGTAAATGCTACTGCAGCATCACCAAGTAAGCGAGCAGACTGCAAGAAGTTAGCAATCATCATTGGCTTAAATACATTAAGCTCAAAGTGTCCATTTGATCCGCCAACAGTAATTGCCACATCGTTACCCATAACTTGTGCAGCCACCATTGTAATAGCTTCTACCTGTGTTGGATTAACTTTACCTGGCATAATTGATGAGCCTGGCTCGTTGGCCGGAATTATAATTTCGCCAATACCTGAACGCGGTCCAGAGGCAAGCATACGAATATCGTTCGCTATTTTCATAATACTCACTGCTAACATCTTAAGTGCCCCATGGGCTTCTACGATTGCATCGTGAGCTGCAAGTGATTCAAATTTATTATCAGCCGTTACAAAATCGTGTCCTGTAAGTTCCGCAATGGTTTTTGCAACTTCTTCAGCATATCCTTTGGGCGTATTTAATCCTGTACCCACAGCTGTTCCACCAAGAGCTAATTCACTTAAATGGCTTAATGAATTATTAACTGCATTCAATCCGTGATCTAATTGCGATACATACCCTGAAAACTCCTGTCCTAATGTCAATGGTGTTGCATCCATCCAGTGCGTACGTCCAATTTTTACAACATCATCCATTGCTTTAGCCTTTTCATCAAGTGCATTGCGCAATTTCTCAATGGAAGGTATAGTGTTTTCAACCAATATTTTATATGCTGCAATGTGCATTGCTGTGGGGAAAGTATCATTTGACGATTGTGACTTATTCACGTCATCATTCGGGTGTATAGCACGAGTTCCTTCGCCTAATTTATTTCCTGCTAAAACATGTGCCCTGTTGGCTACAACTTCATTTACGTTCATATTGCTCTGTGTTCCAGAGCCAGTCTGCCATATTACTAATGGGAATTGATCATCTAATTGATGATCAATGATTTCATCGCAAACTTGCGAAATTGCATTCTTTTTGGCTTCATCAAGAACGCCAAGTTTGTGATTGGTAATGGCAGCCGCTTTTTTCAAATAGCCAAAAGCTTCAATAATTTCAATAGGCATTGAAGCTGGATCTCCAATGGGAAAGTTATTTCTTGAACGTTCTGTTTGAGCACCCCAATACTTATCAGCGGGCACCTGAACATCTCCAAGTGTGTCTTTTTCAATACGATAACTCATAATGATATATGTTTTGATTGTTTAATGTAAAGTTCGAAAAAATCTTTGACTTAACCGACTACTTGGTAAAAATAATAGTTGCATATAACTCATCGCCACTACCATGCACTCCAATACCAATATACTTGTAATCTCCGATTATAACGGATTCTAAATCTTCATTATTGGACCATTTCTCAATCAAATCCCTTCCATATAAGTCCCCCTCTTCAACAATTTCAGCATATTTTGACATGGATAATTCTTCAACCACGTAGTTATAACGAAAAGTCTGATTGAAATGACTAACATTTTCATTTTGGGCCATATCTTCTGCATGATCAGAAGCTAATTGATTTAAGTCCGGATGTTTTTCCAGGACTTCAAGCCCGCTCATTAGTCGATAATGATTTATATGGTCAAAGATATTATCGGCAACATCTGATGGAGGTCCAAAAAGACTATCGCTATCTTCACAAGAAGTAAATAAAAAAATGGATAATATTATTAATAAAACACTTGTCATTTATACATTCTTTTCAGGCCAATTTGGTTTCTTTTTTGCTGAAAAAGCCTCCACACCATGATGTGCATTCTTATGTACAGAGAGATGTGTAAAGATGTCTGTAGCAGCATCAAGAGCTTGTTGATATGGTAATTCCGTAGCTCGATAAACAACATCCTTTATGGCTGCAAGCGCATGCGGATTTTTCTCTATTAATTCATCTGCCACTTCGTGCGTTTTTTTCCTAAGATCAGCCGGGTCAACAACCCAATTCACTAGTCCCAGATCATATGCCTCAACTGCTGAAACAAAATTACCAGTCATGAGCATTTGCATTAGTTTTTTACGAGTAACATGCCTTGAAAGCGGAATAGCAGGTCCTAAGCATGCCAATCCAACCCTGATGGCTGTGGTTCCAAATACGGCATCAGCTGCTGCCACGACCAAATCAGAGGCAAATGCTAAACCAGATCCATTTGCAATTCCATATCCTTTAACCGAAGAGATAACCGGTTTCTTCATTTTTGCAATGGTATGGTTGTGCAAATCCATTAGTTTCAGAAGTTCTTTCATCTCATAGGCATCGGTTTTATCGAAGTTCTCAAGTCCGATTCCAGTACTAAAATGCTTCCCTTCTGCTTCAATTATTACAACTCTAACCTCTTTATCTTCTTCAAATTTATTTAGATGATGATTTAGGGCAATGGCAAATTCCCTATTGAAAGTATTTTTTTCAGCAACCCGATTGAGTTGGATTATTCCTTTGCCTCCTTCTTTAAAAGCTATTACAGTAGTTTCCACTTTACAATAATTTATCGATTTCTTCCGGTGGTTCTGCAAGAACCGCTTTATTACCCATTTCAACAATCGGGCGTGCAATGAGTTTTGGATTGGCAGCCATTTCTTTGATTAGCTCATTATCACTTAACTCCTTACCTTTCATATTCTTTTTGAAATAATCCTCTTGCTTACGAATGATTTCTATAGGCTTTTTGCCTGTTTTATCAATCAAAGATTTTAACTGATCGGATGATAAGGTATCATCTAAATACTTAACAATTTCGAAATTATCTACTTTACTTTCTAAATAGGCTAATCCAGCCCTGCTTTTTTTACAGCGAGGGTTATGATAAATTTTGAACATAATAATACATTTAATATTTACCCATATTGCCCAACATAATTATGGCGCATCCTTTTTTACCATCTAAAAAATGACCGGATACATAATATGCTTGTGTTTTTTGGCAAAAGAATTCAAAAACATTGTGATGCGTAGCAGAAGCGCCATCATAAGAAGATGCATAAATCTTAAAATCGTCATATAACTTTATGACTGCCTCACCTTCTTTGGTTTTATCATTTTTCAAAACAAAACGATAACGAACGCCCTTGTAAAGCATGATAGTAAACTCCTCACTATCAGGATTTTTCTTTGAGGATTCTTCAAATCGGATGCGGAAGTCTTTCAGATATGTACCGCCTTTAATCTTTTCATAGGCTTCTCTTTTCAGTTCATTACCACACTGAGCATGTGTGTTTAGGTTAAAAAGAAACACACTGAAAAGTATTACCGTTATGATTTTTTGTATCATAGTGCTACAAATTTAATATTTTTTTTCAGCCTTCCATCCTCATTTTTATAGAACTCCTCCAAACTCCATTAAATAGGCTTTTATAAACATATTTATATCTCCATCGAGTACGCCGTTAACATCAGATGTTTCAACATTTGTACGTACATCTTTGATCATTTTATAGGGATGAAGCACATAATTTCTAATTTGCGACCCCCACTCTATTTTCATTTTCTGCCCCTCAACTTTGGCTTGTTCTTCTCTTCGCTTTTGTAATTCTATTTCGTAGAGTTGAGACTTGAGCAATCGCATGGCATTTTCTTTATTTGCATGTTGCGAGCGACTCTCCGTATTTTCAATTACAATGCCGGATGGCTCATGACGCAAACGAACACCTGTTTCCACTTTATTTACATTCTGGCCGCCTGCCCCACTGGACCGAAAAGTATCCCAACTAATATCAGCTGGATTTACATCAATTTCGATAGAATCGTCAATCATTGGAGACACAAATACTGAGGCAAAGGATGTTTGTCTTTTATGCTGAGCATTAAATGGTGACAATCTCACTAAACGATGCACTCCATTCTCAGACTTAAGGTAACCATATCCATAATCGCCTTCAAACTGAAGTGTAACAGACTTGACCCCAACTTCATCGCCAGGAAGAAGTGATAATTCCTTTACTTTATAATTGTTTTTTTCGCCCCACATGATGTACATGCGCATAAGCATTTGAGCCCAATCATTACTTTCAGTTCCTCCAGCTCCAGCATTAATTTTAAGAATTGCTCCCAGGGGGTCTTCCTCTTTTTGAAGCATGTTCCGAAACTCAAGCTCCTCAATAGCTTCCACCAAATTGTTAAATTGTTGCTCAATTTCAGCTTCATCCCCTTCGCCACTTTCAAAAAAGTCCATGAGAACTTTTATATCTTCATATTTTGCAATAGCATCATCGTACTCTTTTACCCAGCTTTTAAGTTGGGTAATTTTTTTCAACTGCTGCTCTGCACTTTTGGGGTCATCCCAGAAATTTTCATCTTGTGTTTTTGCTTCTTCCTCTTCTACTTCAACTCTCAGCTTATCGATGTCAAAGATGCCTCCTCAACGCGTCCAGACGTTTTTCAACTTCTTTTATTTGTTCTTTTATTACCATCTATTCTATTTTTTAACAAATATAATGATCCATATTTAGTGTCAATAACAATAATTGATCAATGCTCTATTTCTTCCCATAAATCAAACACCATTCCAGACTCAAAACCACGGGAAGCCATAAAC
The DNA here is from genome assembly GCA_002869335.1 of Salinivirgaceae bacterium. Taxonomy (GTDB): domain Bacteria; phylum Bacteroidota; class Bacteroidia; order Bacteroidales; family Salinivirgaceae; genus Salinivirga. Next base: position 16,340 of record PKTE01000364.1, on the reverse strand, counting down.
CTATATACCTTTTGTTTTAATTTGTAAAAATCAGGCTCTTTTGTTTGCCTCATCTTATCTTTCATAAGCTGCAAAGCAACCTCACGATATTCATTTTTATCAATATGATTAAGGGCTGTCCAAATGGCATCATCACTTACTTGTTTGGTTTGTAATGTATATTTTATTTTACCTTTCCCCCACTTATTGAACTTAAACTTATCATTTGCAAATGCATTTGCATATCGCTCATCATTAAGAAAGTTTTCTTCTTTCAGTTTTTCAATAATCGATTCGTGGTAAGATTCGGGCACATCCCACTCTTTCAATTTCAACAGCACATCACCTACAGCTTTTTCAGATTTACTGCACCAATACATTGCCTTTGATAAATATTGCTTGAACTGTTTATTCTCCATCATAAATTGCTGTTACGAATCTGTCTTTCCCATGAATATCCTTATGCACAGTAACATTCTTGAAAGAGCCCGAAAACAAACCAGCTGTCTCTAATCCCAATTGCTCATTGATTTCAACAGCTACTAATGCATCTTTTGTAGCATGAGTTATGGCAAAGTTACGTATTGCTTTGTAAAACAACAACGGATCGTTATCAGGGACGAAAAGAGCTTCTTTAGGTTCAAAATTTACTACATTTTCAGGCATTATTGCTTTTTCAGAATCCATTACGTAAGGGGGATTACTGATAATAATGTCAAATTTCCCTGAAATATGAAGGTTTTCATTAAGAATACTCTGATGAATAAAATCAACTTTTGCTTTATGTATTTCGGCATTTTTTTCTGCCACTTTAAGTGCTTTTTCAGAAATATCTAGGCCAAAAACTTTGCTTTTAAATATAAGAGCCAACTCAATAGCAATACAACCAGAACCAGTACCAATATCGATTATTGTTTTTGCGGAAGGTCTTTTTTGTTGTATTATCTGAATAAGCTCTTCTGTTTCTGAACGTGGCACTAAAACATTCTCATCTACAAAGTATTTATGGTCTTTAAACCAAGCCACACCCAATACATACTGTATTGGTGTATAAACACTTAACTGAGCTATAAGATTGTCGAATTGTAAAATTGCAGAACCCTTAACTTCATAATTCTCCTGCATAAAATAATCCATTTTACTCAGCGAAGCATAATGATCTAATGCTAAAAAAAACATGGAGTTTAATTCTCCGGGCTCATACTTTCCGGCTAGTTCATTTTGAAAGGATTTAAATAATTGGCGGTAGGTCATTAAAATTTGATTTAACTTTGCAAAGCTATATAATAATATAATTAATCTCAAGAGTAGTTTAACGAATACCAATATAATGAGTTTTAAATTTACCGAGTTTGATGAAAAAATGATGAGACGTTGCCTTCAATTGGCTCAAAACGGAATGGGTCATACTGCTCCTAATCCTATGGTTGGATGTGTAATTACGCACAACAATAAAATTATAGGTGAAGGTTATCATCATCAATATGGAGAAGCACATGCAGAAGTCAATGCCATTGCATCGGTAAAAGATCAGTCTCTACTGGAAAAATCTACATTATATGTAAACCTTGAGCCATGTGCACATTACGGAAAAACACCTCCATGTAGCGACCTTATTATTGAAAAAAGAATTCCACAAATCATTATTGGTAATGTAGACCCTTATGCCAAAGTGGCAGGCAAAGGAATTGAGAAACTGGAAAAAGCAAATCGGAAAGTAAAGTATGGACTTTTGGAAAAAGAGGCCTGGTATTTAAACAGGCGTTTTTTCACTTTTCACACAAAAAAGAGACCTTGGGTGATCCTCAAATGGGCAGAAAGCGAAGATGGTTTTATAGATATAATTCGCAATATTAAAAGTAAAGGAACACCAGCGTGGCTAACGAATGAGCAGAGCAAACACTTGGTGCACAAATGGAGGGCTGAAGAGCAATCTATTCTGGTTGGGCAACGAACTGCTATTTTAGACAACCCCAACCTCAATGTGAGAGAATGGTATGGCGCTGACCCTCTGCGCATTTTAATCGATCCTGACCTAAGTGTTCAAAGTCCAAGTAGCCTATTAGATACAAATCAACTCACGCTGGTTTTTAACTATGAAAAATCTGACAAAAAGGAAAATCTAGAATATATTCAGGTTGCCCCAGACGAATCAATAATAGCGCAGGTCATGGATATTTTACATGAAAGAGATATACAATCAATCATAGTTGAGGGTGGTGCATTTGTTCTGAATGCTTTTATCAAAGAAGGCTTTTGGGATGAAGCCAGAAGATTCATTGGTACAATATACTTAGAAAACGGCGTGGCAGCTCCTAAAATTCCAGGCAAACCATATTACTCCAAAATGATTGATGAAACTAAACTACATTATTATTTTAGAGATCAAGCATTAAATCCCACGATTTAGGATAGAGGGTGGTCGGTTATTGGTAATAAAAGAGGTTATTTTTTGTTCAAAGTCTTTTCTATCATCATCTAAAAATTCTACCTCTATTGGCAAATAGCAAATAGGAAGATTTGCATCTTTAAAAGCTTTTGAATCAAAAATACGTACAGCGTCTTTTTCCGTAGTAATTATAATTTTATTTTCGGATGAAAGTCCATCAAATACTTGCTTTATTTTCTTTACATCTTTTTGTAAGTAACTATGATGATCAGGGAATCGCAAATGCTCAATCTGACTAACATACTTTTGCAAATGCTCTTTCAATGGCACTGGATTGGCAATTCCTGTAACCAACAATACTTTATACTCTTTTTCTTTTAATTCCTCCAGCTTAATAGCTTGACTAGTTCCAAACACAGAAGTTAGCTCTCCATATTTCAAAAACGTAAAATAGAGACTTTGATATGGAAAAAGCTTCATATCCTTTGCTATAATTCTCCTGTCGATTGGTTTTAGTTCTCTAGGTGTTTTGGTTACAATAACTATATTGGCTCTTTTCTTCTCATACATACTTTCGCGCAAGCGGCCATAAGGTAGAATATAATCTGACTCAAGAGGTCTATTATAATCTACTAATAAGATAGACAAGCCCGGTTTTACGTAGCGATGTTGATAAGCATCATCCAGTACAATTACATCAGGATCAAAACCTGCGGCACCCTCCATTAACTTTTGTATTCCCTTCACACGATTAGCTTCTACAGCCATCGCAACTTCTGGAAATTTACGTTTGATTTGACGTGGCTCATCTCCAATAGCTGAGGCATTGTCAGTTTCTTTTGCCACTACAAAACCTTTAGATTTACGTTTATAGCCACGACTTAAAACAGCTACTTTTTTTTTGTCTTTTAATAGTTTAACCAAATACTCAACATGTGGTGTTTTGCCTGTTCCGCCCACTGTAATGTTACCAACTACAATAACAGGAAAGTCAAATTCCTTCGAAAGTAAAATATTAAGATCAAACATTTTGTTACGCATCCATACTACGATGCTGTATATTAATGAAAATGGAAGTAGCAGCCATCTGAACATAGGTAACCCTTTTGGTTTGCCGAAAATAATGAAAATTCAGCCAAAATCCCAAGAGAAATGCTATTGTTTTATTTTTGAATTGCTCGGGATTTGAGATTTTTTTTTTGAAGTATTAAGACATTAAGATTAATTGACGTTACATTAGGAATTGTTTTGAACCATTAAGATATTAAGATTAATTAAGGTTACTTTAGGAATTGCATTGAACCATTAAGACATTAAGACTAATTAAGGTTACATTAAAAATTAATTTGAACCATTAAGACATTAAGGGTAATCAAGATTAAGTTAAGAATTAATTTGAACCATTAAGATATAAAGAACTATTAAGTATTTAATATTCATAAGGATAATAAAAAAGGGTTGCCAGAAACTGACAACCCTTTTAATCTATATAAAATGTGTTATTTCACTTCTTCGAAATCAACATCAGTTACTTCATCGTCGCCACCTTTTTTATCTTTCTTTTGATCATCGGTAGGTTGTTGATCTCCCTGAGCTTGTTGTTGCTGCTGCGCATTATAAATCTCCTGTGATGCAGCCTGGAAAACTGTATTCAACTCATTGATAGTAGCATCAATTGCTTCAACATCTTGATTTTTGTGAGCTTCTTTTAGTTTTTCCAAAGCATCTTCGATAGGTTTTTTCTTATCGGCAGGAATTTTATCTCCTATCTCTTTCAACTGTTTTTCAGTTTGGAAGATAGTAGCATCAGCCTGATTGATTTTATCGATTTTTTCTTTGGCTTTTTTATCCTCTTCTGCATTCATCTCAGCCTCTTGCTTCATTTTCTTGATTTCGTCGTCACTCAAACCAGAAGAAGCTTCAATACGAATACTTTGCTCTTTACCAGTACCTTTATCTTTGGCAGCTACATTCATAATACCGTTAGCATCAATATAGAATGTTACTTCAATTTGAGGAATTCCACGTGGTGCTGGTGGTATATTATCTAGGTGGAAACGGCCTATAGATTTGTTGTCTTTTGCCATTGAACGCTCACCTTGTAATACATGAATTTCTACTGAAGGCTGGTTATCGGCAGCTGTTGTGAATGTTTCCGACTTTTTAGTTGGAATGGTTGTATTAGCTTCAATTAGTTTAGTCATTACGCCACCCATTGTTTCAATACCCAATGAAAGTGGAGTTACGTCAAGAAGCAATACATCTTTTACATCACCTGTAAGTACACCACCTTGAATAGCAGCTCCTACAGCTACAACTTCATCAGGGTTTACACCTTTTGATGGCTCTTTACCGAAAAAGTTCTTTACAACCTCCTGAATAGCAGGAATACGTGTTGATCCACCTACCAAGATAACTTCATCAATATCAGAATTTGATAAACCAGCATCTTTCATGGCAGCTTTACAAGGTTCTAACGTTGCCTGAATTAATTTGTCTGACAATTGCTCAAATTTTGAGCGGCTTAAAGAACGTACAAGGTGTTTTGGTACTCCGTCAACAGGCATAATGTATGGCAGGTTGATTTCAGTACTTGTTGAACTTGATAACTCAACTTTAGCTTTTTCAGCTGCCTCTTTTAGGCGCTGCATAGCCATTGGATCTTTTGTAAGATCTGCACCTTCGTCTTTCTTAAACTCTTCTGCTAACCAATCGATAATAACTTCATCAAAGTCGTCTCCACCAAGGTGAGTATCACCATTAGTTGATTTAACTTCGAATACGCCATCACCTAATTCAAGAATAGAGATATCAAAAGTACCACCACCAAGATCGAATACCGCAATTTTCATGTCTTTATCGCGCTTATCCATTCCGTAAGCTAAAGATGCTGCAGTTGGCTCGTTAATGATACGACGTACTTTAAGACCTGCAATTTCACCTGCTTCTTTTGTGGCCTGACGCTGTGAATCGCTAAAATATGCAGGTACTGTAATAACAGCTTCTGTTACTTCCTGTCCAAGATAATCTTCAGCGGTTTTCTTCATTTTCTGAAGTACCATAGCTGAGATTTCCTGTGGTGTATACATTCTGTCATCAATTTTTACTCTAGGTGTGTTATTGTCACCTTTTACAACTTCATAAGAAGTTCTTTTTACTTCTTTTGAAACATTATCATACGTCTCACCCATGAATCGCTTAATGGATGCAATTGTTTTTGTTGCATTGGTAATTGCCTGACGTTTAGCCGGATCTCCGACTTTGCGTTCACCATTTTCAACAAACGCAACCATAGATGGAGTTGTCCGTTTTCCCTCGCTATTAGGGATTACAACAGGCTCATTACCTTCCATTACAGCCACACAGGAGTTAGTTGTTCCTAAGTCAATTCCAATTACTTTACTCATATTGTATGTTTTTTAATTTCTTAATTAGTTTGCTACAATAATTTCAAGCATTGTGCCATTGAAAAAAACAGATGAAAAAATGCAATATTGGCATTTATTGATTTGATTCTTGCTGAGAATTATGTCATTGTGTCAAGATAACTAATGAACTTTTGCCCTAATGTCATTGCGCATCATAAATTTAGTTATGCTAAAAAGGGTTTAACAAACAAATGCTAAACCCTCTCAATAATTTATTTTTATCTCTATTTTACAATTCTGACTCCAAGCACGATAATATCATCAACTTGAATTTCATTTCCTTCCTCAATCCATTTTATAATAGTTTCATCCAAAATTTGACGTTGCTCTTGCATTGGTTTCTTGTAAATTTTCATAAGCAGGTGTTTAAAGGATTTTGACATGAATTTGCGCCTTTTAGGTCCTCCAAACTGATCCACAAAACCATCTGAGAATGTGTACAACTGCATTCCTTTTTGAATTGGAACTACCTTTGTTTCAAAAGGTTGATTCTTTATATGAATTCCAATTGGCATTTTATCGGCTTTAATTTCCTGAAGAATATGCGTGTCATCATAAACTGGTCGTTTAGGCAACTTTGACTCATCACCATCTTTTATAGCCTGTTTTTCTTCCTCTGTAAGTTCCCTAATGATATACAATGGATTGTTTGCTCCGGCAAAGTTAATTGTGCCATTCTCTCTATCAATAACATAAAGGGCTAAGTCCATTCCATCTTTTGCCTTCACATCATCACCTTCTTGTTTCAAAGCATCAATGACATGAGCTCTCAGTTGATTGAGAATTTCACCGGCATCGGTGGTTATATTTTTATTGACAATCTCATTAAGGAATGACATACCCAACATACTCATAAATGCTCCAGGAACCCCGTGCCCTGTACAGTCAGCAGCCACAAGAATAACTTTCTGCTCAATTCTTGTCATCCAATAATAATCGCCACTTACAATATCGCGTGGTTTGAATAATACAAAATGCTCAGGGACATTTTCCTCAAACATTTGCGTAGAAGGTAGTAGTGCCTGCTGAATACGACTGGCATAATGAATACTATCGGTGATACTCTGATTTTTCTCTGCAATTTCGTCACGTTGTTTCTCAATCTCATCTTTCTTCTCCATGATCTCAGCAGTACGCTCTTCAACAATACGTTCTAATCGTTCTTTCTCAAGCTTTAATTTACGAGTACGCCATTGTACAATAAAACGTACCAGAAGCACAAGCAAAATAAAATATCCAATAATAGCCCAAATGGTTGCATACCATGGAGGCATTATTCTAAAGCCAAAAATACTATCTCCTGAAAAGTTTACGCTATATGCCTTTTCCTCACTTTCAAAACCATAAATGTTTTTTGCTTTAACCTTAAAAGTATAATCTCCAGCTGGAAGGTTATTGGAATCCTCTTCTGTTTTTGTAGACCAGGGTGACCATTCATCCTCATATCCTTCAAGCATATAGCTGTATACTATCTCGTCTTCTCTTTCGAAGAAAGGAGCTGCAAACTCGAATTCAATATCATTTTCACTGTAGCTTAAACGAATCAGATTTTGCTCTGGTTGTGCGGAAACAATCTGACCCATTTGTTCATAGGCACCACCAATTAATATGGAGTCTCCCTGAATAGAAACGGATCGAATCAAAGTTTTAAAGTTTTTACCTGGGACGCCTTTATCCATAGATTTCACATAAACAAAAAGACCCTTGGATGAACCAAGCCAAATTATATCTCCATCAGGATAAACAACATCAAATTGAACATTTGGCAATCTATTGAACAGAGCCGTATCATGCTCCGTATAGTTACCATCAATATTAATTCTTCTTATTTTTTGATGGTCTTTATTATACATATTAAGGTAAAAATGGGTATGGTCTTTTACCATTTTGGAAATTCCCATTTTTGTCTCCCTGGCTATTTTCCCCAACTTTTCATCAAACTCAAACTTGTCAGAATTTGAGTCGTAAATATAAATCCCAAAGCTGTTTATAACTGCTATATTTCCATTTACATTTGATACAAAGTTTTGGTCGAGACTTTTAAAACCAGCTTTTTGTCCATAGAATTTTACAGTATCAACATCGTTTGCTTTATAAGCTATTCCGTTGTAGGTAGTACCAAACCAATATCCGCCATGACCATAAGCAATGGTTCTCACTTCAGAATTAAATTTCACTTCTTTCTCTTTCCAGTGATTTTCGTCTACAACGGTAAGGTATTTAGCACCCTGACGTGTTCCTATAACTATTTCATTTGGTTTCTCTTCATTGGGAACATCTATTACGTAAACATAATACTCATTCCCCTCTTCAATACCATCTACTTTTTTCTCAACTTCAGAAACCTGCCCTTTAGTATTTAGTTCATACAAACCACGAATAGTACCAACCAGCAACACCTCTTTGCCGGTTTGCGGATAAGTATAAATGTATAAATTCCAGATTTGTTGCTCTAGCCGGGATATCTGTTCAAACACAGGCCCTTTTTCATCATAATTAAGAACAAACAGACCCGAACTAGTTGCCACATATAGCTTTCCATTAAAACGCTTAATATCACTAACATGGCCACTCAGTCCATTACGCTCATCCATTACACGAAATGGCAGATGCCAATCGATTCGAATTATCCCGTTATTTAAAGCAGCCCACAATGGACTTTTAATACTACTATCTGCATAGACATAAGCTACTCTTTCATCTTTTGGCAAACCATTTTTTTCTCCATAAATCTCAAATGGTTTCATCTCTTTGGTAACGAGTACTCCACCATTCAATGTGGCAAAGGCACTATAATCAGGCGTTATGTCTGCTTGATATAACAAGTTGTTTTTCAAATAATTTGAAGCCTCAATACAATCTGGATCATTTAGTTTAAAGTTCTCCAAATCAAGCTTGAACAAACCTCTTGCTACCGTTCCTAAAACTGCAACAGAGTCATTCAATTTATCCATAACAAAGACATTGGCTTTGTTTAATCTTACAGAATCCAGAAATTCAAAGGTAGTATCTTGAATATGCTTACTTAATCCTTGATAATAATGGCTTGCATAGATCTGATCATCAACTAAATGTGAGAAAAACGAATACTTTGGCAATTTAAATGTTGATATCGTATCCTTGTTTTTATGATACTCACAAATTACTTTTTCAGCACAAAAGTAGATGATTGAATCAGATGTGTAAGTTTTCCATATATCGGTTATATACTTATGGTAAGTTGAATCTAGTTTGTGTAATAAAGACTTGTAGGTTAGAAATCCTCTTTCATCAGGTAATAACCGTCCAAATTCGCCCACAGCCCCTACATATACAACACCATTATCATCAGCCGCTAAGGAACGAACTATTGAATTATTCGAGACTGGTATCTGACGCCAATTTTTTCCATCATATTGCAGTACTCCTTTATCATTATTACCAACATAAAGCAATCCTCTACTATCTTTTACAATAGCCCAATTTTGCTCAGTTCCTCCATATTCCTCCATGCCATAGTATCGATAAAAAGGAGCTCCATACTTATTTACTTGAGAATAACTAAGTAATGGTATTAAAAGTGCTAAAATGATGAATAACCTCTTCATACGTGTATAATTTCAAATAAATAAATTATTCCACGAAACCATTGGTATCATTAACATAGACTTCGTAAAATAAGATATAAAACATCTTCCCTATAAAATATTCTTACTAAAAATACAACCAATAAAAAAAGAAGGCAAGAAAATGCCTTCTTTTTTTTACTTACGTTATTGATTACTTATTATTTATTTAAGAAACCTTTAGTCAGATATTGCTTACCATTATCGTTAGTAAATTGAATCAAATAAACATTTTCTTTAAGCAATGGCTGGAAAATATTTACTGACTTAGCTTCAACTCTAAATTCTGCAGCTTTGCGCCCATTGGTTTCGTACATGGTAATATTCCCTTTACGTGCAGTACCCATCTGTTTAAGAACTAAATTCTCACCATTTAGGTAAATCTGAATTCCATCTGATAGTCCGTTAATACCAACTTCGGCATCAATTACCACTTCGTTTGAAACAAGTGATTCAATACCATGTAGCACATTGTCAGCAACCATAATGCTGAATGATTCATCCTGTGTAAGTTCTGATCCAGTATAATTAAGCATTATTTCAAAACTTATAGAATCAAACATTGTGATTCCTCCAATTTCAAGACCAATAGGAGCATTTTGCAATGCTACATCGGTTAGTTCTGGAGTCATGTTAGTAAACCAATCATCAACTAATTCAAATGGAATAGCAACAGTATTTAGATCAGCTTCAGGAATTGTATCAACTGCTGTAGTTAAGCTCTCAACCATTGCAACAAACGTGAAGCTATTAGTTGTTTGAATTTCGCCAGTTGCATCACGATATTGCGAAGCATCCACTATAACAGCAGAGGTCTCATTCTGGTCATAATCTACAGATGTATTACCACTTAAGTAAACTTCTGCATGTGTAGGATCAATTAAGACAACATCACCAACTACAACTCCCTGAGGCAGATACGTAAATGACCAACCTATACTGTTTAATGGATCAACAAAAGTTCCTCCAGTCAATTCAACAGTGAACATCTGACCATCTTCATCACCTTCCATTATATCTTGAGTAGTGGTAAGCGAAATAGTTTCCGCATCATCTGTTGCAATAATTGTCAGCACATTAGACGAATATGCATTACCTGAAAGTGCTTCATTAGAGGCCATTCCAAGTGACATATTGGTTACATCATTGTCAAAGTCTGTTCCGTCAAATGCTATTTCAAAGGTTGCAGTGGTTGAGGTTAAATATGTTACATTTGAGATACTTGTTCCTAATGGAGCATTACTCATATAGAAATTTGAAAGATCTAGTGTTGCATCAGCAAATTCATCGCTGACCAAGGTGATATCTACAATTGCTCCATTAAGATTTTCTTCAGTCAACCCTGCATGACTAATAATCATTTCCCCTGGTTCAACTATAGCAGTAATACCAATAGGATTAGAATTAACTAGCAGACCTAAACTAGAACCTGATGCTAAAAGTGTAACATTAAAGTTAGGATAATCATCATCAAAATCAGTTCCATCAAAGGCCAAATCAATTACAGCAGAATCACCAGAAATCTCAGTCACACTTGAAATAGAAAGACCTACAGGATGATTATTAATGCTAAAATCAGCAATTTCAATTGGAGAATTAAAGGTAGCTCCATCTAATTTCACACCCAATTGAGCTCCATCAAGATTAGACTCATCCAAAGCAACTAGAGGAGTTAAATATAGATCTTGTGTCTCAACTATTGCATTAAATGTTATGGAACCTGTACCTGTAATAGTTGCGCCGTCGTAATCATCTATTTGTGTACCAGCAACAACTAGTTCATCAACAATGATATCTACGTCATAATCTGCTGATGCATTGCCAGCCAGGGTAATAGTTGCATTCAGTTCATCTACACGATTGATTGATCCAACTGATACTCCTCCGGGGATTCCTGTAAATGACCACTCAGCCGCATCTAAAGTTGCAGCCAATGTACCACCAGAAACGCTAACATTGATCTCTGTTCCATCCTCTGATCCCTCTTCAATTGTAGCAGTTGTAGAGAAACTTACATATTCACCATCATCAGTAGCAATAAAATGCCAGCCCGTATAAGATGATAAAGCTGAAGTTGAGTTTTGTAACTCTGCATCTGCAATTTCAACTCCCGCGTCCCAAATATCTGTATCATAATCCGTAGTACGATTTCCAGCAAGTGTAACTGTAACTGTTGTGTCATTTGTTCTCACTACACTACCCGCTTCAACACCACCAGGAAGTCCACTAAATGTAAATCCAGCAGGGTCAATAGATGAAGCAAATACATCTTCACGAACTTTTATTGTAAGTTCTTTAGCATCCTCTTCACTTTCATATAAATCACCATTATCTGAAAGAGCTAACACAACTGGTTCAACAACTGCCTGGAAAGTAACACCTGTTCCAGCAACATCAGTAGCAGTTTCATCAATTACAGTAGCATCAACAGTCAATGTTGCATTGGTTATATCCGCATCGTAATCATCTATTGCATTGCCTGATAGCGTAAGCTGTAATTCGGTATTATTTATCTGATTAAGACTACCTAAAGAAACTCCAACAGGTAGATTACTTAGCGTAACATCTGAGATTGTAACTGTTGTAAAAGTACCACCAGTTAATGTTGCGGTAATTACTCCTCCATCTTCGCCGCCTTCCATGAAAGGACCACCAGATAAAGCGATCTCTTCAACATCAGCATCGGCTGTAATTGTTACTGCATTGTCTGACGTCAATGTGGCTGAACTGAAATCGTCAACATCATCACTTGCCACGTCAAGGTCAATAGTAGTAATATCACTATCGAAATCAACCTCTCTATTACCTGACAGCGTAATTGTAGCTGTTGTCAACCCTGTTCTGGCTACATTTCCGATTGACACACCCTGTGGCAAATTATTCAATGTCCAATTACCAGTTGTCAACGGATCTGGGAAAGTACCACCAGTTAAGGTCGCGGTAATAACTTCTCCACTTTCGCTACCTTCTGTAATTCCATCGCCATCTAAGGCTATAGCAATGCTTTCAGGATCATTATCTGCATTAAAAGTTACACCTGAAGATAAAGTAACAGGATTGGTAACACCTACAATTTGAGAAGCAGCAATTGTAAGCTGTGTATTTGTAATATCTGCATCATAATCAGTAGTTCTATTGCCGCTTAGTGTTATATAAACAGCTGTATCATTAGTTCTTACTACACTTCCAATTTGTACTCCACCAGGAATATTAAACAAATTCCAGTCTGTTGGAGTCAATGTGGCTGCAAAAACTTTTTCATCAATTGAAACTACAATTACGTGACCATCTTCAGCACTCTCATCTATACCTGAGCCACCATCAGTCATTGAAATAATAAGACTTTCATCAATTGCTTTAAATGTTACACCTGTAGTTAAGACAAAATCACTACCTGAATATTCATTCACATCTGAAGCTGGTACGGTTAACTGAAAATCAGTAATATCTGCATCATAATCAACAGTAGCATCTCCGTTTAAGGTAATTTCCACAAGGGTTGCAGATTGTCTGGAAATTGAACCTAAAGACACTCCGGTAGGCATATTAATACCAACCCAACTACCTGTGTTTAGTGATTGTGCAAAAGTACCACCCGTTAAAGTAACCTGAATTACCTCTCCACTTTCAGAACCTTCAATAATGCTACCATCATCAGCCATCGCCACATCTTCAGGATCATTATCGGCAGTAATAGTAAGGTCTATCTCAGGAGCTAAAGTTCCTGATGTAGTATGCACAAATTGAGAAGCATTTACACTTAGTGAAAATGACACATCTGAATCAAAATCATCTAATCGGTTTCCAGATAAGTTAATGATTGCAGTATCGGCATAAGGTCTTGTTACACTTCCCACGGATACACCATTTGGCAAGCCAGAAACATTCCATTGAGCTGCACTAAGAGTAGCTGCTAGTTGATCGTTTACAACAGCAACCTTAATTTGCTCACCACTTTCCATTGCTTCCAGAATTTCGCCATCGGTTGCCCATGAAATTTGCGGAGTAACGGCATCAGATCCTCCACCAGTAAACTGGTAAAATTCTGATGCAGTAGCGGTTAACTTATTTGTGGCTGTAGTAGCCGGGTTATAAACATCCCAAAAAGTTCCGTCGTAACCCAAAGTTGACAAATTCCCTTCAGTTCCTGAAATATCAGCATTTGCATACGTAAAAGAAAGTGTAGAATTAAACCCTGAAATGTTATATTCCGACAAATCCCAATAACGGCTAATAAAATCTGTTGTATTAGTGTTTTCAGGATGCTTTGAATTTATCATTTGCAAGTCGAGATAAGCTCCACTTCCAAAAGTTCCAGAAGTAATATTTGCAATTACTGGTAAATATGTCACTGATCCAGAATTATCCCCGATGGGATAAGTAAATGAACCCGTTGAAGCATAGTACTTTCTTACAATACCAGTAGTACCGGGAATCAGCATTGATGAAGTCCCCGGACTGCCTGTAACTGTTGAAGATGTACCAAAGCTAAGCATATTTGTATTCAAATCGAGTAGGCCTGAACTTAGGTTCAGGGCCCCTGTCAAGCTAACATTGGTATTCATGGTAACACTAGCCCCTGAAAGATTTAATCCTTCAAAAGAAATGGGTTGCGTTCCATTAATTGATTGTGCTGATCCACCTTCAAATGAAACGACTCCTGTACCATCAAGATTAATAAATACGGAATTTGCAGTGGCGTTATTTGTAAAGAAACCATTTACCACTATTTCACCGTCCAAATCAATACGGCCATGTTTAGAGCCATACGATTTATTAGTGTATCCTGTTGTATTATCGCCCTGTACTTTAATATAAGCACCGCTTTCTACAACTATTCTGGCACCATTGTTTACGATTCCTTTTTGGCCGTAAACCGTTAGTGCAGCAAAGATTAAAAGAATTATAAATATATTTTTCATACGCATAATTATTTCAGACTTTCAATAAGTGTTTTTAATTCTTTATTAGCTTGTTTTAGCGCTTCAATTTCTTGAGCGTGATTTTGTATCTCTTTCGATTGAGTTTCGATTACTTGCTGTTGCTGTTGCATAAAGCTCACCACAACTGGCAGTAATGCGTTATAATTAATGCCGGGATTCTCCGACTTAGTTGTTATATATTGATTTGTTTCTTCGTCATAATCTGTGTCTGAAGTAACGAGCGCAGCAGGTGCAACTTTACTTAAAGATTCAATTGTAAAGCCATATTGCAACTGTTTGCCTCGAGATTCATCAGATATATAACTTACTGGCTCAAGGGCTTTTAGTAAATCAACATCAATATTCATTTTTTCTCCAGACTTAAATTGCTCACCTTTTGCATAAGTCACATAAAGTGTTGCTACTACATCACCCCAGTGCTCAGTAGCATTGTTATTACCTAAATCAAATCCACTTGCACTGCCTGTAAAAGGAATTACATCATTATCAAGCCCTGTACCTCCGGTTAGTCGACCTAATTCATAACCACCTAATGAAATTGTAGCATCAGTAGCATTTATGTGAAGATCATAGGAAGGTGTAGTGGTATTAATTCCAATATTACCGCTTACACTAAAATCACCACTTACTTCAGAATTTCCACTTACTCCAAAATCACCATTTATATTTACTATTTGATTATCAAACTCTCCATATATAAGAGGCGAGCTTGTAGTGGAATTATCAATATAAAGCATGTTACTACCTGTGGCAGACTCTCCAACCTGTGTTCCGATAAATACATTACCATTTCCTGTGGAGCCCATTCCTGTACGATAACCCAAGAACACGTTAGCATCACCAATGTTATTTCCACCACCAGCCCAATAACCTAGAAATGTATTTGTCGACCCCAGATTTTCATCTCCCGCAAATTGTCCTATATAAGTATTTGCAGTACCATCAACATTTAAGGTTCCTGACCTAAATCCTACAAAAACATTACGATATCCACCTATATTCTCCCTTCCAGATTCATATCCAATAAATACATTATGTCTTTGGTTCGTAAGTTTACTTCCTGCATTATTACCAATAAAGATATTATAATCTCCAGTAGTCAGCGACTCCCCTGCCTTATAACCTAAAACAACATTATCATGTCCCCATGATAATCCTTTTGCGGCTTTTGAACCTAACACAACATTACTATAACCAGTCGTATTTGATATTGCAGCACTATCTCCAATAAAAATATTGTTATAACCAGAAATATTACTTTTACCTGCTTTGTACCCTATAAAGATATTCTGATATCCGTTTTCATTATACATTCCCGCTTCATATCCAAAAAATGAGTTATACCGGCCCTCATTGCCAACACCAGTAACTGTATTCATGCCTGAGTTGTGTCCTATAAAATAGTTTTCAGGAGTTAGGTCCAGAAAATTCGCTCCTGCTTTGGTCCCTGAAAGACCACCTACAGCAAAGCCTCCTTTTACACCTTTGACGGCGTCATTGATATACATACGGGCACTATCACGTTCGATTGTTAAATAATCTTCAGATCCTTTTGTGCCCGAAAGACCACCTACCGCAAATCCTCCTTTTACACCTTTTGCAGGCTGTTTTAAATAAATACTCGCACTTTCATCATCCAATTTAAAGTATTGATTTCCACCTTTTGTTCCTGACAATCCACCTACGGCAAAGCCTCCTTTTACACCTTTTACGGCAGTATCATTTATGTATATACGGACACTATCTGGTGTAATTCGCAGATATTCAACCGGATTTGCTTTTGTACCAGAGAGTCCACCTACGGCAAAGCCTCCTTTTACGCCTTTAGCCGTTTCTTTGAAGTTCACTTTCACTTCATTTTCATATACTGCAAAAATTACATCTCCCGCAGCATTTTTAACTTCGAACAAAGGTTCATCAGGAGCTATTGTTGCATCTCCCTGTACTGTTAGTTTAGCAAAAGGTGAAGCCGTTCCGACACCATATCTTTTACCAG
>PKTE01000311.1 GCA_002869335.1 Salinivirgaceae bacterium | reverse complement strand
ACTATTTTCAACGGACTCAAAGACATGGGATTTGTAAAAGGTGATACCGAAGAAGCCATTCATGCAGGAGCTCATGCCCTATTCTTCCCTTGTGGTACAGGCCATTTGATGGGTTTAGATGTGCATGATATGGAAAACCTGGGCGAACAATACGTTGGATACGGAGGCGAACCCAAAAGTACGTTATTCGGTATTAAATCGCTTCGTTTAGGGCGTGAACTAAAACCAGGGTACGTGTTAACAATTGAACCGGGGATCTATTTTATTCCTGAATTAATTGACCTTTGGAATTCGCAAAACAAATTCACCCAATTCATCAATTATGATAAAGTAAATGAGTACAGAGATTTTGGAGGAACCAGAAACGAAGAAGATATTCTAATCACCAAAAATGGACATAAAATACTTGGAAAACCATTGGCTAAAAGCATTGAAGATGTGGAAGCTGAAAGGGCAAAGGCGTTTGAGTAAAATAAATTATATTAGCAAATCAATTATCTTGAAATAAAAAATCTAATTATGAAATTCATCACAATTCTACTAACCACTCTCTTTGTATTAATAACAATGCAAAGTAACTCATGTACCATTATTGCAGTAGGCAAAAAAGCATCAAAGGATGGGTCTATAATTATTTCCCATACAGATACGGGAGAAGATTCACGCATTTTTGTAGTACCCAGAATGACATACAAAGCGGGTTCAAAGGCTCCAGTATATTGGGGAATCCAGGACGCATCACTCCCATTAGACAATGACGGTAAAATTTTAGGTTACATTCCACAAGTTGAGCAAACTTACAAATATTTCCAGTCGGCATACTCACAGGTAAACGAGTTCCAGCTTGGGATTGCGGAGAGCACAACCGCTCAAAGAGCTGAATTAATCTGTACTATGGAGAATGGCGAACAGATCATGACCATTGAGCAAGCACAAATATTCGCATTGCAACGTCACAAAAAAGCTCGTGAAGCTGTTCAGTTTATTGGCGATTTAATGACTGAGTATGGATTTTTACCTTCAAGTGGTGACGGTTCAGAAACGCTTGTAATTGCCGACAAAGATGAATTATGGATTTTGGAGGTATTTGGCGTAGGTGCAGGATGGAAAAAAGATAGTGGCAAACCCGGTGCAATTTGGGCTGCCAAGCGCATTGGTGACGACCAGGCTATAATGGTTCCAAACTGGTCAATCATCAAAGAAATTGATAGAAAAGACAAAGACAATTATATGGTTTCCAAAAACTACATGCAGGAAGCCATTGACCGTGGTTGGTATGATCCAAAATCGGGCAAACCATTTATTTGGCAAGAAGCATATACACCGCTACCTGTAGAGTATGCCACAGGACGTTTTTGGTTATTTCACACTACTTTTGCTCCCAACCTTAAAGAATGGCCAGACAGATATGTGAAAGACAATTACTACAAAGGCATGCAGCCTTATTTCCAAATTGTGGAGCCTGTTTCCTATTATCCTTTCTCAATTAAGCCCGAGAAGAAAATCTCTTTTCAGGATGTAATTGCCTTCCAACGCTCTGTATTTGAAGGAACTATATACGATATGACGCTTTATCCTCAATGGATGGTACCTGATGGAAAAGGTGGAATCGAGCAAAGTGCAATGGCAACGCCATTCCCAGACAGTGAAATGCGCAAAGTAATGGAAATTACTTACCGCCGCCCTGTGGCGCGCCATCGTGGACATTACGGTATGGTACTGCAAATCAGAGATTGGTTACCAGACGAAATTGGAGGTGTTTATTGGGTTTATCTTGACAATCCATACATCTCTCCTTACGTTCCAATATATGCAGGAAACTTGTCAGTTGATGAGTCTTACAAAACATACAACCCAAAAGCTTATGATGAAAAATCGGCTCGCTGGGCGTTTGATTTTGTAGAAAATCTCTGTCGTATGCGTTTTCAACCCATGTCAAAAGATGTAATTAAAGCTCGTACACCTTTCGAGAAAAAGATTTTCGATAAACAGACCGAAATTGAAAAAGAAGCTGAAAAACTATACAAAGAGAGCCCGGAAAAGGCACAAAAGTACCTTACGAACTATTCCAATGGTTTAATGAAAGAGGCTACTGCATTGTATGTGAAGCTTAGAAATCAACTGATTACGGATTATACGAATAATCACGAATAGATAGCAGATCTTAGATCTTGGGAATGAGATCTTTGACAAGAGCTAAATAAATAATATTTTGAATATTAAAACCTAACCACAAAGCTCACTAAGGAGTCACTAAGTTCACAAAGAGGACTATTTTCTTGGTGTGCTTTGTGCTTTCTTAGTGTTCCTTGTGGTAAAAAAACTTGAATTAAAAAATCTATTATTTAACACTTTTTAATAATTAACCGATATTAAAACCTGGAAATTGGATCTATTATCCAAGATCTAAGATCCCATATCTAATATCCATTATCCAAGATCCACATAAAATGAAAAGCTACCCACCTATCCTACTCATTGTGTTTGCACTAACATATTTTGGTTGTCAACACAATCAAACCATAGATTCACAATTTGATACCACAATACCACACAATGTAATCAACTACGTGAAGCACAAAGATTCAAAGGGGAATGAACTTGCATTTGCCTTTTCGGATCAGGGTGCATGGTTTGGTTATGGATTGCCGGATTCTTCCACTACTAAAATAGGTTTTACAGGGCCTTTTTTAATGACGCAAGAGAATGGAATATGGAGTAGCAAGGCATTAAGCCACCTCATTTTATTGGATGAGAATAGAAAAACCATTTGTTTTAATAGCAGTTGTAGAAGTTATAACAGTCACCTTGAAATTACCTGGAAAAATATAGATTTAGAACTTAGACAATACCTTTTTTTCGTAGATGAACTAACAGCCATTACTGCTACAAAAATTATTAATCTTTCTAATAAGGAAGCCAGCTTAACACCTCAAATTATTGGGACTATAGACAATAAAACACTTCATTTAAATTCGAAAGGAAATACCATAATCATCAATTCTGAAAAGTCTGATGCCACTGGATTTATTAGCTCTTTAAATGAGGTCATCAACCAAAATGTTACAGATACAAGCTATCATCTAGCTTTACAAAACATTCAAATTAAGCCAGGTAAAGAAACAGACATCATTTGGAGCCAAAGTTTTGTATTTGAGCAGGATATCAAAGACTTTGACACAAAAAATACCAATAGACAAATGCAAGACTGGCAAAATCTTCTACAAGCTAACATCAATAAAAAAGAAATAGAATTTATAAAAGTAAAGTCCAAACTCAAAGAGGAGTTTAAAGATTCTGCTTATGATATTTTGCTGGCAAAAGCGCTGCTGACATTACAAAACAATTATCGTGCTCCTGCAGGTGAGTTAAAGCATGCTGGTGTTTTCCCTAGTTACCACTACGAGTGGTTTCATGGCTTTTGGGCCTGGGATAGTTGGAAACATGCAGTGGCATTAGCCCAATATAATACAGAAAAAGCCAAATATCAAATCAGAGCCATGATTGATTATATTGAACCCAATGGCTTTATTTCTGACTGTATTTATCGCGATACTACCATTGAAAAACACAATTACAGAAATAGTAAACCACCGCTATTATCGTGGGCTGTGTGGGAAATTTACAAAAATGATGCAGACAAGTTTTTTCTTGAAGAGATGTTACCTTCCCTTCTACTCCAACATAGCTGGTGGTACAAAAATCGCGACCATGACAATGACAAGATTTGTGAATATGGAAGTACGGATGGAACGCTGATTGCCGCCAAATGGGAAAGCGGAATGGACAATGCTGTGCGCTTTGACCACAGCAAACTATTAAAAAGCAGTGAAACAGCCTATTCGCTCAACCAGGAAAGTGTTGACTTAAATGCCTACCTGTATGCTGATAAAATATATCTGACTGAAATATTGAAAGAATTAGGCCAGCTGGAATTAGGCATGAGGTTTCAATTGGAAGCAAAAATATTAAAGCAAAAAATCCAAACACAGTTTTTCGATTCAGTAACTGGTTGGTTTTACGATACAGATATTTCAGGGAAATCATTCATTAAAACAAAAGGCTGCGAAGGATGGATTCCGCTTTGGGCAAAAGTTGCAACCACGAATCAGGCTGAAAAAATTGCCGAAAAAATGATGGATACAGCCTATTTTTTCAAGCAGGTTCCATTTCAGACATTAAGTGCTTCGGATAAAAAATTCAAACCTTACAGAGGTTATTGGCGAGGTCCTGTTTGGGTTGATCAGGCATACTTTGGAATAAAAGGTTTACAGAACTATTCATTCAACAAAGAGGCAATACAAGCCGTAAATCAAATGCTTCATAATGCTGAAGGTTTAATGGAAAAAGGTCCGGCTATTCGCGAAAACTACAACCCCATTACCGGAGAAGGTATGGAAGCCTATAACTTTAGCTGGTCAGCAGCGCATTTTATGTTGATGATCCTGGATGGTGGATATTAGATCTTGGATATTGGATTTTGAATCCAATCTCTAAGATCAATTACTATCGCTCTACCTTTTCAACAACTAAAAGAAAATTAACTCGTGCTGTTGCACCCATCAACTGAAATGTGGGCTTCACATTGGGAATTATTGAGATAACTTCTCCTTTCACTGGTTGTAAATAGAGTTCTAATTTTTCTTGCATATCAGAACCTCTAACATCTAGTCGGTGAACTTTGTATTTCATGGCATTAAATTTTGAGTTAGTACTAAATCTCAACAATATGACGTACAAAAACTTCAAATGTGACCTGAGCTCAAACATTCCCCCTTAACCACCTAATTATCTATCACTTACTAAAAAAATAAATATTTAATCAATTCAAACAAAAAGGATTCATTTACCTACTCCAGCATTAATTATTTAAGTCTATCAAACTAAAATATTAACAAAAGGTGAATACAGGTAAAATCACGGTATTACATTAAAAATATTTCTAGTATTTTTCTTATCTAATTTGAAAATAGTATGTCGCAAAAGTCAAAAGAGGAAAGAATTAAAGAATTAGAAGATCAGCTTGCAAAATACAAATTGCTATTAGAACAAAAAACAACGAATGATGAAAAGCAATATGAGTTTTTGGAGAAAAATATCTCTGATGCAATAATCCAAATTGATAAAAACTTTAAAGCCGTTTATGTTACTCCTTCAATAGAACTAATCTCAGGATATTCTGTCGATGAGTTTTTAGAAAAAAATATTTTCGATTTAGTTATTGAAGAAGATCGCATTAAACTCAAAGATGAAATAGCAATACAGATCAAAGAGAAAAAAATAAATCGTTCAACTGAATATAGAATACGTACTAAAACTGATCAAATAAAATGGATTGGTTCTTCTTCTAAATACATTTATTCAGATAAGGGTGATTTTGATGGAATGACAGCTGTAGTTCGCGACATTACTGATCGCATAAAAGCCGAGCATGCATTGAAAGAAAGCGAGGAAAGATTCAAACGACTCGTAAATTATTCAAGCTCACTTATTTTAGAAGTAGATGCTGATAGCTATCTTGTTACTACATGTAATCCTGCCATAGCAAAGTCATTAGGTAAAGAGGTTGATGATATTATTGGAATGAATATAAAAGAGTTATTACCTCCTGATGTAATGAAGCAGCGTGTTGAAATAGCTGAAGAAACAATTCGCGAAAACAAAGTTATACAATATGAAGATGAAAGAGCCGGAAGGCATTTTTTCACTTATTACATTCCAGTATTTGCCAATAATAAAAGATATGTACAAACTGTTAGTTACGATATTACAAACCAAAAATTGGCAGAAAAGGCATTAAAAGAAAGTGAAGAGCGGTTTAAATTGGCAATGGAAGCAACAAACGACGGGCTATGGGATTGGAACATTGAGAACAATAACGTATATTTTAGTCCTGGTTGGTTTAAGATTTTAGAAATTGAGCCCAACTATAGCTTTCAAACCTGGGAGGGAAGAATACATAAAGATGATAAAGCTCAAGTACTAGAAAGATTAAACAATCACTTAAAAGGTGAAAGTGAAACCTGGCAAATAGAACATAGACTACTAGCTAGCAATGGGTTATACAAATGGGTAAGTGGAAGAGGTAAAGTTGTAAAAAGAAAACCAGACGGTACTCCTATCAGTATGGTGGGAAAAATGACCGATATTGATGATAGAAAAATAACAGAGCAAGCCCTAATAGAAAGTGAAGCAAAGTTTCGTTCCATCATTGAAAATGCATCTCCAATTATTTTTACAATT